>NZ_JBFAOV010000039.1:0-86866 GCF_040675375.1 Nonomuraea sp. NPDC049607
TCCTTGCCGAGGGGTGGTTGCTGTCCGCAGGCGAGCCAGGCCCAGGTGGTCAACGAGGTGCGGTAGATCCGCTGGGATGACTCACCGATCCCCGTCCAGTGACGCACACGACAGGGGATCACGTGCTCCGCGCCAGTGGCTCCTCCCTGGTCTCCGCGTCGATCGCGACGTTGCCGCCGGACAGGATCGCGACCACCGGGCCCGGTGGCAGGTGTGCCTGGTGGGTGAGGTAGGCGGCTGTGGCGGTCGCGCCGCTGGGTTCGGCGTGTTCGCCCAGCTCGCGCCAGAGCAGGTCGGCGGCGGCGTCGATGGCGTCCTCGGTCACGGTGAGCATGTCGTCCACGTGACGGTGGATGTGTTCCCAGGCCAGGGCGCCCAGTACCGGGGCGCGCAGGCCGTCGGCTCGTGTGCGGTAGGTCAGTTCCACCGGCCATGCGGTCCGCGTGCCCGTCCGGAAGCTGGCCGCACCGTCGGCGGCCAGTTCGGGTTCGACGCCGATCACCCGGATCGTCGGGTCGGCGGCCTTGACCGCCACCGCGATCCCGGCCAGCAGGCCGCCGTTGCAGACGGGCACCAGGACGGCCCCCGCGTCCGGCAGGTCCAGGCAGAGTTCGGTCCCGGCGGTGCCGTGCCCGGCGATGACGTCGTACGCGTCGGAGCCGACGACCGTCGCGCCGAACCGGTCGGCCAGAGCGAGGCACGCCTCCTCCCGCAGGGCGGGCGGCACGATCACCACCTCGGCGCCGAGCCGGCGGGCGGCGCGCACCTTCAGGTCCGGGGCCGTGTCCGGCAGGACGACGGTCGCCCGCACCCCGTGTTCGGCGGCGGCGTACGCGATTGCCTGGGCGTGGTTGCCCGACGACTGGACGATCACGTGCCGGACGCCGCGCCCGGCCAGCCGGCCCACGGCGTTGGCCGCGCCGCGCACCTTGAACGAGCGGGTCGGCTGGCGGTTCTCCGGCTTGACCCAGAGCCGTTCGCCGGGCACCCGCAGCAGCGGCGTGCGCCGGACGTACGGCGCGATACGGTCACCGGCGGCCCGGACGTCGGCCGCGGTGACAAGCCCGGTGACAAGCCCGGTGCCGGGCCCGGTGTCGAGCCCGGTGACAAGCCCGGTGTGAGTCGTGCCGTCCGCGCCTTCCGTGGGTTCCGGGTTCATGCGCTCAGCAGCCTCTCCTGGATGGCGTCCAGGTCGGCCGCGGCCTCCGACGGCGGGGCGGCGTCCGGGACGAGGTCCTCCAGGTGATGCAGCGGCCGGTGCCGCAGCCCCACCAAGCCCCACAGCACCAGGAACACGCCGCTGGCGAGCAGCACGACCCCCGCGCCCCCGCCGGGCCCGCCGGCGAACCGTCCGGCCCACTCCGCCAGCGGTCCGGCGGCGAGGAAGCCGATCGGCTGCATGGCCGTGGCGATCATGATGTTCACCGCGAGCACCCGTCCCTGCAGCTCCGGACCCACCTTGACCTGGATGATGGACAGCCAGTGCGCGTTGCCGATGCTCATGCACGCCAGCCGGACGAACAACCCGGCCGCGACCAGCCACACGACCGGCCACACGCCCATCAGCACCACGCCGAGCCCGGACCCGACGACGAAACCGATCATCCCGGTGGCCCGTCGCCGGGTGCCGCCCCACACCAGCACCACGCCGGTGCCCACGGCCGCGCCGACGCCGCCGACGGCGGTCACCAGGCCCAGGTCCGCGGAGGTGCCGATGGCCAGCACGACGGGGGTGACGAGCACCCACATCAGCGCGGTGCAGAAGTTCACGACCGCGAAGTAGAGCGCCATCACCATCAGCGGACGCCGCCTGCGCAGGAACCGCCACCCGCCGGTGAGCGCCGCCGTGAACGTCTCCTCGCGCCGGTGGAACAGCCGGTCGGGGAAGCGCACCAGCAGCAGCGTCAGCACGCCGATCGCGAACGTGGCCACGTCCACGGCCACCACGGCCGACAACCCGAACAGGCCGATCAGCGCGCCGCCCGCGAGCGGCGCGACCACGTTGCCCGCGCCGAAGCCCACGTTCGCCAGCGCGTTGGCCTGCGGCAGGTACGGTTTCGGCACCAGTTGCGCGATCGCCGCCAGCCACGCGGGCTGCTGGAACGCCGACACGACGGAGGTCACGCCCACGATGAGGCAGACGTTCCAGAACTCCAGCCGCCCGGTGGTCAGCAGCAGCACCAGCGCCACCATGGACAGCCCGGACAGCGCGTCGCAGGCCAGCATGATCCTGCGCCGGTCCACCCGGTCGGCCAGCGCGCCGCCCAGCGGGGTGAGCAGCACGGCCGGGATCTGCGCCAGCATCGTGACCAGCGCCAGGTCCAGGATCTCGCCGCTGCGCTGGTAGGCCCACACGCCGAGCGCGAACGAGCTCAGCGCCGTGCCCAGCGCCGAGACGATCTGCCCGCCCGCGACCGTGTAGAAGGGCCGCAGCCTGGCGCGTTCGGGCGGACGCACCGGGTCGGGCAGCGTCCCGGCCGCCCAGCGGGTCAGGTGCGCCAGCACCAGGGCGGCCAGCGGCTCGGCCTGGTGACGCAGGAAGTAGTGCCCGGCCCTGGGCAGCACGGCCCGCTCCACCCGCGGCGCGAACGCCGCCCATTCGGTGTGGCGCTCCTCGTGCAGCTCGGTGGCGCGGTCGCGTTCCCCGACCAGGCTCAGGATCGGGGCGCGCAGCGGCGCACCCTCGCCGGCCAGCTCCTGGCCGAACCACTCCTGCGCCTGGTCGGCGTCGTGCCGCATGGCGCGTACGGCGGTGCGCTTGGCGGCCTCGTCCATGTCGTCGAGCAGCCCGCCGGAGGCGCGCAGCGCGTCCCGGAACATCCGGTCCGACACCCAGCGGTCGCCGCCGAACAGCCGCCTGACCGGACCGGGCAGCCGTGCCGCCGGGAAGCTCGCGGCGGCGATCACGCCCAGCACGGGCACGCCGTCCGCCTCCAGCCGGCGTGCCAGCGCGACGGCGGTCGCGGAGCCCACGCAGTGGCCGTAGACCGCGACGGGACCCGACGCGGTCGCGGCCACCTCGGCGGCCAGCACGTCCACGAGCTGCTCCAGCGGGAGCGGCGGCTCGTCCGGGCGTGCGGGGTCGTGGCCGGGCAGTTCGGCGGAGAGCACCTCGACCCGGTCGCCCAGCGCCTGGGCCAGCGGCTGGTACACCGCCGCCGACCCGCCGCCGTACGGCACGCAGACCAGCGTGAACTCGCCGGCCCGGCCGCCGCCCAGGCGGTGCAGCAGCCCGCCGGTGTCCTCGCGGCCCAGGAACGCGGCCAGCTCGGCCACGGCGGGCCGGGTGAACAGGTCGATCACCCGCAGCCCGCGGCCGATCTCCTTGACCGCGCGCACCGCGGCGAACGAGTCGCCGCCGAGGGCGAAGAAGTCGTCGCCCGCACCCACCCGTTCCACGCCGAGCACCCGGGCGAAGGCCCCGGCGACCAGCTCCTCGTTCGGCGTCGAGGGCGGCGCGTACGCGGCCTGCTCGGCCACCGGCTCGGGCAGCGCGGCCCGGTCGATCTTCCCGTTCGGGTTGAGCGGCAGCCGGTCCAGGGCCATGACGTGCGCCGGCACCATGTAGTCGGGCAGCCGCTCGCGCAGCGCCGACCGTACGGACGCGGCCTCCACGGTCGCGGGCGTCACCCACGCGGCGAGCTGCCTGGCCTTCCCCTCGCCGACGGGCAGCACCACGGCCTCGGCGACCTGGGGCAGCGCCCGCAGCGCGGTGGTGACCTCGCCCAGCTCGACGCGGTAGCCGCGCACCTTGACCTGGTCGTCCACCCGGCCGCGGAACTCGATCCGCCCGTCGGAGGTGACGCGCAGCAGGTCGCCGCTGCGGTAGCAGCGTCCCTCGGCGGTCAGCGGGTCGGGGACGAACCGCTCGGCGGTCAGCTCGGGCCGGCCGATGTAGCCGCGGGTGACGCCGGGGCCGCCGACCACCAGCTCGCCGGGCACGCCGGGCGGCACCGGCCGTAGTGCGGCGTCCACGAGGTGCCCGTACACGCCGGGCAGCGGACGGCCCAGCGGCACGATGCCGGTCCGCCGGTCGGCGGGGATCTCCTCGGTGTCGCAGACCAGGCAGATCATCGTGGACTCGGTGTGGCCGTAGTGGCTCTGGATCCGCAGTCCGGGCCGGGCGGCCCGAGCCCGCTCCACCAGGTCCCACGGGCAGGCCTCGCCCGCCAGGATCAGCAGCTCGCGCGGCAGCACGGCGGCCAGGTCGCCGCCCGAGGCCAGCAGCTCCAGGTGGCTCGGGACACACTTGACGACGTCCACCCGGTGCTCGGCCAGGTAGCCGGCGAACGCGGCCGGGTCCATGGCGGTCTCGCGGGGGACCAGGTGCACCGTCCCGCCCGTGGTCAGCGCGCCGAACACGCAGGTCAGGCCGAAGTCGGCCGCGGGCGTGGAGACCACCGCGAACGACCCGCCGGGCACGCCGATGCGCGGCAGCATGCCGCCCAGGTAGTTCAGGACGCCGCCGTGCTCGGCGGCCACCGCCTTGGGCGTGCCGGTGGACCCCGACGTGAAGATCACGTGGTGCAGGTGCTCCGGCAGCACCTCGACCCGGGGACGGGTGTCCGGCAGGGACGGCGGCCGGTCGAGCGCCAGCACCCGCCGGCCGTCCCCGATCAGCGGCGCGAACTCGCTCACCGTCACCACGGCCCGCACCCCGGCGGCCTCCAGCATCGCGGCGATCCGCGCCGCCGGGTACGCCGGGTCCATCGGCAGGTACCCGCCGCCCGACTTCTGGATGCCGAACAACGCGCACGCCAGGTCCGCGCCCGGCTCCAGCAGCACGCCGACCGGCTCGTCGGCGCCCACCCCGGCCTCCAGCAGCCAGTGCGCGATCCGGTTCGCGGACGCCTCCAGCTCCGCGTACGTCAGGGCGCGGTCGGCGCCCACCACGGCCGGCGCGCCGGGCGTCTCGTCCACCCAGCGCTCGATCAGGTGGTGCACCGCCCCGGCGGGCGGCTCGGGCGGCGGCCCGCCGTCCACGGCGGGGCCGGTCACCGGCTCCAGCGGCACCGCGCCCACCGGCGCGTCCAGGTCGGCGAGCAGCCCGTCGAGCAGGGCCGCGTACCAGCGGGTCAGCTTGGCCGCGGTGCCCGGCTCGAACAGGTCGGTCCGGTAGGCGAGCCCGCCGCGCAGCGGCGCGCCCGGCCCGTCGTCGACGACGTGCCAGCTCAGATCGAACTTGGTGGTCAGCTCCGGCAAGTGGATCTCGGACGCCTCCAGGCCGGGCAGCTCCGGCCCGGCCCCGCCGGGGATGTAGTTGAGCATCACCTGGAACAGCGGCGTGGCCGCCAGGTTCCGCTCCGGCCGCAGCCGGTCCACCACCCGGTCGAACGGCGTGCCCGCGTGCGCGAGCGCGCCCAGCGCGGACTCCCGCGCGCGGGCCAGCAGGTCGCGCCCGGTCGGGTCGCCGCCCACGTCGGTCCGCACGACGACGGTGTTGAGGAAGCAGCCCACCACGCCTTCGGTGTCCGGGTGGTCGCGGCCGGAGACCGGCACGCCGACCGCGACGTCCGCAGTGGCCGACAGCCGGGCCAGCAGCGCCTGCAGTCCGGCCAGCAGCACGATGAACGGCGTGGACCGGTAGGCGGCGGCCACCGCCCTGATCCGCTCGCTCAGCCCGGCCGGCAGCTCCAGGTCGAGCGCGGCCCCGCCCGGGTCGGGCACCGCGGGACGCGGCCGGTCGGTGGGCAGGTCGAGCACCGGCGGCAGGCCGTCCAGGTGCCCGGCCCACCAGTCCAGGTCGGCCGGGTCGGGGACGGGGGACACCTCGGCGTACTGCGCCGGCGGCGGGTCCAGCGGCGGGCGCAGGCCGAGGCGGGCGGCGTACAGGCCGGACAGTTCCGACAGCAGCAGTCCGCGCGTCCAGGCGTCGGTGGCGATGTGGTGGAAGGTGAGCGAGAGCACGTGCTCGTCGTCGGCCCCAGGCTCGCCGACGGTGAGCAGCACCGCCCGCATCGGCGGCTCGCGGTCCAGCGCGAACGGCGTCGCCAGGTGCGCGGCCAGCACGTCCTCGACCTCCGAGCGGTCCACGCGCGTGGTGGACACGGGCACCTCGGCGGCGTCCCGGACCACGATCACCGGCTCGGGGCCGGAGTCGTCGACCACGCCGCGCAGCACGTGGTGCCGCTCGGCCAGGTCGCGTACGGCGTCGAGCAGGGCGTCCGCCCGCAGCGGGCCGCGCAGCCGCAGCGCCACCGGCACGTTGTAGGCGCTGCTGTCCGGTTCGAGCTGGGCCAGGAACCACAGCCTGGCCTGCACGCCGGACAGCGGCACCGGCCCGTCCGCCGGCGCGCGCCGCACGCGAACGGCGTCCGCCGGACGGGGGAGCGCGGCGGCCAGGTCGGCCAGCACCGGGTGCTCGAACAGCAGCCGTACCGGCACCGCCGCGCCCAGCCGCTCCCGCAGCCGCCCTGCCACCCGGGTCGCCGCGAACGAGTGCCCCCCGAGGGCGAAGAAGTCGTCGTCCGCCCAGACCTCGGGGAGCCCGAGCACGTCGGCCCAGACCTCGCCCACCAGGCGCTCCCCGGCGGTGCCCAGCGGCACCCGCACCGCGGGCCCCGCCTCGGGCACGGGCAGCGCCGCCCGGTCCACCTTGCCGTTCGGGGTGAGCGGCAGCGCCTCCAGCACGCCGATCGCGGCCGGCACCATGTAGTCGGGCAGCCGCTCGCGCAGCGCCGCCCGCACCTGGGCCACGTCCACCGGGTCCATCGCGGCCGGCGTCACCCAGGCGGCCAGGCGCCGCTCCAGGCCCTCGCCGACCGGCTGCACGTACGCCTCCGCGACCTGCGGCAGGGCCCGCAGAGCCGCGGCGACCTCGCCCAGCTCGACGCGGAAGCCGCGCACCTTCACCTGGTCGTCGATCCGCCCCAGGAACTCGACCAGCCCGTCCCCGGTCACCCGGACGCGGTCGCCGGTGCGGTACCAGCCGCCGGTGAAACGTTCCGCGGTGAGGTCGGGGCGGCCCAGGTAGCCGCGGGCCACGCTGGGCCCGCCGATCCACAGCTCACCGGGCACGCCGGGCGGCAGCGCCCGTCCGGACGGGTCGGCCACCCGGCACAGCACGTCGGCCAGCGGCCGGCCCAGCGGCGCCCGGCCCGGGCCCAGCCCGGCCAGGGCCTCGGCCGCGTCGCAGGCCAGCACCGACACCGTGGTCTCGGTGGGGCCGTAGTGGATCTGCACCTCCAGGTCCGGCCGCGCCTCCCGGACTCGCGCCACCAGGTCCGCCGGCACCGCCTCGCCGGCCAGGATCAGCAGCTTCCCGGGTAACGCGGCCGTGCCGAGGAGTTCGAGCTGGCTGGGCACCATCTTGATCGCGTCCACCGGGTGCGCCGCCAGGCGGGCGGCGAACGCGGCCGGGTCGGTGGCCGTCTCGTGGTCGATCAGGTGGAGGGTGGCGCCCGTGGTGAGCGCGCACCACACGTTCGTCATGCCGAGGTCGGCGGCGGCGGTGGAGACCAGCGCGAACGACGTCATCCCGGCGGGGACGACCTCGGCCACCGCGCCGAGGTAGTGCGTGATGTGCCGGTGCTCGACCGCGACGCCCTTCGGCCGTCCGGTCGAGCCCGACGTGTAGATCACGTACGCCAGGTGCTCCGGCCGCACCGCCAGGCCGGGACGCTCGCCGGCCGCCTCCGCCGCGGCGGAGAGCTCGGCGTCCGTGAGCACGAACCGCGCACCGGCGTCGGCGATCACCGCCCGGTTGCGCCGCTCCGGATAGACCGGGTCGAGCGGCAGGTAGGCCGCCCCCGCCTTGAGCACGCCGAGCATGGCGACCACCAGCTCGGGACGCCGCTCCAGCAGCACCCCGACCGGCTCCTCCGGACGCACCCCGCTCGCCAGCAGCCAATGGGCCACCTGGTTGGCGCGGCGGTCCAGCTCCGCGTAGCTGAGCGAGCCGACGGCGACCGCGTCCGGGCGGGCGTCGGCCACCCGCTCGACCAGCGTGTGCAGCGGCACGTCCACCGGCAGCGCGGCGTCCCGGCCGCGCAGGTCGTCGCCGGCCGGCAGCCGCACCGGCGCGGCGGGGTCGGTGAGCAGGCCGTCCAGCAGTTCCAGGTACCAGCCGGCCAGCCGGCTCACGGTGGCCTCGTCGAACAGGTCGGTGCGGTACCGCAACTCGCCCGAGAACCGGGTGCCGTCGTCGCCGAGCTCCAGGTTCAGGTCGAACTTGGCGGTCGGCGCGGGCGGCGTCCCGGCCACGACCTCCAGCCCCGGCAGCGACATCGGCGCGTCGGTCTCGTAGACGTTGAGCATCACCTGGAACAGCGGCGTGACCGCGAGGTTCCGCTCCGGCTGCAGGCGCTCCACGACCCGCTCGAACGGGGTGCCGGCGTGCGCGAACGCGTCCAGCGCCGCCGTGCGCGCCCGCGCCAGCAGCTCCGCGCCGGTCGGGTCGCCCGAGGTGTCGCCGCGTACCACCAGCGTGTTGATGAAACAGCCGACGACCCGCTCGGCGTCGGGGTGGTGGCGGCCCGCGTGCGGCACCCCGACGGCGATGTCGTCGACGCCGGACAGGCGGCTCAGCAACGCCTGCAACCCGGCCAGGAACACCATGAACGGCGACGTCCCCGCCACCGCGCGCACCTTCGCCGACAGCGCCTCGGGCACCTCCACCGCGACGGCCGCCCCCTCCCACGTGGGCACGGACGGGCGCGGGCGGGCGAGCGGCAGGTCGAGCACCGGCGGCAGGCCCGCCAGGCGCCCTGCCCACCAGTCGAGGTCGGCGTCCGGCCGTCCGGCCTCCCAGGCGGCCACGTCCGCGTACTGCAGGGCCGGGGGAGCGGGGGGCGGCTCCAGGCCGAGGCGGGCGGCGTACAGGCGGGTGAGGTCGTCCAGCAGCACGCGTTCCGACCAGGCGTCGGTGGCGATGTGGTGCAGGGTGAGCGCGAGCACGCACTCCTCGTCGCCGAGCCGGAACACCGTGGCCCGCAGGGGCGGCTCGGCGTCCAGCCGGAACGGCCGCCAGGAGTGTGCGGCCAGCTCCCGGTCCAGTTCCGTCCCGTCCACGTCCACCACGGGCACCGGGACGGCGGCGACGGGTCGTACGCGTCCCTCGTCGATGACGCCGCGCAGGACCCAGTGCCGTTCGGCCAGGTCCGCCACCGCGCCGGTGAGGGCGGCGACGTCCACCGGGCCGCGCAGCCGCAGCGTCAGCGGCACGTTGTAGGCGGGCGTGTCCGGTTCGAGCTGGGCCAGGAACCACAGCCGTTCCTGCGCCGGCGACAGCGGCATGTCCGCGGCCGACGTCGCCGGGATGCCGGGGGCGGCCTTCTTCTCCTTCTGCTTCAGGGCGGCGTCGATCCTGGACCGGACGAGTTCGGCGATCCGGTCCTCACGTGTCTCGGTCATCCCTCGTCCCCCTCCATCAGGTCGGCGGCCAGCAGCTCTTCGAGCGCGGCGGCGAAGTCGGCGAGCACCGGACGGTCGAACAGCAACCGCACGGGCACGGTGACCTGCAACATCTCGCGCAGGCGGGCGGCCACCCTGGTCGCGGCGAACGAGGCTCCGCCGAGGGCGAAGAAGTCGTCGCCGGCCCAGACCTCGGGCCGTTCGAGCACCTCGGCCCAGACGGCGGCCACCAGCCGCTCGGCGCCGGTGTCCGGCGCGACCCGCGCCGGGTCCGGGCCGGTGTCCGGCTCGGGCAGCGCGTGGCGGTCGACCTTGCCGCTGGGCAGCGTGGGCAGGGCGGGCAGGGCGACCCAGCGGCGCGGCACCATGTGGCCGGGCAGCCGGGACCGGGCGTGCCGCTCGATCGCGGCCAGGTCCGCCGTCTCCGGCGCGACGTAGCCGACCAGGTGGGCGTGCGCGTCCGTCCCCGCGACGGTCACGGCGGCCTCGGTCAGCTCGCGCAGCACGGCCTCGATCTCGCCCAGCTCGATCCGGTATCCGCGGACCTTCACCTGGTGGTCGCGGCGGCCATGGAACTCCAGCGTCCCGTCCGGCCGCCATCGGGCCAGGTCACCGGTGCGGTAGCAGCGGCCGTCCGGCGTGAACGGGTCGGCCACGAAGGCGGTCGCGGTCAGGTCCGGCCGGTTCCGGTAGCCGCGGGCCACCCCGGCGCCGCCCAGCAGCAGTTCGCCGACCGTGCCCGGCGGCACCAGCCGCAGCCGCGCGTCGACCACGTACGCCCGCTCGCCCGGCATCGGCGACCCGATCGGCACCCGGTCGCCCTCGTGCGCGCGCACCCGGTGCAGCGTCGAGGTGACGGTGGTCTCGGTGGGCCCGTAGGCGTTCCACAACTCGCCGACGCGGCGCAGGATCTGCTCGGCCAGCGCCGGGTCCAGCGCCTCCCCGCCCGCGACGGCGCGCAGCGCCGGGCCGCCCGCCCAGCCGGCCGCGATCAGCATCCGGTACGCGGTCGGCACCAGGTCGATCACCGTGGCCGCGCTCGTGCCGATCAGCTCGGCCAGCGCGTGCCCGTCGGTGGCCGTGGCCCTGTCCACCACCACCGACGTGCCGCCGGCGGTCAGGACGCTCCACAGCTCGGAGGCGGAGGCGTCGAAGCTCAGCGGCGCGACCGCGAGTTGCACGTCGGCCGGGCCGAGGCGGAGCGTCAAGATCATCCCGGCCACGAGGGCGGCCAGGCCGCCGTGGGTGACCTCGACCCCCTTGGGGGCGCCGGTGGAGCCGGAGGTGTAGGTGACGTACGCCAGGTCCTCGGAGCGCACCTCGGGCAGGTCCGCGAGCGGGCCGGCCGCGAGCCGGTCCGCGTCGAGCACCACCGGCCGGTGCCCGGCAGGGGTCGCCGGGCCGTTCGGGGCGGGCGTCGCCGGGTGGTGCGGGGCGGGCGTCGCCGGTTCGTTCGTGGTGGACGGCGGGGCTGGGTCGAAGGGGGTGTCGCCGCGCGTGAGCACCACGCGGGCGCCCGCGTCCGCGGCCAGCAGGCGCAGCCGTTCGGCCGGGTGTTCGGGGTCCAGCGGCAGGTACGCCGCCCCCGCCCGCCACACGCCCAGCAGCACCACGGGCAACATCCGGTCCCGCGGCACGTGGACGCCGACCACGTCGCCCCGCGACACCCCGTGCGCCAGCAGCCCGGCCGCGATCCGGTCGGCGCGGTCGTTCAGCTCGGCGTGGCTCAGCGCGGCGCCGTCCGGGCCGACCACCGCCGTGCCCACTGTGCCCGCCCTGCTCGCCGTGCCGGTTCTGTGGGCCGCGAGGGCCCGGGGCACCGGCGGCAGGTCGTCCGGCAGCCGCGGGCCGGCCGCGCGGGCCAGCAGCGCGGCGCGTTCGTCCGGGGTGACCGGCTCGAACGCCGCGATCAGCAGGTCCGGCTCGGCCACCGCGCGCCGCAGCAGCCACAGCAGCCGGTCCAGGTACGCCCCGGCCGCCTCCCGGCCGAGCAGCGCGACCGCGTACTCCAGGTGCAGCTCGGCGCCGGCCGCCGTGCGGTTGACGAGCACGCTGAACTCGTGCACGGCAGCGCCGGAGCCGACCTCGGTCAGCAGTTCGAGGCAGCCCGCGCGCACCGGCACCTCGGCGTGCTGCATGGCCAGCAGCACGGGGGCGCGGGGCAGGTCGGCGGGCGGCGCCTCCTGGTGGACGAGCGCCCGCGTGGTGGCCTCCCCGGCCTGCCTGACCAGGTCGCGGAAGGTCGGCTCGGCGTCCGGCCGCAGCCGCACCGGCACCGTGTCGATCAGCGGCCCGACGACCCGGGCCAGCTCCGGCCTGGCGCGCCGCGCCGCGACCATGCCGACCAGCGTGTCCGGCTCCCCGGCGGCCAGGGCGACGGCGGCCACGTACACCGCGAACGGGGTCGCGCCGCACGCGCGGGCCAGCGCGGCCACGCCGTCCGTGAGCTCTTCGGGCAGCGGCCTGGTCACCCGGCACGTCGTCAGGTCGCGCGGCGGCGGCCCCGCCACCGGCGCCCCCGCCAGCTCGCCGCGCCAGAACTCCCGCAGCCGCGCGAGGTCGGGCCGTTCCTCCTGCTCGCGCACCGCCACGTCGCCGAGCTGCACCGCGGGCTCGGGAACGGGCTCGCCCGCCAGCTCGGCGGCCAGCTCGTCCATGAGCACGCCGACCGAACCGCCGTCGAAGGCGAGGTGGTCGGTCACGAGCACCAGCTCGGCCACGTCGTCCCCGACGGGGCACAGGCTCGCGCGCAGCAGCGGCACCTCGTTCGTCACGTCGAACACGTGCTCCGCCGCGGCCCGGGCCACCTTCACCGGGTCCGCGCCCGCCGGGTGCTCGACCAGCGGGACGGCGACGGGCGGGTGCACGACCGCGTACGGGACGCCGTCCTCGCCGACGGAGACCGTGCTGCGCAGGGCCTCGTGCCGGCGCAGGACCGCGTCGAGTGCCGGGCGCAGCGGCGCGCTCCCGCTCAGGCCGCGCACGCGCAGCCGGACCGACACGGTGGTGACCGGGCTGTGCGGGTGGAGCTGGCGCAACGTCCAGAACTCGCGTTGCGCGGCGGTGAGCGGGTGCCGGGTCCGGCCGGTCCGCCGCACCGGCGCCGATCCCGGCTCGCGCAGCCGGGCCGCCAGCCCGGCCGCGGTCGGCTCGGTCAGGAACGACGCCAGGGGCACGGTGTGCCCGAGCCGCCGTGACAGCTCGGTCACCACCCGGGCGGCGGCCAGCGAGTGCCCGCCCAGGTCGGCGAACCGGTCGTGCACGCCCACCTCCGGCAGGCCCAGCACGTCCGCGATCACCTCGGCCACCTGGCGTTCGTCGTCCGTGCGCGGCGCGACCGGGGCCGCGTTCCCCGTCCGGGCGGCGCCCAGCTTGGGCAGGGCCGCGCGGTCCACCTTGCCGGTGGGGCCGATCGGCAGGTCGCCGGTCACGCCGATCCTGGCCGGGACCAGGTGGTCGGGCAGGCGGTCGCGCAGCCAGTCGCGCAGGTCGGGCTCGGTCACGCCGGAGGCGGCCACGTGCGCGGCGAGGTAGGCGATGCCGTCGTCGTCGGTGTGGGCCAGCACGACCGCGCGGCGCACCGCGGGGTGGCGGTCCAGCGCCGACTCGACCTCGCCCAGCTCCACCCGGTAGCCGCGGATCTTGACCTGGTCGTCGGCGCGGCCCACGTACCGCAGCTCGCCGTCCACCCGTCGGACCAGGTCGCCGCTGCGGTAGACGCGGGTGCCGTCGGGCTCGGTGCGGAAGGCCTGCGACTCGTGGCCGAGGTAGCCGCGGGTCACGCCGGGGCCGCCGATCCACAACTCGCCGGTCTCTCCGTCCGGGACCGGCCTGCCCGCGTCGTCGCGCACGCTGAGCAGCGCGCCCGCCATCGGCTCGCCCAGCGGCGGTTCGCCCTGGTGGTCGCGGGTCACCTCGAACATGGTGGAGCCGGTGGTGCACTCGGTGGGGCCGTACATGTTGAGCACCCGGCGTACGCCCGGGTTGGCGAACATGCGCGCGACCAGGGCCGCGGTCAGCCGTTCGCCGCCCGACAGCACCATGCGGACGCCGTCCGGCAGCGGCTCGCGCAGCAGCACCGACAGCGCGGACGGGACGCCGAAGACCGTGCGCACCTCGTCGCGGGCCGGCAGCGTCGGCAGCGCCAGCACGGTGTCCGCCATGATCACGGTTCCGCCGGCGAACAGCGGCGTGAAGATCTGGGTGATGGAGGCGTCGAAGCAGATGGAGGAGCCGGCCAGCATGCCGCTCAACTCCTCGGCGGTGTAGGCGGCCGCCTCCCAGCGCACCAGGTTCAGGGTGTTGCGATGCTCCACGACCACACCCTTGGGGCGGCCGGTCGAGCCGGAGGTGTAGATGACGTACGCGGCGTCGCCCGGCTCGCCGGGCACCTCGGGCCCGGACGCTGCGGGCGTCACGTCGTCGACGAGCACCGTGGCGGCGCCGGTCAGCGACGCGGTGTCGCGCCGCGCGGCCGAGGTGACCACCGCGCTCACGGCGGCGTCCTCGGCCATGAAACGTAACCGTTCCGCCGGGTAGGCCGGGTCCAGCGGGACGTAGGCCGCCCCCGCCTTCAGCACCCCGATCAGCGCGGGCACCAGCCACTCGCCGCGGTCCAGGCAGATCCCCGCCAGGTCGCCGCGTCCGACGCCGCGCGCGGCCAGGGCGTGGGCGACCCCGTTGGCCCTGCGGTCGAGCTCGGCGTAGGTCAGCCGGCTCGTGCCCGCGACGACGGCGAGGCGATCGGGCGTCCGCCGGCACTGCGCCTCCAGGGCCTGGTGGAGGCGGCTGGGCGAGTCTGTGAGAGGGCGGTTCGCGCCCGTCACATCCGTATTCATGTGTCCTCTTTCCAGCAAAGATCGAACGTGCCCGGGTGGGCGGTCTCGAACGGGCCCGCTCCTCCGGGACGGCACGCGGGCCCGGGCGAGGTCGTCGCTGGGCGCGCGGGGGGTCGTGCGGGCGGCTGTCGCATGGCCGGCGGGGCCGGCGGGGGCGGCGGGGAGTGTCTTCTACGGTCACCTGCTCCCTTCACCGAAGACCGGGTCCTCCGCACAGCAGCATCGGTGACCCGGCTTGCCGCTGACTTGGAACCTGCCGTGATCTTGCTTGCAGCAGGGCAACGTCGACGGCCGATCGGCTCGGGACGGCTCGGCGGGCGGTCAGGGACCTCGGCGCGCGGCGTGGGCCAACACGCGCAAACCTCCTGGACCGGCACCGGGCTGATCGTGCGGCTCCGGACCTGGGCGAGGCGTGCGGCCTTCTCTCCACTGCTCCGGGGCGCCGGGACACCGTGATCCTCTCGGCCGGGGCCGTCCCGCAAACGGGCCTCCCCAGGGGAAAAGGACTGGACGCGACGACGGCCGGGCTTGTAGCTTGCAGGCGACCGTGACACCGCCCGAGGAGGTGAGCCCCATGAACGCAGTTCCGCTGTGGGTGCTCCCCCATTCCGTCACGGCCGGGCGGCTGACGTAGGCGTCGCCGGGAGCGCCTCCGACAAGGCACTCCCGAAAGGCAACGCCATGCACTCTCCGCACGCCAACGCCACAGAGCCGCCGTCGAACGCCGGCGCCGACCGCGTGCCCCTCGCGTACGACGTGATCATCGCCGGATGCGGGCCGACCGGCGCGATGCTGGCCGCCGAACTGCGGCTGCACGACGTACGGGTACTCGTCCTGGAGAAGGAGACCGAGCCCAAGTCGTTCGTCCGCATAGTCGGGCTGCATATTCGCAGCCTTGAGATCATGGCGATGCGCGGCTTGCTGGAACGCGTTCTCGAACACGGAAGACGGCGTCCGGCCGCCGGTTTCTTCGCCGCCATCGACAAACCCGTGCCCAAGGGCCTGGATTCCGCGCACGCCTATTTGCTGGGCATTCCGCAGCCGGTCATCGAGCGCCTGCTCGAAGAGCACGCGATCGACCTCGGAGCGCAGATCCGCCGCGGTCGCGCGGTGACCGCCCTCGAACAGGACGACGAAGGCGTGACCGTCGAACTGGCCGACGGGGAACGGCTGCGCGCACGCTTTCTCGTCGGCTGCGACGGCGCACGCAGTACGGTGCGCAAACTGCTCGGCGTCGGCTTCCCCGGCGAGCCGTCGCGTACCGAGACGCTGATGGGCGAGATGGAAGCGGGCGTGCCGCAGGAGGAGATCACCGCCAGGGCGGCCGAGCTCCACGAGCCCCACAGGCCGTTCTGGATCCGGCCCTTCGGCAACGGGGTCTACAGCGTCGTCGTCCCGGCCGTCGGAACAGGCGACCGCGCGGAACCGCCGACCCTTGAGGACTTCCGGCAGGCGCTGCGCGCCCTCGCCGGAACCGATTTCGGCGTGCACTCGCCGCGCTGGTTGTCCCGCTTCGGCGACGCCACCCGGCTGGCCGAACGTTATCGGCTCGGGCGGGTGCTGCTGGCCGGCGACGCGGCGCACATCCACCCACCCATCGGCGGACAGGGCCTCAACCTCGGCGTCCAGGACGCGTTCAACCTCGGCTGGAAGCTGGCCGCGCAGGTCCGCGGCTGGGCGCCGGCCACACTGCTGGACACCTACGAGGCCGAACGCCACCCGGTCGCCGCGGACGTGCTGGACAACACCCGCGCCCAGAAGGAGCTGCTGTCCCCCGAACCGGGCCCGCGGGCCGTGCGCAGGCTGCTCACCGAACTCATGGACATCGACGAGGTGAACCGCCACCTGATCGAGAAGATCACCGCGGTCGGCGTCCGCTACGACTTCGGCGAGGGCCCCGACCTGCTCGGCCGCCGCCTGCCCGACCTCGACGTGAAGGAGGGCCGCCTCTACGGCCTGCTGCGTCACGGCCGCGGCCTGCTGCTGGACCGCACCGAACGCCTGACCGCCGGCGGCTGGTCGGACCGGGTCGACCACGTGGCGGATCGCACCGCGGCCCTGGACGTCCCGTGCGTCCTGCTGCGCCCCGACGGCCACGTGGCCTGGGCCGGCGACGACCAGCACGACCTGGACGCCCATCTCTCCCGCTGGTTCGGCCCGCCCGCGAGCCGATGAAGGCGCGGCCCTGTCGGGGATGAAGAGGTTCGGGTGATCACGACGCCGCCGCCGTCGTGAACCGGGACGACGGCGGCGCCGTCAAGATCGTGCAGGGGGGCGCCGTGTTCGTATAGGGATGGCGTCAAAACGTCCCCGGTCACGGGCGCGGGGGGTGAGGCTGGGGGCGTCAACGATGCGGACGAAAGCGACACATGCCTACCAATCCCACTCCTCAACAGCCCCCCACCCCGTACGACGTGGAGATCGAGCGCGCCCGGCTCAGGGAGATCAGGTCCCGGCTCCCCGACGCCGTCCGGCCGCTCGGCGGCGTGCTGCCGAGCCTGGCCGGGCTCACGGTGGCGGAGTCCGCCTTCACGTCCTTCACCTATTCGCTCGCCCTGGCCTACAACGAGGTCGAGGCGTTCACGATGGTGGAGGCGCGCCATCGGGTCGAGGACGTGGCACGCATCCAGGACGGCCTGACCGCGTCCATCGCGACCTGGGAGAGCGCCGAGCGTGCCAGTTCCGTGAGCCGGTGGTGAACCTCGCGGCCCTGGGGAGGCACGGCCTCATGGTGGGCACGGGCGCGGCGCTGACGCTGTCGGCCCTGGGCGTTCCGGCGGCCTGGCCGTTCATCGGCAAGATGTACGTCCACCAGTACGACCCGCAGGCGTTCTTCGACGCCGCCACCACCTGGTCGTCGGTCCACGACGACGTCGTCGCCGCCCGGCTGGACGTCGAGGCCCTCGTCGCCGGGGTGGCCGCGACGAGCTGGCGCAGCGAGGACGGACGCGCCTTCCAGCGCCGCATGGACGCCTACCTGGCCGACCTCCGCGGCATCGAGCTCCGCGCGCTGGTCACCGCGCTCACCCTGTTCACGGCGGGGGCCGCACTGGCGGCGATGGTGCTGTTCCAGTTCCTGGTCGCGGCGGCCATGGCGGCGGTGGCGTTGTGGACGCTGACCGCGGCCGTCACGCCGCTCAGCCTGGCCTCGGCCCGGCTCCTGGCCATGCAGTGCCTGATCAAGCTCTTCGAGGGCTACCAGGCGGTGGAGTCGATGCTCGACGCGCTGCTGCACGGCTGCGCCGCCGCCCTGACCGCGGCGGTGGCGGCCGACCTGGGCGTCCGGACCGTCCGCGGTGACCGCGACGGCCTGAACGACCTCGCCGCGGCGACCTTCGCCCAGGGGCCCATGCTGGTCTGGGGCACGGCCGACCGGATCGAGCGCGACCTGACCGCGCACGGCCTCAGCGGCCGGTTCCCGTCCTCCGGCCCCTGGTCGGGCGGGCGGGCGGGCGCGGCTCTGCCGCCAGGACTGCCGCAGGCGGCGGGCGGCAAGGCGGTCAACGATCTCATGACCGGCGGCCAGACGCTGACCGGCCGCCTCACGCCGGAGCAGAACGCCGACGGCTCGTACCTCTTCCCCTGGGAGTGACCAATGGGAGCGTCCATGAACTTCGAGGACGAGCTCGGGATCGACCCCGAGCGGCTCGCGGCCGACGCCGACCGCCTCTTCGGCCTGCTGGGACGGCCGCCCGGCGAGGCCGCGACGGCACGGGCCGAGTCCCGGGACGGCTGGGTGAGCGTCGAGTACAGCTGCGCGGCGGGCGTGCTGGACCTGCGCCTCGACCCGCGGGCCATGCGGCTGGACTCCGGCCGGCTCGCCGGGACGATCCTCGACCTGATCCAGCAGGCGCGGGAACGGGCCGAAGCCGAGGAACGTGCCAGAACCGAGGCCCTTCTCGGCGGCAACGCGCTTCTGGCCGACCGCCGGCTCGTCGCCGAGCACCTGCGCGCCGCGAACGGCGCCCTCCAGGAGAACCTGGAACGCGCCGCCGCGACCATCGACCGGGTACGCGCCCTGCTCCGCCCCTGACCGGGCGGCGGCACGTCCGCGGTCAGGGTCTGAAGCGGTAACCCATCCCGGGTTCGGTGATCAGATGGACCGGCCGGGACGGGTCCCGTTCGAGCTTGCGGCGGATCTGCGCCATGTACTGGCGCAGGTAGTGGGTCTCCTTGACGAACGTCGCGCCCCACACCTCGGTGAGGACCCGGCGCTGGCTGATCAGCTTGCCGGGGTGGCGCAGCAGCAGGTCGAGGATGTGCCACTCCGTCGGCGTCAGCCGGACGTCGCCGGAGATCGTCTTGTTCGTCAGGTCGATGACGTGGTCGCCGATCCGGATGCTCGCCAGCTCGGCCTCCTGGATGGCGGTGCGCCGGGTCACGGCCCGCACCCGGGCCAGCAGCTCGTCGATGCCGAACGGTTTCGTCACGTAGTCGTCGGCGCCGGCGTCCAGGGCCTCGATCTTGTCCTGGTTCCCGGCCCGGCCGGACAGCACGATGATCGGGATGCCGCTCCAGCCGCGCAGGCCGTGGATCACCTCCACGCCGTCCAGGTCAGGCAGGCCCAGGTCGAGGATGACCAGGTCCGGGGCGGCGTCGACGGCGGCCCTGAGCGCGGACGCGCCGTCGGCCGCGACGGTGACGTCGTAGTGCCGGGCGACCAGGTTGATGCGCAGGGCGCGCAGGATCTGCGGCTCGTCGTCCACGACGAGGATGCGGGTCACCGGGTCGTCCTCCGCGGGGTGGCGACGGGCAGGGTGAGGATCATGGTCAGACCGCCCCCAGGCGTCTCTTCGGGTACGAGCGTGCCGCCCATGGCCTCGGCGAGCCCGCGTGACAGGGCGAGCCCGAGCCCGACGCCGGAGTGGTTGTCGCGGTCGCCGAGCCGCTGGAACGGCTGGAAGACCCGGTCGTGCGCCTCCGGCGGGATGCCCGGGCCGCGATCGATCACCCGGATCTCGACGTGGTCGCCGTGCCCGCTGGCGGTGATCAGCACGGTCCGGCCGGGCGGGCTGTAGCGCACGGCGTTGGACATGAGATTGACCAGGACGCGTTCGAGCAGCGCGGGGTCGGCCAGGACGTCGGGCAGCTCGACGGAGACGTCGCCGTCGATGCGCTCCTGGAGCGGGCCCAGGTCGTCGATGGCCCGCGGCACGATCTCCTCAAGTGCCAGGGGCTGCGCGCTCACCCCGAGCACGCCCGCCTGCAACCGGCTCATGTCCAGCAGGTTCGCCACCAGCCGGTCCAGCTTGTCCAGCGACTCCTCCGCGGTGGCCAGCAGCTCCGAGCGGTCCCGTTCCGACCAGGCGATCTCGGTGCTGCCCAGGCTCTCGACGGCGGCCTTGGCCGAGGCGAGCGGCGTGCGCAGGTCGTGGCTGACGGCGGCCAGCAGCGCGGTGCGCATGCGGTCGGCCTCGGCCAGTGGGCGGGCGTGTTCGGCCGCCTCCTGGAGGCGTTCCTGGCGCAGCGCGACGGCGGCCTCGGCGGCAAACGCCTCCAGCACCGCGCGGTCGGAGGCCTCCAGCGGGCCGCCCTTGGCCGCCAGGACCAGGTCCTCGCCGATGACGACGTCGGTGTCGGACTGGCCGGGGCAGGTGGAGGGGGCGCCGCCGGAGGTGGCGACGATCCGCCAGACGTCCGGGTCTGACTGGTCGTCGGGGGTGTGGGCGGCGTCGGGCCGGCGTTCCAGCAGGGTGACCGAGCTCAGGCCGAACGTCTCGCGGGTGCGTTCCAGCAGGGACGGCACGGCGGCCTCGCCGCGCAGCACGTGCCCGGCCAGCGTGGACAGCAGTTCGGCGTCGGCGCTCGCGCGGGCGGCCTGCCGGGTGCGGCGGGCCGCGATGTCCACGATCGTGCTCACCGCCGCCGCCACCAGCAGGAACACGACCAGCGCGAACAGGTTCTCCGGGGCGGCGATGGTGAACTCCCCGACCGGCGGCGTGAAGAACCAGTTGAGCAGCAGCGACCCGCCGACGGCCGCGGTGATGGCCGGCCACATGCCGCCGGCCAGCGCCACGCCCACGGTCAGGCAGAGGAAGAACAGGATCTCGCTGGGCAGCGACAGCAGGTCCCGGAACGGCCACAGCGCGGCCGTCAGCAGCGGCATCCCGGCCACCGCGAGCACCCAGCCGGTCGTGCGGCGGGCGCGGGTGAGCGCGGCGCGCGAGCGGCCCGGCCGCCGGCCCTTCTTGGCCTCCTCGTGCGTGATCATGTGCACGTCGATCGAGCCGGACCGGGCGGTGGTCTCCACGCCGACGCCGCGGGAGAAGATCTGCGCGAACCGCCCCCTGCGCGAGGCGCCGAGGACGAGCTGGGTGGCGTTGACGCCGCGGGCGAAGTCGAGCAGCGCCCGCGGGACGTCGTCGCCGACGACCTGGTGGTAGGTGCCGCCCATGTCCTCCACCAGTGTGCGCTGGCGGGCCAGGCTGCCCGGGTCGGCCCCGGCCAGCCCGTCGGCGCTGGTCACGTGCACCGCGAGCAGGTCGGCGCCCTTGGTGCGGGCGGCGATGCGGGCGGCCCGCCGGACCAGCGTGTCGCCCTCGGGGCCGCCGGTCAGGGCGACGACGACGCGTTCGCGGGTCTCCCACGTGGTCGCGATGCCGTGGTCGGCGCGGTAGCGGTCGAGCTGGTCGTCCACCTTGCCGGCCACCCACAGCAGCGCCAGCTCGCGCAGCGCGGTGAGGTTGCCGACGCGGAAGTAGTTCGACAGCGCCGCGTTCACCTTCTCGGGGGCGTACACGTTGCCGTGGGCCATCCGCCTGCGCAGCGCCTCGGGCGACATGTCCACCAGCTCGATCTGGTCGGCCCGGCGCACGACCTCGTCGGGCACGGTCTCGCGCTGCGGCACACCGGTGATCTCCTGAACGACGTCGTTGACCGACTCCAGGTGCTGGATGTTCACCGTGGAGATCACGTCGATGCCGGCGTCCAGGATGTCGTCGATGTCCTGCCAGCGCTTGGCGTTCTTCGAGCCGGGCACGTTGGTGTGGGCCAGCTCGTCGATCAGCGCCACCCGCGGCCGGCGGGCGATCACGGCGTCGGTGTCCAGCTCGGTGAAGGTGGCGCCGCGGTGGACGAGCGTCCGGCGGGGGACGATCTCCATGCCCTCCAGCAGGGCGGCGGTCCGGGCCCGGCCGTGGGTCTCGACGAACCCCACGACCACGTCCCGGCCGCGCTCGTGGGCCCTGCGGCCCTCGCCGAGCATCGCGTACGTCTTGCCGACCCCGGGCGCCGCCCCGAGGTAGACCCGCAGCCGGCCCCTCACCTCACGCCCTGTCGAGCGCGAGGTTGAGTTCGAGCACGTTGACCGCGGGCTCGCCCATGAAGCCGAGGACGCGGCCGGTGGTGTGCTCGCCGATCAGCCCCTTGACCCGGGCGAGGTCGAGGCCGCGCTCCCTGGCCACGCGGGGCGCCTGGAGCTCGGCGTAGGCGACCGAGATGTGCGGGTCGAGGCCGGAACCGCTGGCCGTGACCGCGTCGGCGGGGACGACCGCCCTGGCGTTCCCCCTGACGGGCACGGTTCGCCCGGCGGAGTAGTCCTCGCCCGGCCTGCCGCACTCGACCGTGACGCCCTGGTAGGAGGCGACGAACGGGACGGCGGGGCACGCCTGGTTGACGCTGACGACCCGGCCGGGGAAGACCTTCAGCACCGCGCCGACCCCGTCGGCCGTGCAGTACGGGCGGGCGCCGCTGACGCCCTCCAGCTCGCCGGCCGCCCTGGAACGGGCGCAGACCCGGGTGAGCAGCGACTGCCTGCCCTCCCCGCCCGCGCCCGGCAGCGTGTCCACGACGTCCTCAGGACCGAGGTTGCTCGCCCCCGACGAGGTCGGGTCGTAGCCGTCGCCGGCGGCCGAGGGACGGGACTGGAAGTACGTCCTGACCGGGTTGCCGTCCTTGTCGGTGAAGGACTGGCCGATCAGGGCGCTGCCGTGGCCGCCGTCGACGATCGAGCCGTTGGCCCGGCCGTTGAACAGCGCCTGGGCGACGCCGGTGGTGACCAGCGGGTAGACGACGCCGAGCAGCGCGGTCAGGACGGCGACGGCGCGCAGGGCGGCGAGGTGCTGGCGGACCCAGCTTGGCAGGCGTTCCATTTATGACATCCCCGGAAGGAACTGGATCAGCAGGTCAATGAGCTTGATGCCGGCGAAGGGGGCGACGATGCCGCCCAGGCCGTAGACGTACAGGTTGCGGGAGAGCAGTTTGGAGGCGCTGGAGGGCCGGTAGCGCACTCCGCGCAGGGCCAGCGGGATGAGCGCGACGATGACCAGCGCGTTGAAGACGACCGCCGACAGGATGGCCGACTGGGGGCTGGCCAGGCGCATGACGTTGAGCGCGTCCAGGCCCGGGTAGACGGCGGCGAACATGGCCGGGATGATCGCGAAGTACTTGGCGATGTCGTTGGCGATCGAGAACGTGGTCAGCGCGCCCCGGGTGATCAGCAACTGCTTGCCGATCTCGACGATCTCGATGAGCTTGGTCGGGTTGGAGTCCAGGTCCACCATGTTCCCGGCCTCCTTGGCGGCCGAGGTGCCGGTGTTCATGGCCACGCCGACGTCCGACTGGGCCAGGGCGGGGGCGTCGTTGGTGCCGTCGCCGGTCATCGCGACCAGGCGGCCGCCCTCCTGCTCCTTCCTGATCAGGGCGAGCTTGTCCTCGGGGGTGGCCTCGGCCAGGAAGTCGTCCACGCCGGCCTCGTCGGCGATGGCCTTGGCGGTGAGCGGATTGTCGCCGGTGATCATGACGGTGCGGATGCCCATGCGGCGCATCTCGTCGAAGCGTTCGCGCATGCCCTGCTTGACGACGTCCTTGAGGTGGATGACGCCGAGCACGCGGCCCCGCTCGGCCACGACCAGCGGGGTGCCGCCGGAGGCGGAGATGCCGTCCACGATGTGGCCGACGTCGTCGGTGGGGTGGCCGCCGTTGTCGCGCACCCACTTCATGACCGCGGTGGCCGCGCCCTTGCGGACCTCGCGGCCGTCCAGGTTCACGCCGGACATGCGGGTCTGCGCGGTGAACTGCACCCATTCGGCGCCGTGGATCTCGCGCTCGCGCAGGCCGTACCGCTCCTTGGCGAACACCACGATCGAGCGGCCCTCGGGGGTCTCGTCGGCGAGGCTGGAGAGCTGGGCGGCCTCGGCGAGCTCCTGCTCGCCGATCCCCTTCACGGGGACGAACTCGGCCGCCTGCCGGTTGCCCAGCGTGATCGTGCCGGTCTTGTCCAGCAGCAGCGTGGACACGTCGCCCGCGGCCTCGACCGCGCGTCCCGACATGGCCAGGACGTTGCGCTGGACCAGGCGGTCCATGCCGGCGATGCCGATGGCCGACAGCAGCGCCCCGATCGTCGTCGGGATCAGGCAGACCAGCAGCGACACCAGCACGATGCCGGTGACGCCGTTCGCGTCGAGCGCGACCGAGTCGGGGACGCCGGGGTTGATCTGCTTGGAGTAGATCGCCAGCGGCTGCATGGTCACGGTGGCGACGAGGAAGACGATCGTCAGGGCGGCCAGCAGGATGTTGAGCGCGATCTCGTTCGGCGTCTTCTGCCGGTTCGCGCCCTCGACCAGGGCGATCATGCGGTCGATGAAGCTCTCGCCGGGCTTCTGGGTGATCTTGACGACGATCCGGTCGGAGAGCACCTTCGTGCCGCCGGTCACCGCCGAGCGGTCGCCGCCCGACTCGCGGATGACGGGCGCGGACTCGCCGGTGATGGCCGACTCGTCCACCGAGGCGATGCCCTCGACCACGTCGCCGTCGCCGGGGATGACCTCGCCGGCCTCGACCACCACCAGGTCGCCCTGCCGCAGGTCGGGCGCGCCGACCCGGTCCCACTCGGTCCCGCCGTCGGCGCGCAGGCGGCGGGCCTGGGTGTCGGTCTTGGCCTTGCGCAGCGTGGCCGCCTGCGCCTTGCCGCGCCCTTCGGCGACGGCCTCGGCCAGGTTGGCGAAGACCACGGTCAGCCACAGCCACACGACGGTCGCCCAGGCGAAGAACGACGGCTCGACGACCGCCAGGACGGTGGTGAACACCGCGCCGACCTCGACGATCAGCATGACGGGGTTGCGCCACAACGTGGCCGGGTTCAGCTTCCTGACCGCGTCGGGGAAGGACCTGACGAGCTGCCGGGGATCCAGCAGGCCGCCGCCCACGCGGCCGTCCCGGCGTGCGGGGGAGGGTTTGTCCAGTACGGGGGTTGACATGTCAGGACAGTCCTTCTGCGATCGGGCCGAGCGCGAGTGCCGGGAGGAAGGTGAGGGCGACGAGGACGACCGTCACGCCGACGACCATGCCGACGAACTGCGGCCGGTGCGTGGGCAGCGTGCCGGCGCCCTCCGGGACGGGCGACTGCGCCGCCAGCGAGCCGGCCAGGGCCAGCACCAGGATGATCGGCAGGAACCGGCCGAAGGCCATGCACAGGCCGAGCGCCACGTCGTACCAGGGGGTGTTGACGGTCAGGCCGGCGAAGGCCGAGCCGTTGTTGTTGGAGGCGCTGGTGAAGGCGTAGAGGACCTCCGACAGGCCGTGCGGGCCGCCGTTGAGCATGCCCGCGCGCTGCTCCGCCGAGCCCATCGCGGCGGCGGTGCCGATGAGCACCAGGGCCGGGGTGACCAGGAAGTACAGGGAGGCGAGCTTGATCTCGCGGGCGCCGATACGCTTGCCCAGGTACTCGGGGGTGCGGCCGACCATCAGGCCCGCCACGAAGACGGTGATCACGGCGAGGATGAGCATGCCGTACAGGCCCGCGCCGACGCCGCCGGGCGCGACCTCGCCGAGCATCATGTTGACCATCGTCATCATGCCGCCGAACGGCGTGTAGGAGTCGTGGAAGGAGTTCACCGCCCCGGTCGAGGTGAGCGTGGTCGCCGCGCCGAAGGTGGCCGAGTTGGACACCCCGAAGCGCAGCTCCTTGCCCTCCATCGCCGCGCCCACGGCCTGCGGGACGGTGGCGTTCCCGGACAGCTCGAAGACGTTGGTGAGGATCACGCTGGTCAGCGCGAGGACGCCCATCACGGCGAGGATGGCGTACCCCTGGCGGACCTGGCCGACCAGCCGGCCGAAGGTACGGGTGAGCGAGAACGGGATCACCAGGATCAGGAAGATCTCGAACCAGTTCGTCCAGCTCGTGGCGTTCTCGAACGGGTGGGAGGAGTTGGCGTTGTAGAAGCCGCCGCCGTTGGTGCCCAGTTCCTTGATGACCTCCTGGGAGGCCACCGGGCCGCCGGTGATGCCCTGCGTGCCGCCGGTCAGCGTGGTCAGCTCGTGCACGCCGGAGAAGTTCTGCACCAGGCCGCCCGCGACCAGCACCAGCGCCCCGACGAACGCGATCGGCAGCAGGATGCGCAGCGTGCCGCGGACCAGGTCCACCCAGAAGTTGCCGATCGTGCCGGACCTGCGGCGGGCGAACCCGCGGACGAGGGCGACCGCGACCGCCATGCCGACGGCCGCCGAGACGAAGTTCTGCACGGCAAGGGCGGCCATCTGGGTCAGGTGGCCCATCGTGGACTCGCCCGAGTACGCCTGCCAGTTGGTGTTGGTGACGAAGCTGATCGCGGTGTTCCAGGCGATGTGGTCGGTGACCGGTTCCATGCCGAGGCTGAGCGGCAGCTTGTCCTGAAGGCGCTGGAGGCCGTACACGACCAGGACGGAGACGACCGAGAAGGCGAGCAGGCCGCGCGCGTAGACCGGCCAGCTCTGCTCGGCGTCGGCGCGCACCCCGAGCAGCCGGTAGATCCCGCGCTCGACCGCGTTGTGCCTGGTCGTGGAGTAGACGCGGTACATGTGGTCGCCGAGCGGCTTGTGCACCAGCGCGAGCGCGGCGATCAGCGAGGCTATGAAGATCATTCCTGCGACGGTCGTGCTCATCAGAACCGCTCCGGGAACAGCAGGGCGGCGACCATGAAGATCACCAGGGCCGCGGCCACCACGAGACCGGTGGCGTTGATCGCGCTCACAGGCGCTCCACCGCCTTCACCACGAGCCCGAAGACCACGAAGACCGCGATCGTCAGGGCGACGAAGATGACGTCTGCCATCCCCACTCCTCAGCTCTGGAACATTTCCTTACCGCCCGGAATGAGCGGTTCCAGACCAAGGAAAACCCGGGAAAAGCCCTGTTTGGCGTTTCTTGACGGCTTCCCTACGGCGGCGGCCCGATTCTTCACGCGATCCATACGCGGACCCCTCCGCGAGGCGCGTCAGCCCACGTGGACGTGCGGGCGGCGCTCCAGGCCCGGCTCCGCCTGGCGCAGCACCTCCCGGGTCAGCGGCGGCACGTCCCCGCCGCCGAAGACCAGGTAGCGCAGCATCGCCACGACCGGGTTGCCCTCGGTCCAGTGGAAGTAGATGTGCGGCACCGAGCCGGTCCGGTCGCGCAGGTGGAGCAGGAGCGCGGCCAGCGAGTTGGGCACGGCCGAGCTCTCGATGGTGAGGATCCGGTGCCCGTACCGCTCCTCGCCCCTGACGTGCAGCTCGGTCTCGAACTCGGACGCGTCCGGCACCGAGACCTCCACGAACAGCACCGGCTCCGAGCTGCGCAGCCGGTGGTTGAGCCAGGTCTCGCGTAGTTTGTCGTGGTACTCGTCCTGGTCGCGCTGGTGGGGCTCGTTCGCGATCAGGTGGAGGTCTCCGCAGGCGTCGTTGACGTACTGCTCGGCCAGCGCGTCCAGGCGCACCTCGGTCACCCGCAACTCCGTGGAGCGGGTGGCGCGGGAGATCAGCGAGGTGACGACGATGGCCGCGATGAAGAACGAGGCGATCTTCACGCCGTCCGGCCGCTCGATCACGTTGTCGACCAGCGTGTAGACGAGCACAGCCGTGATCACGGAGAAGCCGGCCGTGGCCCCGCGCTGCCCCTTCTTGTACGCCGACAGGGTCACCGCGACCGCCGCCGACAACATGAGCACCAGCACGCCCGTGGCGTACGCGCCTCCCTGGGCCTCCACGTCCGCGTCGAAGATGATCGTGATGGCGAACGCGATCACGGAGAACACCAGGACCAGCGGACGGACCGCGCCGGTCCACTCCGGGGCCATGCCGTAGCGGGGCAGGTAGCGCGGCACCAGGTTGATCAGCCCCGCCATGGCCGACGCCCCCGCGAACCACAGGATCGTGATGGTGGAGACGTCGTAGACGGTGCCGAACCAGTCGCCCAGGTAGCCGTGCGCCAGATAGGCCAGGGCCCGGCCGCTCGCCCTGCCGCCCTCCTCGAACTCCTCGTGCGGGATCAGCACGGTGGTGACGAAGCTGGAACAGATCAGGAACACGCTCATGATGGACGCCGCGACCGTGAGCATCCGCTTGGTGCCCTTGATCCGCTGCCCGACCTCGCCCTTGACCACCGGCATCACCGCCACGCCGGTCTCGAACCCAGACAGGCCGAGCGCCAGCTTGGGCATCACCAGCAACGACAGCCCGATCATGGTGAGCGGGCTGCTGAAGTCGAGGCTCAGGGCACGCTGCCAGTCCACGACCACCTGCGGCGCCTGGACGACCCGGGTGAGGGCGGTGGCGACGACGACCGCGTTCAGAGCGAGGTAGACGAGGACGAGCAGCACCGCGATGCCGATCGCCTCGCTGAAGCCCATCAGGAACACCCCGCCGAGCGCGGCCAGCAGCACGAGGGTGACGATCACCCGCCGCCCGGCCAGGAAGTCGGGCACGAAGGGGTTCTCCAGGATGTGCGCCGTGGCGTCGGCCGCCGACAGCGTCATGGTGATGACGAAGTCGGTGGCCGCGAACCCGAGCAGTGCCAGGACGAAGATCTTGCCCCACCACTGCGGGGCGAGCTTCTCCAGCATCGCGATCGAGCCCTGGCCGTACGGGCTCTCGGCGGCGACCCGGCGGTAGACCGGCAGCGCGCCCAGCAGGGTGAGCGCGACCAGGAACAGGGTGGCCAGGGGCGACAGGAACCCGGCCGCCAGGGCCGCGATGCCGGGCTGGTAGCCCAGGGTGGAGAAGTAGTCGACGCCGGTCAGGCACATGACCCGCCACCACGGGTGCTTCACATGGGGGCCGTGCTCGATCTGCCCCCGGTCGGTCTGCAGGCCCTGGAGGAGCCAGGAACGCAGCGTTCCTTCCGTAGCCGCCGGCCGTTTCGCCAGCACCATTTCCGGTCATCCCCCCGTCAAGGCCGCGTAAATACGCATCGCACCCTAGCGACGGTTTGAGGGGGTTTGGCCGAGTCAGGGCGTCAAGAAAACGTATGGATGCGTATGGAGACGGGGGCCGTTCGGCCTGGAGTTTCAGCGCTCGGGGACGACCGGAGGAACCAGCCCATGGCCCCGGCGGCCAGGCCCGTGGCCAGGCTGCGGGACCAGAGCGAGTAGGCCAGGACCGCGGCCCCCATCACCGCGACCCGCAGCGCCTTCGCCATGACGTCGATACGGGTTCCGTACGCCTTCCGACGCGATGTTGACGCTTCGCCGATCGCCGATCGCCGATCGCCGTCGCCGGTCGGGGGTCAGGCGTCCCAGGCGACCGGGAGGCTCTTCATCCCGTAGATGTCGGCGGTCTCCGGGCGCAGGGCGACCTCCTCGGCCTGTACGGCCAGCCTCAGCGTGGGGAAGCGGTTGAGCAGGGCGGGGAAGGCGACCCGCATCTCGACGCGGGCGAGCTGCTGCCCCAGGCACTGGTGGATGCCGTGGCTGAAGGCCAGGTGGCCGCCGTCCTGCCGGCGCAGGTCGAGCGTGTGCGGGTCGGGGAAGCGCTCGGGGTCGCGGTTGGCGGTGCTGAGGGACAGGATGACGGTCGAACCGGCCTTGACGGTGTGGCCGACCAGCTCGACGTCCTCCAGCGCGACCCGGTGGAACTGCTTGGCGACGCTCAGGTACCGCAGCAGCTCCTCCACGGCGTCGTCCACGAGCCCGGGGTCGTCGCGCAGCGCGGCGAGCTGGTCCGGGTTCTGCAGCAGCGCGAACGTGCCCAGCGCCAGCATGTTCGCGGTCGTGTCGAACCCGGCCGACAGCAGGATCAGGGCCATCCCCTGCAGCTCCTCGTCGGTGAGGTCGCTGTCGAGCAGGTCGCTGAGCACGTCGTCGGTCGGGTTGGCGCGCTTGGCGGCGACGAGCTGGGCGAGGTACTGCTGGGTCGCGAGGTAGGCGGCGATCAGCTCGTCGTCGCCGACCTCCCCGCCGAGGAACTTGTCGATGTTCTCCTGGAAGAAGCCCCGGTCCTCGTACGGAACCCCGAGCAGCTCGCAGATGACGACGGCGGGGATGGGCTTGGCGAACGCGGTCACCAGGTCCGCCTGGGTGCCGGCCTTCTCCATGGCGTCCAGGTGCTCGGCGGTGACCTGCTCGACGCGTTCGGTCAGCAGGCGCATGCGGCGGACGGTGAACTTGCCGACCAGCGGCTTGCGGTACCGGCTGTGCTGCGGCTCGTCCATGAGCAGGAACTCGCCGGGCGGCGCCGGGGGCACCTCGATGTCGCCGTAGTCGATCAGCGGGTGCTGGACCATGAGCTCCTTGCGGGAGCTGAAACGCGGGTCGGCCAGGACCGACCGGGCCAGGTCGTAGCCGGTGACCAGCCAGCCCTCGTGGCCGCTGGGGAAGGTGAAGCGGCTGATCGGGCCGTGCTCGCGGGCCTCGACCAGGGCCTCGGGCGGGTCGAACGGGCAGCCGCGGCGGCGCTCGGTCGGCATGGAGGCGAGGGTGTGGAGGGAGTCGGTCATGGTCGTTCCTTCACGTCCTAGGAGATCTTGCGGCGGTAGGTGTTCATGGCGAAGAAGTAGGCGACGACGAGGATGCCGACGCACCAGGCCAGGGCGATCCAGATGTCGTTGCCGACCGGCTGCTCGCTGAACAGGGCGCGGACGGCGTTGACGATGGAGGTCACCGGCTGGTTCTCGGCGAAGACCCGCACCACGGTGGGCATGGTGTCGGTGGGCACGAACGCCGAGCTGAGGAACGGCAGGAAGATGAGCGGGTAGGAGAACGCGCTCGCGCCCTCCATGGTCTTGGCCGACAGGCCGGAGATGACGGCGATCCAGGTCAGCGCCACGGTGAACAGGATCAGGATGCCCGCGACCGCCAGCCACGCAAGCGGTCCGGCCCCCGAGCGGAAGCCCATGAGCAGGGCGACGAGCACCACGACCACGAGGGAGATCAGGTTGGCGATCAGCGAGGTCAGCACGTGCGCCCACAGCACGGACGAGCGCGCGGTCGGCATCGACTGGAAACGCTCGAAGATGCCGCCCTTCATGTCCATGAACAGCCGGTACGCGGTGTAGGCGATGCCCGAGGCGACCGTGATGAGCAGGATGCCGGGCAGCATGTAGTTCACATACGAGTCCGACCCTGTTCTGATCGCGCCGCCGAAGACGTAGACGAACATGAGCATCATGGCGATCGGCATGATCGCGGTCGTGATGATGGTGTCCGGGCTGCGCGTGATGTGGCGCAGTGACCGTCCCAGCAGGACGGTGGTGTCACCGAAGAAGTGCTTGCTCATCGTGGTTGTCCTTAGGCTTTCGTGCCGACGAGGGTGAGGAAGACGTCCTCCAGGGTCGGCTGCTTCTCGACGTACTCGACCTTGGCGGGCGGGAGGAGCTGCTTGAGCTCGGCGAGGGTGCCGTTGACGATGATCCGGCCCTCGTGCAGGATCGCGATCCGGTCCGCGAGCTGTTCGGCCTCGTCCAGGTACTGGGTGGTGAGCAGCACCGTCGTGCCGCGTCCGGCGAGCTCCTTGACGGCCTGCCACACCTCGATGCGGGCCTGGGGGTCGAGCCCCGTCGTGGGCTCGTCGAGGAAGATGACCGGTGGGTCGCCGATGAGGCTCATCGCGATGTCGAGGCGGCGTCGCATGCCGCCCGAGTACGTCGCCACCTTCCGCCCGCCCGCCTCGGTCAGCGAGAACCGGGTGAGCAGATCGTCGGCGATCTTCCCCGGGTTCTTCAGGTGCCGCAGCCGGGCGACCAGCACCAGGTTCTCCCGCCCGCTGAGGATCTCGTCCACGGCGGCGAACTGGCCGGTCAGGCTGATGGACTCGCGCACGTCCGCGGCCTGCTTGGCGACGTCGAGGCCGTTGACGGTGGCCGTGCCGGCGTCGGCTTTGAGCAGCGTGGCCAGGATCTTCACCATCGTGGTCTTGCCGGCTCCGTTGGAGCCGAGCAGGGCGAAGATGCTGCCCCGCGCCACCTCGAAGTCCACGCCGCGCAGGACGTGCAGCTCCTTGTACGACTTCTCCAGGCCCCGCACGCGGATCGCCTGGACCGGCTGTGCCGTCATCGGACGGTCCCTCCTTCTTCTCCGGTTCGCCATCTACCTAGCACTGCTGAGTACTGCTACATAGTGACACGGACTAGCGGTACTTAGCAACGCTGAATAGCCGAGGCCGATGCGCGAGTGCCGTGTCCGGTGAGCTGTTCATGCGTAGAGCATCGTCGGGCGCGCTGACACGGCGCCGACGTCGTGCTGACACGGCACCGCCACGGACCCGCCGGATGTCAGGACGAAATGAACCTTTCACCGCCTCCGAGACGTTCGCGCTGGTCGCCGCGGTCCGTCGAGGGCCGATCTTGCGGTGGGGGCGAGCCCTGTCGTGCAATTCACGGTGATCGCTTCTCACACCTTCACGAGGGGAGAGCTGGTGCGTCGCAGAATCACCGCCTTGGCGCTTGTCGCGGTCACTGCCCTGGCGCCTGTCCTGGCCACGAGTACGCCGGCACACGCCACATCCACGCTCCAGGTCGTCTACACCAACCTGCCCTACGACATCTGCCTCTCCTTCGGCCGCTCGGGCCAGGAGAACGGACGCTGGCAGACCTGGTGGTGCAGCACGCACTATCCGCAGAGCTACCCGGGCTCCTCCACCTACGACCTGTGGGCGTACGTGGACTGACGCCTTCTCCCCGGGCTCGTGGCCGTCGGCCGAGCTCGGGGGGTGGGGTGTTCGGGTGGATATTTAGTCAAAAAGTTGCGCACATGGGCAATTAGGCCCGAATCTATGATCTCGGGGTCGGGTGGCACAGAGATCATGAGGGCACATGGGGACCAAACGGGGCGCGGGGGCAGCCATCGGCTGGGCGGCGCTGTCGATCGTGATTCCGGGCGCGGCCCATCTGCGGGCCGGGTACCGCGTGCTCGGGCTGGCGCTGCTGGGGCTGTTCCTGGCCGCGGGCGTCGCGGTGGCCGCCGTGACGATCTCGGCGGGCGGCTGGGCCGTGGCGACGCAGGCGACCTGGGCCAAGGCGATCGGCGGCGGCGCGATCGGCGTCGGCGTCGCGTGGGGGCTGCTGGTGGTCGCCTCGTACACCGTGCTGCGGCCGCGGCGGCGGCTGATCTGGTCGGACGGCCTGGCGCTGCTGCTGGTCGTGGCCGTGGTGTCGCCGTTCGTGGTGGCCTCGCAGACGGTGTCGCAGATGGACGCCGCGCTGACCGACGTGTTCGACGCCCCGGAGCCCACCCCCATCAACCACGAAGACCCCTGGGCCGGACGTACCAGGGTGAACATCCTGCTGCTCGGCGGCGACGGCGCACGCGGCCGCACCGGGACGAGCATCCGCACCGACAGCCTCAACGTGGCCAGCATCGACGTCAGGACCGGCGAGACCGTGCTGTTCGCGCTGCCCAGGGAGATGGAGAACGCGCCCTTCCCCAAGGACAGCGTGATGGGCAGGCTGTTCCCGCCGCCCAAGGGCTTCTACGTCCAGGGGGCGGGCCGCGGGTCGGAGGACCTGCTGAACGGCGTCTGGGCCTACGCCGACACCCATCCCGCGCTGTTCCACAACGCCCCCACCCGGGCGCCGGAGGCCGTCAAGGGCGCGGTCGGCCAGATCCTCGGCCTCAAGATCGACTACTACGTGCTGGTGAACATGTGGGGCGTGGCCCGGCTGATCGACGCGCTCGGCGGCGTGCGCATCCACGTCGAGCAGGACATCTGCTACGGCGTCGGCCGCAGCGACGGCGGCGTCATCAAGGCGGGCACCCGCCGGCTGAACGGCAACGACGCGCTCTGGTACGGCAGGGCACGCGACCACGACGGCTCCAGCTGCGCCGGCGGCGACAACCACGCCCGGATGCGGCGCCAGCACTGCGTCATCTCCGCCATGCTCGACCAGCTCGACCCGGCCACCGTGCTGCTGAAGTTCAAGCAGCTGGCCGGCGCGGCCCGGCAGACGTTCAGGACCGACATCCCGCGCGGGCTGTTGCAGGACCTGGTGCCGCTGGCCGACAAGGTCAAGGGCGGGCGGGTCGGGACGTTGTCCATCGTCCCGCCACGCTACAACCCGGCGTATCCGGACTTCCCGCGCATCCGCGCCGACGTCCGCAAGGCCATCGCCCGCTCGCACCGCGCCCCCGTCGCCATGGGCACGCCGTCCGCGGGACCGTCGAGCACGCCGTCCGGTACGCCGTCCGCCAGGCCCACCAGGACGGCGATGGCGTCGTCGGGGAAGTTGTCGGACTCCTGCGCGGCCTAGTCGATCCAGGCCCACAGGCAGACGTCGAGCACGCACACCAGCGCCCACACGATGAGCGCGGCGACCCTCCGATGCTCCCCTGCACGCATGTGTTCGCCCTAGCGGTCCGGCCCGGCATGACGGTTGCTACATTGCGCAACTCTACAACTGTCTGCGGCGGTTCAGTACGGCGAGCACCCCGCCGTACAGGACGGCCACGAGCGCCAGCCACAGACAGCTCGTGACGGACAGGGCGGTCAGGCCGACGGGAGCGGCCAGCGGCGAGAGCGGCAGCAGCAACGCGATCGCCGCGAGCGACCCCGCGGCCAGCCACAGCGGCGGGGAGACCGGGGCGACGGGCCGCAGCAGCAGCATGATCACGGCCTGGGTGAGCAGATTCTCGATGAACCAGCCCGTGTGGAAGGACCGCTCGTCGACCACGCCGACGACCTGGGTCAGGACGGTGAAGGTGGCCAGGTCCACGCCGGCGTTGAGCGCCCCGAAACCGGCGATGAACCCGAGGATGCCGCGCGGACGCAGCCCGAACGGCCCCCGCAGGACGGCCGGCGCGGCCCGGTCGAAGGCGAAGGCGAGCTGGGCGACGTCGAAGCAGACGTTCTGCAGCAGCACCTGGACCGGCAACATCGGCAGGAACGGCAGCGCCAGCCCGGCCGCCAGCATCGCGATCACGTTCCCGAGGTTGGACGACAGCGCGATGCGCAGATAGGTGACGATGTTGCCGGTGCTCCGCCGTCCGGCGACGATCGCGTGGTCGATCGCCGACAGGTCCTTGCCGGCCAGCACGACGTCGGCGGTCTCGCGGGTGACGTCCACGGCGGCGCGCGGGCAGATGCCGACGTCGGCGGCGCGCATGGCGGGCGAGTCGTTGACGCCGTCGCCGAGGAAGCCGACCGTGTGCCCGGCCTCGCGCAGCACCCGGACGACGCGGGCCTTGTCGTCCGGGGTGCAGCGGGCGATCACCGTGGCCCGTTCGGCGGCGGCGGGGGTGAGGTCGGCCGCCTCGATCACCGCCCCCACGTCGAGGCCCAGCTCCCGGCACGTCCGGGCGGCGGTGGCCGGGTGGTCGCCGGTCAGCACCTTCAGGGCGATGCCCCTGCGGGCCAGCAGCGCCAGCGCGGCGGCGGCGTCCGGCGACGGCTCGTCGACGAGGGTGAGGAATCCGGTGAGCCTCAGCCCGCCCTCCGCGACGGGATCGCCGGGGGAGTGCCCGGCGGAGTGCCCGGCGGAGTGCTCGGCGTGCTGATCGGCGGAGTGCTCGGCGTGCTGATCGGCGTGCTGATCGGCAACGGCGACCGCGAGCACCCGCGCACCGGCTTCGGCCAGGGCTCGGGCGACCTCGCCCGCCCGCAGGCGATCACCCGGGCTCATCGCGCACCGGCCGAGCACCGCCTCCACGGCGCCCTTGACCACGACGACGTTCGCGCCGCCGTCCCGGACCACCGCGCGGGAGAGCCGCTGGGCGGGATCGAAGGGGGTGGCCTCCAGCCCTTCGGTGCCGCCCAGGTCGGGCGCGCACTCCAGGATCGCCTCGTCCAGCGGGTCGGGGATCGGGGGATCGGTCAGGTGCAGCGTCCAGAAGCTGTTGACGGCCGCCCAGCGCAGCACCTCGGGATCCGGCGCGCCGCCGGGGCCGACGGACGCGCTGAGCACGGGCCGGTCCCGCGTCAGGGTGCCGGTCTTGTCCATGCACAGGACGTCGATCGCCCCCACGTCGTGCAGCGCGGGCAGCCGCTTGACGATCACGCCCCGGTGGGCCAGCAGCGCCGCTCCCCGGGCGAGCGCCGTGGTCACCACGACCGGCAACATCTCGGGCGTCAGCCCCACGGCCACCGCCACCGCGAACGGCAGCGCCTCCAGCCCCTTGCCGCGCAGGACCGCGCCGGCCACCAGCGCCACGGGCGGGATGACCAGCATGAGCCGGACCAGGATCCAGGAGATGCCGTTCACCGACTGGTCGAAGGCCGAACGCCCGCGCGCCGGAGCGTGGTGGGCGCCGGCGAACAGGGTGCCGCCTCCCGTGGCCGTCACCACCGCGAGCGCGCTGCCGGACGCCACGCTGCTGCCCTGCCAGCACAGATGGTCGTCCCCCTCGGGCAGGTCGCGCGCCCGCTTGGGCACGGGCGCGGACTCGCCGGTCAGCGCCGCCTGGTGCACGGTCAGGCCGGCGGCCCGTAACAGCCGTACGTCGGCGGGGACCAGGTCGCCCGGCCCCAGCTTGATCACGTCGCCGGGGACGAGCTGGTCGACGGGGATCTCCCGCTCCCGCGGCTCGCCTCCGTCGCGGGAGCGCCGTCTCACGGTGGCCGTGGTGGCCACGAGCCTGCGCAGGGCCGCGGTCGAGCGGTCGGCGCGGAACTCGCCGTTGGAGCGCAGCAGGCAACTGGCCGCCACCAGCAGGACGATGACGCCCGCCGTCCCCCAGGAGGTGATCGCGGCGGAGACGAGCCCCAGCGCGAGCAGCGTCATGGTGAACGGGTCACGCAGGCTGCGGGCCAGGCGGCGCGGCCAGGACACCGGCCGCTGGGCGGGGATCGTGTTCTCGCCGCGTTCCAGCAGGCGGGCCTCGGCCTGCGCCTCCGTCAGGCCGCGTGGCCCGGTGTCGAGCAGGCGCAGGGTCTGGAGCTGGCTCAGCGTGGCCGGACCGCCGGCCCTGGTCGGCGCGTCAGGCGCCCAGACCATGGACGCGTCCTCCGGAGGCGCCGGCCCGTTGCGAGAGCCGCCCGACGAGGCCGCGCACGGTGGCCACGACGTCCTCGTCGTCGATCAGGTAGACGACCCTGCGGCCCTCGCGGCGGGAGCGGACCAGGCCGGCCAGTTTCAGCTTGGCCAGGTGCTGGCTGACCGCGGGCAGCGCGCCGCCCACCCGTTCGGCCAGCCCGGACACGTCGCACTCGCCCTGCGCCAGCGCCCACACGATGTGCAGCCTGGGCGGCGAGGCCAGCAGCGCGAAGGCGGCCGCGGCCTCGGCCAGCACCTCGGCGGGCGGGTCAGGGGTCGTTGTGCCGGCCACCTTCACTCCTTTTTCGGACAGGTGACAAGTCTAGGCGCGCGGCGGCCGGCGCCCCGGCCGCTACCGGCCCTCGCAGAGGTCGGCGGGCGGTCTGCCGACGGCCAGCCGGAGGGCGCTCTCGATGAACCGGCTGCTCTGCTTCTTGGTCACCATCTCCGACTGGGTGAGGGAGCCGGTCACCGCCACCCGCTTCTTCGGCACGTAGACCTGGAACGCGCCGAAGAAGCCGCTGTGCCCGTAGGCCGCGTCGCCCGTCGCCGTCAGCCGGGCGATGCCCAGCCCGTACGGCGAGCCGGCCTTGACGCTCTGCGGGGTGCTGCGCAACATCGTCCGGAGCGTCGCCGGGCGCTTGAAGACCTTGCCCTCGAACAGGCCGCGCATGAACCGGTTGAGGTCGGCCCCCGTGGAGACCAGGCCGCCCCCGCCGAACGTGTCGAACGTCGGGTTGAAGTCGTAGGTGTCACGCTCACCGAGGTAGTTGTGGGCGCGCGGGCCGCGGGGCGCCTCCGGGTGTTCGAGGTAGGTGCGGTCCATCTTCAGCGGACGCAGCAACATCGACCGGTACACCTGGTGCAGCGGCTTGCGGGCGGCCTTCTCGATGACCAGCCCGGCCAGGACGTAGCCCGTGTCGGAGTAGTGGTAGCCCTTGGCGGGCGCGAAGTAGGGCTTGCCCGAGCGCAGCGCCCAGTCCACCAGTTCCAGGGGCTTCCAGGTCTTGTCCGGGTGGTCGAGCACGTACTGGAACCATTTCTCGTCCCCGACGTAGTCGTACAGGCCGGCGGTGTGGTCCAGGAGCTGCCGGACGGTGATGCGCGACCCGTACGGGATGCGCGCGACCAGCTTCCGGTCCAGGTACCTGCCGATGGGGGCGTCCAGGCGCAGGTCGCCGCGTTCGGCGAGCTGGAGGGCGACGGCCGCGGTCATCGTCTTGGTGACGCTGGCCGCCCGGAAGGCGTCGGAGGGGCGCAGGGGGCGTCCGCCGAGCTCGTACACGCCGGCCGCGCCGTCGAAGCTGCGGCCGGGGCCGGTCACGGTGAGGATCGCGCCGGGCACGGGCGGCTTGACGACGCCGTCCAGTAAGCAGCGGAGCTGCTCGTCGGTGGCGTCCTGGGCCGCGGCGGGGACGCGGGCCGTCCGGGCGAGGGCCGGGGCGGCGAGCCCGCTGCTGAGCACCACGCCGGCCAGGACGGCGGCGAACAGGCGAGATTTCTGAACCTGGTGGCGAATTTTTGACCGCATGGCCAGGATTTAATCCAGATGGTATGAGTGAGACAAGAGGTTCGCCCGGATTCTGCGGTTTCCCGTACCGAGGAGGTGCCGCCATGCCCGAGGCTTCCGGCTGGGACGATTCCCTGCTCCCCCGAGAGCGCGAGGTGCTTGCCCTGATGGCCGAGGGCTGGTCCAACACCGGCATCGCCGACCGGCTCTTCGTGTCGCTGAGCGCGGTGGAGAAGCACGTCACCGCGGTGTTCGCCAAGCTGGGGCTGCCCGCGTCGGCGGCCGGCAACCGGCGGGTGCTGGCGGTGCTGCACTACCTGGCGGCGACCGGCCGGCCCGGGGAGGAACGCGGAACCGTGCCGGGTGGGGGAAACCGCACAGTCGGCGGCCGGGGCTTGCCGCGCGACGCCCGTCAGGCTTGAATCCTGGCCATGCGGTCAAAAATCGATCAGGACAGCCAGAAGAAGGCCTCGTTCATCGAGGAGGCCCGGCGACGGCAGATCGTGGAGGGCGCCATCTCCACCATCGCCAGCACCGGGTTGCCCCAGGCGTCGCTGGCCCGGATCGCCCAGGACGTCGGCGTCAGCAGAGGCGTGATCTCCTACCATTTCGCCGGCAAGGACGAACTGATCCAGCAGGTCGTCAATGCCCTGTTCGCCGAGACCAACCGGTTCATCAAGGCCCGGGTGGACCGGGCGCCGGACGCCCCGCACCGGTTGCGCGCCTTCATCGAGGCCAGTTTCGAGTTCATGGCGGCCAACCGCGCCAACTTCGTCGCGCTGGTGGACATCTGGGGCAGCTTCGGATCGCCGGAGGCCAAACGCCGCTTCAACGCCGACATGTACGACCCGTGCCGCCGCCACCTGGAGGGCATCCTGCGGCGCGGCCAGGACAGCGGCGACTTCCGCGACTTCTCGCCGCGCACGCTGGCCGCCACCGTGCAGGGCGCGATCGACGGCGTGATGCTCCAGTGGGTCTTCGACGAGGAGGCCATCGACCTGGCCGACTGCGCGGCCGAGCTGGCGATGATGTTCGACATGGCCACCCGGCGGCGGGCGTGACCGCCGCGCCGCCGCCCGGTGGGGGAGCTGCCGGGAACGTCGCCGGGGGGCTCGGTGGGGGAGTGGCCGGGCATGTCGCGGGGGGCCTGGGTGGGTTGCTCCGGGAGCGGGCCGTCGCCCACGGTGACCGCGTGCTGTTCCGCTTCGCCGGGGTCGAGACCACCGTCGCGCAGGTGGAGGACCGCACCGACCGGCTGGCGGCCGTGCTGGCCGCGCACGGCGTCCGCCGGGGCGACCGGGTCGCGGTGATGCTGGACAACGGCGTCGGGTTCCCGGTCGCCTGGCTGGCGATCGCCAGGCTCGGCGCGGTGATCGTCCCGCTGAACCCGGGCTACCGCAGCGCCGACCTGGCTCACATCGTCAAGGACTCCGGCCCGGTGCTGGCCCTGGCCGGCTCGGCCGCCGCGGCGCAGGCGCTGCTCGCGCTGGACTTCGGCGAGGTCGGACTGCTCGATCCCGCCGACGCCGGGCCCGCACCCGACCCCGTACAGGCCGGCGCCTTCGACGCGGGCGCCGAGGCGGCCGTCGCGGCCGGCTTACGCGACCTGCCCGACGTCGGCTGGGACGACCTCCTCAACCTCCAGTACACCTCGGGCACGACCGGCTTTCCCAAAGGCTGCATGCTCACCCACCGCTACTGGCTCCACCTGGCCGAGCTCGCGGCCGACGTCGCCGCCGTCACGCCGGACGACGTGGACCTCACCGCGCAGCCCTTCCACTACATGGACCCGCAGTGGAACACGGTGCTGTGCCTGCTGACCGGCATCCCGCTGGTGATCCTGCCGCGCTTCTCCGCCTCGGGCTTCTGGCCGTCGGTCCGCGAGCACGGCGCCACCTTCTTCTACGTCCTCGGCACGATGCCGCTGCTGCTGCTCAAGCAGCCGCCCGACGCCGGACTGGACCGCTCCCACCGCGTCCGGCTCGTCCTGTGCTCGGGGATCACACCCGCCCTGCACGCCACGATCGAGGAGCGTTGGGGCGCGCCCTGGCGGGAGGCGTACGGCAGCACCGAGGCTGGGGTGGTGCTGGCCGTCCGGCCCGAGGACACCGCGTGCGTCGGCACCGGCGCGATGGGGTCGCCCGTTCCCGGTAAGGAGGCCAAGGTCGTCCGGGAGGACGGAACCGACGCCGCGGACGGCGAGGTCGGCGAGATCGTGGCCCGCGGCGCGCCGATGCTGACCGGCTACTGGAACCGGGACGAGCCGCTGCTGCGCGACGGCTGGTACCCCATGGGCGACCTCGGTTACCGGGACGCGCGCGGCCACTACCACCTGGTCGGGCGGCTCAAGGACATGATCAGGCGCGGCAGCGAGAACATCGCCGCCGCCGAGGTGGAGGCGGTCCTGACCGGCCACCCGGCCGTGCGCGCCGCCGCCGTGGTCCCGGTGCCGGACGAGCTGTTCGGCGAGGAGGTCAAGGCGTTCGTCCAGGTCGCCGAGCCCGTCGAGCCGCGCGAGCTGGTGGCCTACGTCCGCGCGCGGCTGGCCGCCTTCAAGACGCCGAGGTACGTGGAGTTCGTCGAGGCGTTCCCGATGACGCCGTCCGAGCGCGTCGCCAAACACCTGCTGCCCGCCGGACGCGGCGGCGCCTACGACTCCCGGGAGGAAGACCGATGAGCACCGATCTGCGGGTGCGCCGCGCCGGCTCGGCCCTGGTGGTCGCCTTCGACCGGCCCGAGGTGCTCAACGCCTTCCGGCAGCGCACCTACGGCGAGCTGGTCGCCGTCCTGGACGAAGCCGCCCGCGACGACGCGGTGGGCGCGGTCGTGCTCACCGGCACCGGCCGCGCCTTCTCGGCCGGCACCGACCTGAAGGAGGCCGGCGCGCAACTGGCCGCCGGGTCCGACGCCGACCTGGTCGAACGGATCGCCGCGCTCCAGGACCTCACCCGCCGCTTCACCGCCCACCCCAAGGTGATCATCTCCGCGGTCAACGGGATCGCGGTCGGCGTCGGCGTGGAGCTGGCCATCGCCAGCGACCTGCGGCTGGCCGGCCACGCCGCCTCGTTCGCCTTCAAGGAGGTGCACCGCGGCCTGTTCCCGAGCAACGGCGTCCTGTACGCCCTGCCCCGCCTGATCGGCCACGGCCGCGCGGTGGACCTGCTGCTGTCGGGCGAGACCGTCGACGCCGCCGAGGCGTACCGGGCCGGGCTGGTCAGCCGCCTGGTCCCCGACGCCGACCTGCTCGACACGGCGTTGGAGCTGGCCGAACGCGTCGCCGCCGCCGCGCCCACCCCGGTACGCCTGATCAAGAAGGCCATGCGGCGGGTCTGGGAGCTGGACCTGGAACAGGTGCTCGACCTGGAGACCGAAGGGCTGCTGGCCTGCCTGCGCGGCCAGGACGTGCTCGAAGGCGTCCGGTCCTTCGTCGAGCGGCGTCCCGCCGTCTACCGCGGAAACTGACCGTCCTCGCGATCAATGAGACCCCGGCCCGCCCATGGGCCGGGGTCCGACCTCCCCTTTCCGAGAACAGCAGGGAGCCGAACGCCAATGACCGGGCACGACAGCGGAGGATCGCTCCACCGCGGACTCAGACGACGGCACATGACCATGATCGGGCTCGGCGGCGTCATCAGCGCCGGCCTGTTCGTCAGCAGCGGCAAGGTGATCGCCGACACCGGCCCGGCGGCGCTGGTCGCCTACGCCCTGGGCGGCCTGATCGTCATCCTGGTGATGCGGATGCTCGGCGAGATGGCCGCCGCCCGGCCCTCGGCGGGCTCGTTCGCCGACTACGCCCGTACCGCACTCGGCCCGCGCGCCGGGTTCCTGGTGGGCTGGTGCTACTGGCTGTTCGCCATCGTCGCGGTGGCGTTCGAGGGGGTGGCGGGGGCCAAGCTGCTGCACTCCCTGTCCGGCGGCATCCCGGTGCTGCCGACGGCCGTCGCGCTGCTGGCCGCGCTCACCGCGGCCAACCTGGTCTCGGTGCGGCTGTTCGGCGAGACCGAGTTCTGGCTGGCCTCGGTCAAGGTCGTGGTGATCGTGGCGTTCCTCGCCGCCGGGGCGCTGTACGTCCTGGGCCTGTGGCCGTCCGCCGGGGCCGGGGCCGGGCTCGCCACGCTGACCGGGCACGGCGGGTTCGCCCCCAAGGGCTGGGGCGCGGTCCTCACCGCCCTCGTCACCGTGCTGTTCTCCTACTTCGGCGCGGAGATCGTCACCATCGCGGCCGCAGAGTCGGCCGAACCGGCCAAGGAGGTCGCGCGGGCCACCCTGCGGGTGGTCTGGCGGGTGCTGATCTTCTACGTCGGCTCGGTGCTGGTCATCCTGGCGGTCGTGCCGTGGGACCGGGTCCCGGCCAACGGCGCCGACAGCCCGTTCGCGACCGCCATCGCCGCGCTCGGCGTCCCCGGCGCGGCGACGCTGATGACCTGGGTCGTCCTGGTCGCGGTCGTGTCGGTGATGAACGCCGCGCTGTACGCCGCCTCGCGCGTCCTGCGTGCCATGGCCGCCCGCGGCGACGCCCCCGCCGCGGCGGGCCGGGTGCGCGCGTCCGGCGTCCCCGCGCCCGCGCTGCTCGGCGGCGCCGTGCTCGCGCTGGCCCTGATGGCCGGTGCGAGCGCGGCCGGTGACGACGCCTTCGACCTGCTGATCAACACCGCCGGGTTGCTGGTGTTGTTGCTCTACGTCTTCGTCGCGCTCAGCCAGCTCCGGCTGCGCCGCCGTATGGAGGCCGAGTCGCCCGAGCTGCTCAGGCTGCGGATGTGGGGCTTCCCCTGGCTGAGCCGGGTCGTGGTGGCGCTGCTGGTCCTGGCGTTCGCCGCGGTCGCCTCCTCCGCGGAGGCGCTGCCGGTCGTCGGCGCGGTCGCCGTGGCCGTCGGCGGCACCCTGCTCGCCTACGAGATCAGGTCACGCCGCAAGGAGCCCGCCGACGCCGCCGCGGTGGCGCGACGTCCAGGCGTCTGACCCCCCTGATCACCGCCGGTTCCCTCTGTACGAGCCCCGAGCGGGCCAGTATAGAAGTTGCGAAGATTCGCAATTTGTTGAACACTAATGTCCGAAAGGCTGGTGCGGAGTCGCGCCGGACGTCGGCAGAAGGCGGGGACCAGGGGTGAGCGAGGCGTTCGCTGCGGCGATCCGGCGCCGGGTGGATGAGGCGGCCGGCGCGCTGCACGCGGCCGAACAGGACGGCGACGCCGACGCGGCGCTGGCGGCCGCCGGAGGGCTGGACGAGGTGCTGCGGATGGCCCGCGCACACGGGGTGGACACGGACCGGAGCCCCGATCCCGCCCCGGCCCGCCAGGCCGCGGAGGGAGAGGAGTCGCGCTGATGTCCGTCCCTCTGTACGAGGCCAAGGCCGAGCTGTTCCGCCTGCTGGGGCATCCGGTGCGCATCCGCGTCCTGGAGCTGCTCCAGGACGGGCCGATGCCGGTGCGCGACCTGCTGGCCGAGATCGAGGTGGAGCCCGCCGGCCTGTCGCAACATCTGGCGGTGCTGCGCCGCTCGGAGCTGGTCACCGCGCGCCGCGACGGATCGACCGTCGTCTACGCGCTGTCCGGCGGGGACGTCGCGGAGCTGCTGCGCGCCGCCCGTCACCTGCTCCAGGCCAAGCTCTCGGGCCGGCACGCGCTGCTGAACGAGCTGCTCGAGTCGGAGGCCGGCGAACGGTGACCTCAGTGCTCCGGGCGGGCTGGGCCCGTCTGCGCCCCGTTCTGCCCGCCCGGGCCGATCTGGCCGCCTTCGGCCGTCATCCGCGCCGTGACCTGCTGGCCGGGCTGACCGTGGCGATCGTGGCGCTGCCGCTGGCGCTCGGCTTCGGCATCTCCAGCGGGCTGGGCGCGCAGGCGGGGCTGGCCACCGCGGTGGTGGCCGGCGCGCTGGCCGCCGTCTTCGGCGGCTCCGCGCTGCAGGTGTCCGGGCCGACCGGGGCGATGACGGTGGTGCTGGTGCCGATCATGCACGCGTACGGCGCCTCCGGCGTGCTGACGGTGGGGGTGCTGGCCGGGCTGCTGCTGCTCGGCCTGGCCCTGGCGCGGGCGGGCCGGTTCATGATGCTGGTGCCCGCGCCGGTGGTGGAGGGGTTCACCCTGGGCATCGCCTGTGTGATCGGCATGCAGCAGGTGCCCGCCGCGCTCGGCGTTCCCACACCCGAGGGCGACAAGGTGCTGGCCGTGGCCTGGCAGGCGATACGCGACTTCGCCGCCCGTCCGAACTGGGCCGCCCTCGCCATGACCGCGGCGGTGGCGGCGCTGATCCTGGTCGGCGGGCGTCTCCGGCCCTCGGTGCCGTTCTCGCTGCTGGCCGTCGTCGCCGCCACCCTCGTCGCGGAGCTGGTGAACCTGCCGGTGGCGCGCATCGACGCCCTGCCCGCGGGGCTGCCCGCGCCGTCCCTGGAGTTCCTGGACGTGGCCGCGCTGAGCTCCCTCGTCGCCCCCGCGTTCGCCGTGGCCGCGCTGGCCGCGCTGGAGTCGTTGTTGTCGGCCGCGGTCGCCGACGGCATGAGCGTCAACCATCGGCACGACCCCGACCGCGAACTGTTCGGCCAGGGCGTGGCCAACCTGATCGCCCCGCTGTTCGGCGGGGTCCCGGCCACCGGCGCGATCGCCCGTACGGCGGTCAACGTGCGCGCGGGCGCCTCCTCCCGGCTGGCCGCGCTCGCTCACGCCGCGATCCTGGGCGTGATCGTGTTCACCGCCGCCGGCCTGGTGGCCCGCATCCCGCTGGCGGCCCTGGCGGGCGTGCTGCTGGCCACCGCGGCGCGGATGGTCGAGGTCGGCTCGGTGCGCGCGATGTTGCGGTCCACCCGCGCCGACGCCGTCGTCCTGGCCTCGACCGCGATCGCCACGCTCGTCCTGGACCTGGTCACCGCCGTCATCCTCGGCCTGATCGTGGCCGGGGCGCTCGCGCTGCGCGCCATCGCCCGCGACGTCCGCCTGGACACCGTGCCCCTGCGGGCCGACCTGCCGGACGACCACGACGCCGAAGAGCACGAGCTGCTGGCCGAGCACATCGTCGCCTACCGGCTGGACGGGCCGCTGTTCTTCGCCGCGGCGCACCGCTTCCTGCTGGAGCTGTCGGAGGTCGCCGACGTCTCGGTGATCATCCTGCGCATGTCCCGCATCACCACGATCGACGCCAGCGGCGCCCTGGTGCTCGGCGACGCCATCACCCGCCTGGAACGACGCGGCATCATCGTGTACGTCTCCGGCATCCGGGACGGCCATCACCGGCCACTGCGCGCCCTGGGCACGATCGCCCGGCTGGACGAGGCGGGGCAGGTGTTCGCCTCCACGCCGGAGGCCATCGCGGCGGCCCGCCGCCATCTCCACCGGACCGGCGTCCTGCCCTCCGCCACCGGCTGAACCCCGCCGGCATCTGCGGACCAGGTGGCATGAACCTGACTTTTCCGTCACTCGGGTTGGCGTGATGATGACGGGGTGCGCCGTATGGGCAAGCAGGGGAAGTTACCGTTCATCGGCCTTGCCGCACTCCTGGTGGCGCTCGTCGCCTGGGGCGTCCTGGCGGGCTGGTGGTCGTTCGTGGGTGACAAGAACAATGTGCCCTGGGCGGAACCCGTGGGCTGGCTGGCCGGCATCGGAGGCTCTGTCGCCGGAGTCGTCAGCCTGTTCGTCACCCTGGCCGGGGACAAGAAGGAACGGGCGCGGCGTACGTCCGTGGAGCCGGAACAACGGCGGGAGCCCGAACGGCCCCCCACGACCGGGGGCCGGTCTCCGCGAACCATTCACCGAAGCGCCATCATCGATCGCAAGGACGAGCAGGCCCTTCTCCTGACCCGGCTGACTCAGGGGCCGTGGGGCGTCGTCGTCGTGACGGGAGAACGGGGAGTCGGTAAGACGATGCTCGTGGACCGGGTGGTGGACGAGTTGGCGGGCGCATCGGCCGGTCCGCTGCCGACGATCTTCCGCCACGAGGCCGTTCCCGGCCTGGGCCTCGACGCCAGGACGCTGATCGCCGACCTCGAAGCGCTGCAGGGCGACGGGGTGGTGCGATGGTCCGAGGTCGGCGACGCGCCGCCCGCCGATCACGTGCGAGCGTGCCTGGAGAGGATCGGCAACACTCCGGCGGTGATCGTCGTCGAGCGCGCGGAGAACCTGCTCGACCCGGCCACCCGGCAGCTCGCCGATCCCGAGCTGAGCTCGGTGTTCGAGGTGCTCGCCGCTGACGAGGGCCATCGCGTCGCCGTGGTGCTCGTGACGCGGGTACCGCCGAAGACCGCAGGACCAGGCCGATGGGCGGCTCACGCGCCGATCAAGGTGGGCGGGCTGGAGCGGACGTTCTTCCTCACCTTCATCGGCGACCGGACCAACCAGAAACGCACGATGCTCCGGGCGGCGGACAAGTACTACGACTTGTTCGGAGGCAACCTCCGCCTGGCGGAGCTGGCCTGCGTCGTCGCCCAGTCGCCGCAGGACGACACCACCCAGCTGTTCAAGAAGCTGGACGAGAAGACCCGGAGAATGCCCGAATTCCTCATCGAGAGGCTCATGCGGGGCCTGGACCCGGGAGAGCGCGCGATCCTCGAAGCGCTCGACGCCTTCGGGACCGCCGTGGACGCGGAGGCGGTGCGCGAACTGCTCGGCCAGGCGGAGGGCGGGACCCGGCTCCGGCTCGGCGACGTGCGGGACATCCTGGCGGGGCTGGTGGACAAACGCGTGGCGGACAGGACGCGCGACGGGGAGTACTGCCTGGCCCTGTCGGAGGAGGAGCGGGCCTGGGCCGGGCTGCCCGGCGAGGACGGACCCGTCGGGGCGAGGCAGAAGAAGCTGCTGACCGACGCCGGTGGCGTGCTCGCCGGCCGCCGCGTGTCGTCCCCGCGGACGGTCGAGCACCTGCGCCTGCACCTCGCCGGGATGCGCGCCTACATCCGGGCGGGCAGCCCGCAGTCCGCCTACAACCGGATCGAGGTCGTCGATCGCGAGCTGCGCAAGCGGCACTGCGCGTTCCTGCTGCGCGAGCCACGGGAGAGGCTGCGGGGCAGGCTCGTCGATGGGAACGCCGAGCGGGAGCTGGAGAACGACACCGCGCTCGGGGACATCTACGCCTCCGGCGGCGATTTCGACAAGGCGAGCGAGGCGTACGGCAGAGCGCTCCAGCAAGCCGACGACCGGCACGACGTGCCCGGCCGCATGCGGGTCCGGGCCAACTTCGCGACAGCGTACTGGTGGAACCGGGACGCGAAGAACGCCGGCGAACACTACAAGGGCGTGCTTCACGAACACGACAAGCTGGCCCAGAGCGGCCGGCAGGAACACCTCGCCCTGCTGCCGGTCCGGATGAGCGCGCTGGAAGGGCTGGCGGACTGCCATCGTCAATGGGGCGACTACGACAGGGCCATCCAGTACGCCGAAGAAGCACGCGCCGTGCCCGGAACGACCGGATATCCCGACACCGACGACGCCCTCGCCCTGTCGGGAAGCGTCTCCATCGACCTGAAGCTGGCCCGCTGGCACGCCGAGCTCGGCGATCTGGCGGCCGCGGAAGGTGCCCTCATGGCCGTCGAGCAGAGGCTGACCGGACACGACGAGGACTGGTTGCACAGCCGCTACCAGGACGGGATCGCCCAGGCACGGCTCGGACACGACGACGATGAGGCGATGCGGGCGGCGCAGAAGGCGGTGGAGCTCGCCCGGCGGTACAACGATCCGATCATCCTGTTGCGGGCGCGCACGACCCTCTGCCAGATCCACCTGGCCCGGCACGACCTCGCCGACGCCTTCCAGCAGATCGAGAGCGCCGCCCAATACCGCTATGTCGGCCGTCCGCTGCTCACCCCGGCCCTGCGGGCGCTGGTCTCGCTCGCCCGGTCCGGCCAGGCCGGCGACGCGGTCAGGCTGTTCCGCGAGCTTCTGGACGAGACGAACCGGCGCATCGAACGAGACGAGGACGACGTCACCGCTTGGAACTTCAAGGGCTTCGCTCTCTGCGGCCTCCACCTGAACAGCGAGGACACCCTGGCCGGGGCCATGCACGCGTTCCTCGTGGCGCGCGACAGGACGTCACGCGCCACCCCGGGGCTGGTGGGCCGCCTGCTGTTCCTGCTGAAGCAGCTCGACGGGTACGGCCGGACCCCCGGACGGTTGCAACCGGTCTGCGATGTCCTGACCTTCGAGGAGCCGTCCGCCTGAGCCGGGCCGCTCAGCGCCGTACCCGGCCGGGCCCGGTGCCGAGGTCTTCTGAGAGGCCCGTCCCCGCGCCGAACCACCCCTGTTCCTGTGCCCGGACGATCGCCTGGACGCGGGTGGCGACGCCCATCTCCTGGTAGAGGGCCTGGAGGAGCCGGAACATGGCGCGTTCGGAGTAGCCGGCCCGTCCGGCGAGCTGCGCCACGGTCGAGCCTTCCGCGAGCTGCCGCAGCCAGGACAACTGCCGGGGACTCGGCGGCTTCGTGTCCCCGCCCGTCCGGTGTGCGCCGGTGGCTAGGGCCGTGGCCACGACCGCGGGCAGCACCGCCTGCCCCTCGGCGGTCGCCTCCACCGTACGCCTGAGCACGCCCGCCGCCACGTCGCGCGTCAGCACCGACCGGGCGCCGGCCCGTACCGCCCGCGTCCCCAGTACGGCGGGCTCCTCGCCGATCAGCGCGATCACGGCGTGCGTCGCGGCCACGTCACGCAGCCGGCCGAGGACGTCCCAGTCCCGCTCGTGCTCCAGGGTCAGCAGCACCACGCCGCGCTGGACCTGCCGTACCCAGGCCAGCACCTCCGCCGGAGCCTCGACGCGATGACCCGCCGCGGACAGGACTGCGGCGACCCCCTCGCGGTACATGGGCAGGGGGTCGACGACCGCGACATGGAGGGCCACCGGTGGCAGGAATTCCCTTCTCGACGGCTGTCGCGGTCGCTCATGGCCGGTGGACGCGCGACGGGCCGGCGCGAACGCGCTTCAGCCTGGATATCAGCCCTGTCAATGGCCCGGGACCGGCGACGCGGTCCGGCGGCTTCGCGCGGCCCGGTGTCAGGTTCCCGCCGGTGATTGTTCGTGGACCCGCCCCCGAGGCGCTTCCTACCGTCGAGGGCACCCCACGCTAGGAGGTCTTCATGGACGACACCGGCGCGCCGACATTCCACTTCATCGTGACCGATCAGCCGACCGCCCATCGCGCGCTCAGGGTGCGCTACTCCAAGGGCCGGCTTCCGGATCTGCCGAGGGGCGCCGTGCCGACGATCCGGGAGATCGCGAACGAGGACGCGAGACGGACCCCGGAGGAGGTCGCGGCCGCGTTCGGGAAACGGGAGCCCGAGATGGTCAGGGACATCGGGCGCAAGGTGCTGGTGCACCTGGTCGAGCTGGTGACCGGCAGGCAGGCGAACTGACGCGGCGCTCCCGCCCGCGCCACCGGCGGGTGCCGGGGCGCGGGCGGGGCGGCGTGTCCCCCGGTCAGTAGCAGTACCAGGAGAAGGCGTTGCGCTCGTCGTGGAACGCGGCGTGCGACAGGCCCGCGCCGTGCTGCCAGCGGCAGGCGTCGTGCATGTTGATGCCGTGCATGGTGCCGTCCACTCCGACGCAGCGCCAGCTCCAGACCGACTTGGGGTTCTGGGCCACCGAGTTGAGGTGGCCCAGGCTCTGGCAGTACGCGTGCAGCCGGTCCAGGCCCGGCTGGCCGGCCGCCCGGGCCGGGGGCGCGGCCGTGGCGAGAGCGGCGAGCCCGAGCCCGGCGGTGAGCGCGGCGGCGGCGAGGGCCGCCGTGATCGTCCTGGTCAGGCCGCGCGGTGCGCTGGATGCGTCCATGCTTCTCCTTCGGTGCGGGCGGCCCGGTCGGCTGCCTCGCGAACCACGGAAGCGGGCCCGCCGGGGTGTCCAACAGCAGGTCGGACGGACCCGGACGAACTCGTCTGGCCCATTAGGGCGGCGTCAGCGAGGCGGTCAGCCCGGCCTCACTCCTGGACCTGTTCCAGCAGGCCCCGGGCCAGCCGGCGAACGGCGTCGCCCAGCTCGCGCGGCGACCGGATCGTGAACGGGAAGCCGAGCCCGGCGAGCATGGCGGCCATGCCGTCCAGCGACTCGGCGCGCATCCGCAGGAGGGTCCCGTCCGGGGCGCCGGTGAGCGTGGCCACCGACGGCGGGATGCGACGGGCCGCCTCGGCCAGGGGGACGTGCAGAAGGACCTCGACCGCGTGCGCGTACGGCACCCGCGCCAGCGACGCGGTGACCTGCCGCACCGGGTCGGACTCCTCGGGGATCTCATAGGACGCCGTCCCGGGGACGACGGACGAGATCCGGTCGAGGCGGAAGGTGCGGATCTCGCCGGACAGGTGGTCGAGGCCGGTGACGTACCAGCGGCCGGAGTGGAGGACCAGGCCGTGGCCGTCCAGTTCGCGTTCGGTTCGTGAGCCCTTCCAGGAGCGATAGGCCAGCGTGACCCGGCGGCGGTCGCGGATCGCGGCGGCCAGGGTCAGCACGGCCCGGCTCGCGGGCGTCGGCGTCGCGCGCTCGGCGAGGGTGAAGTCCAGGGTCTCCTCCAGCGCGCCGGCCTGCTCCCGCAGCGTGGCCGGCAGCACCCGCCGGATCTTGGCCAGGGCGGCTTCGGTGGCCTCGGCGGCCAGGCCCAGGCGGCGTCCGGCGAGCAGGCCGAGGACCACGGCGGTGGCCTCGTCGTCGGTGAGCATCAGCGGCGGCAGCTTGTAGCCGGGCATCAGCCGGTAGCCGCCGTAGCGGCCGCGCTCGGCGGCGACCGGGATGCCCAGGTCGGCGAGCCGGGCGGCGTAGCGCCGGACGGTCCGCTCGTCCACGCCGAGCCGCTGCGCCAGGTCCCTGCCGCCCAGGACGTGGTGCGCCTGGAGGAGTTCGAGCATCGCCAGCATCCGGGTCGCCGGATATGACACAGGTCACCCACTTGATCCGGGCGGATTCTGTCCGCTTTCGGCTTTAGCGTAGCGACATCGGCTCACTGGAAGGACGAAGAGATGGCGAACTACGTACTGGTGCCCGGACTCTGGCTCGGCGCCTGGGCCTGGGACCAGGTGGCGGAGAGGCTGCGCGCCGCCGGGCACCGGGTGCGGGCGGTCACGCTGACGGGGGTGGCCGAGCGGGCCGCGGAACTGTCGCCGGAGGTCGGCGTGGAGACGCATGTCGCCGACATCCTCGCCGCGATGGACGGATGGGAGGAGGTCGTCCTGGTCGGGCACAGCGGCGCGAACGTCCCGGTGACCGCGGTCGCCGACCGGCACCCCGAGCGGATCGCCCGGATCGTGTACGTCGACACCGCGTCGCTGCCGTCCGGCGTGGCGGTGATCGACTTCAACGACGAGGTCACCCAGAAGGCCTGGCGCGCCCAGGTCGGCGACGGCTATGCGCTCGACGTGCCCGCCTACGAGCGGGGGGCGGGCAGGTTCGACGGACTGACCGAGGAGGACTGGGAGCGCGTCCGCGAGAGGGCGACGCCGCACCCGTGGGGCGCGGTCACCCAGCCGATCGAACGGCCTCAGGACATCCCGGCGACGCCGAAGACCATGGTCGCCTCGACGATGCCGGTGGCGCTGATCCACGAGCTGATCGCCTCGGGGAACCCGGCGTTCGCCCCGCTCGGCACGCCCGAATGGACCTTCGTCGAGCTGCCGACCGGCCACTGGCCGATGTTCTCGCGCCCGGACGACCTCGCCGCGCTGCTCTGACGACCCGGCCGGGCCGCCGGGTGCGGCCTGGTCAGCGCCGCGTCCCCCGGACGGGGTCCGGCTCGGCCGGAGGGGAGGTGCCGTCCAGGTAGGCGAGCACGGCCCGGACGCGGCGGTGGCCGGAGTCGTCCGGGGCCAGGCCGAGCTTGGCGAAGACGTTGCCGATGTGCTTGTGGACGGCGTTGTCGGAGATGCGCATCCGCTCGGCGATGGTGGCGTTGTCGTGCCCCTGCGCCATGAGCGCCAGGGACTCCCGCTCGCGGGCGGTGAGGGCGGCGAGGGGGTCGTCGGGGCGGCGGGCGAAGAGCTGGGCGATCACCTCGGGGTCCATGGCGGTGCCGCCGGCCGCGACGCGGCGCAGGGCGTCGACGAACTCGGCCACCCGGCCGATCCGGTCCTTGAGCAGGTAACCGATGCCGCCGCGGCCGTCGGAGAGCAGCTCGCCGGCGTACTCGCGCTCGACGTACTGCGAGAGCACCAGGATCGGCAGCGCGCCGTGCTCACGGCGGGCCCGCAGCGCGGCGTGGATCCCCTCGTCGCGGAACGACGGCGGCAGCCGCACGTCCACGATGGCGATGTCGGGGCGATGTTCGGCGACGGCGTCGAGGAACGCCTCCCCGTCGCCGACGACCGCCACGACCTCGCAGCCCTTCGCCGCCAGCAGCAGCTTCAGCCCGCTGGACAGCAGAACGTTGTCCTCGGCGATCACGACCCGCACGGAACCTCCTGAAACGATCACAATGCGCACGGCATCCGGACGGCGAGCGTGGTGGGGCCGCCCGCGGGGCTGTCGAGGCGGACCACGCCGTCGAGGGCGGCGACCCGCCGGCGGATCCCGGGGATCCCGGTGCCGCGCGCCTCGTCGGCGCCGCCCTTCCCGTCGTCGGTGACCTCGATGGACAGCACGTCGCCGGACCGCTCGACCCGCAGGGCCGCCCGGGTGGCGGCGGCGTGCTTGGCCACGTTCGTCAGCGCCTCGGCGATCACGTAGTAGGCCACCGTCTCCACGGACGCCGGGAGCACGCCCAGCTCGGCGAGCTCGATGTGGACCGGCACGCCCGACCGGGCGGCCAGCGCCGTCAGCGCGCCGTCGAGCCCGCGGTCGGCCAGGATCGGCGGGTAGATCGTCTGGAGCACCGTGCGCAGTTCGGCCATCGCCTCCTCGGCCGTCTCGTGCGCCTGCCGGAGCAGCGCCGCGACCGTCTCCGGGTCGTCGGCGAGCGACTCCCGGGCCAGGCCCAGATGCATGGCGATGGTCACCAGGCGCGCCTGCGTCCCGTCGTGGAGATCGCGTTCGATGCGCTGGAGCTCCGCGCCGTGGGCGTCGACCACGCCGACGCGGCTCCTGGTCAGCACGTCGACCCGCTCGGTGAGCCGTTCGCGGGCCGACGGCGTGAGCAGCGCCAGGCACAGCCGGGCGTGCAGCCGCGCCAGCACCGGCAGCCCCCACCAGGCCGCCGCGCCGAGGACGGCGATCTGCGCGGCGCCCCCGACCAGCGCGGTCACCCAGTCGCCCACCTGGACGTCGTAGAAGGAGAACAACGTGGGCCGCACGCCGACGGGGAACGCCCACCACAGGGACATCGCCACCGCGGCGACCACGATGTTGCCCAGGCACAGCAGGGCGGCCAGCCCGAGCGGGAACCCGACGGCGACGTGCGCGAGGGCCCAGGGGAGATCCCGCCGCCCGCCCGGCCGCCCGTCGGCCGGGACGCCGAGCAGCCCGCCGGCCCGCCGGCGGTGCCAGGCCGCCCAGCCCCGCCCGGCCGCCGGCGCGAGCAGCACCGGCAGGGCGAGCGCCGTGGCCACGGCGGTGGCCAGCGTGCCCAGCAGGTAGATCGAGCCGGAGAACGCACGGTCACGCATGCGCACCTCCTCACGACTCCGTACGGATCCCAGTATTTGTCACCATGTCCCGCCGGACACTACAGCGGGCTGTACCAAGGCGCGTGCGGCCGGCTGTATCGTGCCGGGCCTGCGGCCGCAATAGCGTCCCCGGCCATGAAACCGACACGTGCGAGACGCCTGGTCCCGGTCGCCGCCCTGACCGCCCTGACCGCCTTGATCGCCCTGTCCGCCTTCGCGCCCCCGGCCGGCGCCGACGCCGTCGCGCCCCCGTCGCTCGACTGGAAGCCGTGCGCCCAGGGCTCCGACGACGCCGTGGGCAAGGAGCTCGACCGGGCGGGCGCACGCTGCGCGACGCTCACCGTCCCGCTCGACCACTCCAGGCCGGGCGGCCGCACGATCGAACTCGCGCTGTCCCGCATCCCCGCCGCCGACCGCGCCCACCGCATCGGCACCCTGGTGCTCAACAGCGGCGGCCCCGGCGAGAGCACGCTGGACATGCCCCTGCGGACCCGCGCGGCCATGAAGGACGTCGCCGCCCGGTACGACATCGTCGGGCTGGACCCGCGTTTCGTCGGGCGCAGCACGCCGCTCGACTGCGGCTGGCCCATCGGCCTGTGGGTCCGCTCGGCCGGCGCGACCCGCGCCCGGTTCGATCACCAGGTGGCGGTGCAGCGCGACCTGGCCGAGCGCTGCGCCGAGCGTCACGCCGACGTGCTCCCGTACGCCAACACCCGCGACACGGCCCGCGACCTCGACCTCGTGCGCCGCGCCCTCGGGGAGCGCCGGATCTCCTTCCTCGGCTACTCCTACGGCAGTTACCTGGGCGCGGTCTACACCCAGCTGTTCCCCGGCCGCACCGACCGCGTGGTCCTGGACAGCGCGGGCGACCCGGACAAGTGGGGCCCCAGGGCGATGCGGGGCAGCGAGGACGAGGCGGACCGCGCGCTGCGCGGCTGGGCGTCCTGGGCCGCCGCCCGTCACGGCGCCTACGGCCTCGGCGCCACCACCGCCGGTGTGCTCGCCACCGTGGACACGATCGTCGCCGCCGCCGAGGACGGCCCGCTGCGCGTCGGCCGGTACGAGGTGGACGACCAGGCGGTCCCGTACATCCTGTCCGTCGGCTCCGCCAACGACCGCCCGGAGGCCCGCGCCGAGTTCGCCGCAACCGTCCGGACCCTGAACGAGGCCGCGCACGGCCGCCCGGCCGAACCGGGCGCCGAACTCGCCGGCTTCCTCGCGTTCGTCCTGACCGGCGTCGGCTCCCCGCTCGCCGGTCCGGCCGCCGCCATCACCTGCGGCGACCGGGCCGCGCCGCGCGACCCCGACGTCTACTGGGACGACGTCCAGCGCAGCCGTGTGCGCCACCCGCTCTTCGGCCCGGTCAAGAACAACATCTGGCCCTGCGCGTTCTGGCCGACGCGGCCGCGCGAGCGCCTCACGCGCGTCGCCAACGCCACCCCCGCGCTGATCGTGTCCGCCACCGGCGACACCGCCACCACCTACCAGGGCAGCAAGGCCATGCACCGGGCGCTGACCGGCTCCCGCCTGCTCACCCTGCGCGGCGTCACCGCCCACGGCATCTACGGCGAGTACGGCGACGCCTGCGTGGACGCCAAGGTCAACGCCTACCTGGCCACCGGCGCCCTCCCCGCCACCGACCAGACCTGCCGCCCCTGACCCGCCCGCCGCCGTCACACGCGTCGGCGCCGACCGCCGCGCACCCGCACGGCGATCGGCGCGCTGTGGTCCGCCGTCTCGCTAGCGGCCTCTCACCCGTACCTCTGCCAGGGCCAGGGGGTTGGTGGCCGAGGAGAGCTGGATGCGCACGTGCCGCCCGGTCGTGCCGGCGGGCAGCCTGATCGTGCTGGGCCGCCCGGCCTGCTCCTGCACGTGCACGGCGGTCACGCCCGGTGTCGTGCGGGCCGCTTCCAGGCCGTCCGCGGTGATCGGCTGCTCGGAGGACATCACCCAGTAGTCCCGCAGCCGGTCGGCGCAGCAGTCGGTGCGGTTCCAGATCTCGACGCTGTCCAGGTCGGCCGAGGCTCCCAGATCGACCTGCCACCAGGCTTCCTTGGCCGGTTCCGCGGTGTGGGTGACCGAACCGCTCCAGAAGCTCCCGTCGGTGTTGCCGTCCACGGCCCGCGAGGCCGGGGCGTCGTAGCCGGTGCTCTGCTGGGTGGCCGGCTTGCCCTCGGCCAGGTTGGGCAGGACCACCGAGACGGGCATCGAGTACGGCGCGCGGAGGCGTCCGGACTTGAGCGTCGCCTGGATCGCCAGCGCCGCGGGCTGGGCACCGGCCGGCACGGTCACGGTGACGGGCACCTCGGCGCTCGCCCCGGCCGCCAGGTGGCCGATCCGGCTGGTCGCCGGGGTCACCGTCCAGCCCTCGGGCGCGGTGAGGGCCAGCGAGGCCGCGCGCAGGGTCGTGGCGCCGGGGTTGGTGACGGTCACCTTGCCGGTGACGGTCTCACCGGCCTGCACCTGCTCGGGCAGGTCGGTGCCGAAGCGCGGCAGGGCCGACACGCCGGGCGTCTCGATCTTGAAGGAGTAGGCGTACTGCCCGGTCTCGGCGGGGGTGGTGACGACCACCCGGCCCTGCTCGTCGCGCTGCCACGGCAGCGGGCCGCCGTCGGAGCCGAGCAGCGTGATCCGCGTTCCGGGGCCCGCCGGGACGTCCGCGCCCAGGGTGAGCTGCTCACCCGGCCACTTCAGCGCGGTCGCGTAGAGCACGCCGTCCTTGACGGTGTACCGGAGGTCGTCCGGGCCGCCCTTCTCCTCGGCCCGGTTCCAGTACGTGGTGCCGTACATGGCCTCGCCGTTGACCTTCAGCCAGGAGCCCATGTCCAGCAGCCGTTCGCGCTGCACCTCGGGGATGGTGCCGTCGGCCTTCGGGCCCACGTCCAGCAGCAGGTTGCCGTTCTTGCTGACGATGTCCACGAAGGAGTCCACGAGCTGGTCGGAGGTCAGGTAGTCCTCGATGGGCTCGTTCTGGTTGTAGCCGTAGGAGTGGGCGATGCCGCGGCTGGACTCCCACTTGACGGGGTCGATGTCCGGCTTGACGGAGTACTCGGGCGTCTGGAAGTCCAGCTCGTGGCTCTCCAGCGCGCCGCTCTCGATCTTGCACCGGTTGGCGACCGCCACCTCCTTGCCCTTCTTGGCCGCCTGGTTGTAGTAGTCGGCGATCACCCCCGCGGTCTGCCACTGGGCGGCCGAACGGTCCCACTGGCCGTCGCACCACAGGATGTCGGGGTCGTAGCCGTCGATCAGCTCGCGCATCTGCGGGAGCATGTAGTCCTTGACGTAGTCGCCGCTCTGCGGAGCCCCGGTGTACGGCACGGGCTGACCGGTGTACGGGTTGGTCGCCGGCTGACCGGTGAACAGCGGGTTGTACCACTCCATGAGCGAGTAGTAGAAGCCCGCGCGCAGCTTCCCGTCGGCGCGGGCCGCGGTGAACAGCTCCTTGGCCAGGTCCCGCTTCGGGCCCATCGCCATCGTGTCGCGCTCGCTCACCTTGCTGTCCCACAGGGCGACGCCCTCGTGGTGCTTGGAGGTGAGGACGAAGTACTTGGCCCCGGCGTCGTTGAAGAGCTTGACCCAGTCGGCGGCGTCGAACTTCTCCGCCTTCCACTGCTCGGCGAAGCGGTCGTAGGAGAAGTCCTGGCCGTAGGTGTCCCGGTGGTAGCTGTTGGTCGCGTTGCCGGGGGAGTTCATGTAGTACCAGTACCACTCGGCGTAACTGCCGCGCGGGCCCCAGGCCGGGACGGAGTACGCCCCCCAGTGGAGGAAGATGCCGAACTTGTCGTTGTTGAACCATTTCGGGGTCGGATGACTGTTCAACGATTCGACGGTCGGCTCATAGGGGCCGTCTGTCGCTGCCTGGGCGGGAGCAGGCAGACATCCGATGATGCTGAGCATGGAGACGGCGAGAAGTCGACGTAAGCGGGCCATGGCCACTCCAAAGCGGGGGAGAGATTGGAGGAAACGTAGCCCGATCTCCGTGGCATCGGCAAGAGCTGTGCGCAGATTCATCCGATGTCTGTCCTGAAGGGCGAGACGGCGTCACGACCCGGCTCCACCCGACGCCGTGGTCCACCGCCACGGCGGGACGTCGGTGCTGGACAGCGTCTGCCCGCCGGAGGCCACCGCGTAGAGCCGCTCCAGGACGGTGTTGGCGGCCAGCCCGGCCGCGCCGGTGATCGACCCGCGTTCCTTCAGCGTCGAGGGCACGATCGGCGGCGCCGGCCGTACCGTGCACAGGGCCTCGACGTGCCGGCGGAGCGGCTCCAGGAAGGTGTCGCCGGCACGCGCGTTGCCGCCGCCGACCACGACGATCTCGGGGTCGATCGCGAGCACGAGCGCGGCGATGCCGATCGCGATCTCCCCGCTGAACCGGTCGACCGCCTGGACGGCCGGCTCCTCACCGTCGGCCGCGGCGGCGAACACCTCCTCGCGGTTGAGCCGCCGTCCGTCGGCGAGCCGCACGTCGTGCAGGAACTCCTGGGCGTGCTCCCAGCCGAGGTGCGGCAGCGCGCCGATCTCGCCGGCCGCGCCGTTCGCGCCGCGGACGACCATGCCGTTCAGGACGAGCCCCGCCCCCGTGCGGTTGCCCGAGTGCACGTAGATCGTCGAGGTCGCGTCGGTGGCGCTGCCCTTCCACGCCTCGGCGAACGCGGCCAGGTTCGAGTCGTTCTCCACCGCGATCGGGCACTCGAAGTGCGGTTCCAGCGCCGCGCGCACGCTGAAGCCGGCCCAGCCCGCCGCCCCCTTGGTGATGACGTCCTGGTAGACCACGGCGGGCACGGCCGCGCCGATCGCCCAGACCTCGGCCCGCCCGCGCCCCTGCTCGGCGAGCAGGCGGTCGACGACCCGCACGGCGGCGGCGACGAGATCGCCGGGGGCCTGCGAGACGGACGAGGCGACCGCCCCCGCGGCCAGCACCTCGCCGTTCAGGTCGGCGATCTCGGCCCTGGTGGTGTGCTGGCCGAGGTCGATGCCGACCACGACCGCCGCCTCGGCCCGGAAGCGGTAGCGGCTGGCCGGCCGACCGGCGCCGGTCGGGGCCAGCGGCTCGACCGGGACGGCCCAGCCGAGCGTGACGAGGTTGGCGACGACGGAGTCCGCGGCGGTCTTCGAGAGCCCCGTGGCCTGGGCGACCATGGGGATGGTGAGCGGCTCCCGCCGGATCGCCTCGATCACGGCCAGGGAGTTCAGGCGCCGTAGCCGCGACTGGTCTCCGGCGCGGCGCAGCGGGCTCTGCTCACGTCCGAACAGCACACTCATCCACAACCCTCTCGATTCCTGCGGCGTCGGGTGACGCACGGAGTACGGGTCAACCTCTTCCATTAATACAGAAACTGTCTTTATTATTGCGCAGCGCAGTCCCGCCTCGCGTCGCACGGCACCCCGTAGACGCCTGCCCCCAGAAGGGAACAGCAATGCGCAACAGCATCCGCGTCACGGCCGTCGTCAGCGCGCTCCTCGTCCTGAGCGCGTGCGGCACGAAGCTCCAAGGCGGCGAGCCCTCCGGCGCCTCGCCGGACTCGAACGCGAAACCCCTGGTCTACTGGGGAAAGTGGGCCAAGGGCACCCCGCAGGCCACGCTCTTCGAGAGCATCATCGCCGACTACGCCAAGGAGACCGGGCGCAAGGTCGACGTGCAGTGGCTCGGCAAGGCCCAGGAAGAGCAGATCAAGAACGCGATCGCGACCGGGGAGGGCCCCGACCTCTTCGACACGGCGATCGACCACACCGCCGAGTTCCGCGCCGCCGGCGCGCTCGGCGACATGGCGGACGTCTTCAAGACCAAGATCCCCGGCGAGAACGCCACGATCGAGCAGGTCCTGCCGAAGAGCGTGCTGAAGGCGATCAGCGACGACAAGGGCTACGGGTTCGTGCCCCACAGCGTCTTCTCCGTGGGCCTCTGGTACGACGCCGCCCGCTACCCCGACTTCGCCACCACCCCGCCCAAGACCTTCGGGGACTTCCTCGCCGTCGCGGGCAAGGAGAAGGCCGCGGGCCGCCGGCCGATCGCGCTCGACGGCACGGTCAACTCCTACAACGCGTTCTGGCTCTACCAGCTGCTGCTCTCGACGGCGGGCCCCGGCGCGCTGCGGCAGCTCGCCGAGGACCCCGGCGCCTGGGACCGTCCCGAGGTGAAGCGGGCCGCGACCGAGCTCGAATCGCTCGTCGAGGCCGGGCTCTTCCAGCCCGACCACATGGCCACGAAGTTCCCCGACGCGCAGAACGCGTGGGCGGCCGGCGACCACACCTTCAACCTGAACGGCACCTGGCTCGGCAGCGAGACGGCCTCGCTCCGCGCCCCGGCGGTCAAGGCGCGCATCATCTCGTTGCCGCCGGTGGACGCCTCGAAGGGCTCGGCGGTCACGATCGGCGCGCTCGGCTGGGGGATGAACCCGAAGTCGAAGAGCCGGCAGGCGGTCGCGGACTTCCTGGCCTTCGCGATGCAGAAGAAGTACATCGACCGCATCGCGACCGACGCCGACAACATCCCGTCGCGCGCCGACTCCCCGGCCCCCGAGGCCCTCACCTCGATCCAGGAGTCGATCCGCACCGCGACGGCGGTCAGCCTCGACTTCGACGGCGTCGCCACCGTGGCGCCCAAGTGGTTCAACGACGTCTTCCTCCCGCTCGACGACAAGCTCGTCGGCGGCTCGATCGACGCCGCCAAGTTCCTGGCCGAGGGCAAGGCGCAGACCGCCGAGCTGGGCGAATAGTGGTCGCGGACACCATGGCGCGGCCCAAGGCACGCCGAGGGCGGGCGGCGGCCGACGGCGGCGCCCTGCACGTCGAGCGCCGCCGGATGTACCTCCCGTTGCTGCTGCCGGCACTGATCGCCTACCTGCTCTTCTTCGTCGTGCCGTCGGTCTTCGGCGTCGTGCTCAGTTTCGCCGAGTGGTCGGGGCTGGGCACCGAGTTCTCCTGGGTCGGCCTCGCCAATTACGCCGAACTCCTGTCGAGCCGGATGTTCCTGTCGTCGTTCCTGAACACCGTCCTGCTGACGCTGATCGTCGGGGCGGCGCTCTTCCTCGTCGCGGTCGCCGCGATGGTCGCGCTGCGCACCGCTCGCGCCGGCGCCTTCATCCGGTCGGCCGTCTTCCTGCCGTTCATGATCTCACCGATCGCCGTCGGTCTCGCGGTCTCGTTCCTGTTCAACCCGAAGGGCATGGTGAACAGCGTCCTCGGACTGGCCGGCCTGGACGCGCTGCGCCAGCCCTGGCTCGGGCCCGAGCTCATCTTCCGGGTGATCACGGCCGGGGTCGTGTGGAGCGCGGCCGGCTTCTACGTCGTCCTGGTGATGTCCGCGGTGGACGGGATCCCCCCGAGCCTGTACGAGGTGGCCCGCATCGAAGGCGCCGGCCTGATCCAGCAGTTCAGGTACGTCACCCTGCCGCTGACCCGGGACATGATCGCGATCGCCGCGGCCCTCTGGGCGATCGCCGGCATCAAGACGTTCGAGATCGTCATCGCCTTCGTCGGCACGGCGGGCACCCCTCCGCCGGAGGCCAGGACCCTCGCCGTCGAGCAGTACCTGCGGGTCACGGGCGGACGCGTCGGCGGCATGGCGCAGCTCGGCGAGGCGGCCGCCATCGGGGTGGTCATGACGGCCATCACCGTCGGGCTGATCGTGCTGTCCCGCCGCATCCAGCGGCGCGACCGGCTGGAGTGGTCATGACCGGCTCCGCCCGACGCCCGGCCGACGTCTTCGGCGCCTCGCTGATCGTGCTCATCAGGGCCGGTCTCTGGCTGTGGGTGCTCTTCAACGTCGCCATGGTCGTCTGGGTCATGCTGAACTCGGTCAAGACCTCACGGTCGATCTTCGCGAACCCCGTGGGGATGCCCGACACCTGGATGTGGGAGAACTTCGCCACCGCCTGGTCGGACTCGGGGCTCGGGGCCGCCGCGCTCAACTCGGTGGTCCTGGTGACCGTCTCGGTGGCGCTCATCATGGGGCTCAGCATCCCGGCGGCCTACGCGGTGGCGCGGCTGGGCGGCCGGTCGAGCGGGCCGGTCGCGACGTTCTTCGCCGTCGGCATGAGCATCCCGTTCCAGGCGTTCGCCGTGCCCATGGTGCTCATCGGCGTCGGCCTGTCGAGGTTCATGATCGACTGGGTGACGGGGGCGTGGGATCCACGCGTCACCGTCGCGCTCTTCTACGTCGTGCTGAGCCTGCCGTTCAGCGTCTTCGTGCTCATCGGCTACTTCCGGTCGCTGCCCGGCGAGCTGGAGGAGGCCGCGGCCCTGGACGGCGCGACGCCGTTCAGGACCTTCTGGCGGATCATGGTCCCGCTCGCCAGGCCCGGCATCACGACCGTGGCCGTGCTGAACGTGCTGAGCCTGTGGAACGAGACCGTGATCGTGCTGATGCTGGTGCCCAACCAGCGCATGCAGACGCTGAACGTCGCGCTGCTCAACTTCTACTCCAACATGCAATACACCTCGAACTGGGGCGGGCTCTTCGCCGGCGTCGTCATCGTCGTGCTCCCCATGATCGTGATCTACCTCTGGTTCGGCCGCCGCATCGTCAACGGCATGACGCAAGGCATCGGCAAATGACTGACAATCGCGCGGAAACGGATGGTCACCCCATGCACGGAACGGTCGGACTCATCGGCGCGGGCGGCATCGCCAACGCGCATCTGCCGGCCTGGCTCGACCTCGGCTACGACGTCGTGGTCTTCTCCGTCGCCGACGACGCGGAGCGGCTCATCGCCCGGCACGGCGGCGGGCGGTCCGTGGCCGGCCTGGAGGAACTGCTCGGCGCGGCCGACGTCGTCGACATCTGCACGCCGACGCACACCCACCGTGAACTGGCGCTCGCCGCCCTTGAGCACGGCCTCCCGACGGTGTGCGAGAAACCTCTGACCCGCACACTCGGGGAGGCGGAGGACCTCGTCGCGCGGTTCGCCGCGGCCGGGGTGCCGCTCTTCCCCGCCCACGTCGTCCGGTACTTCGCCGAGTACGAGGAGCTGTGGCGCGCGGTGACGCGCGGCGACGTGGGCCGCGTCGGCGTGCAACGCCACACCCGCCAGGGACGCAGCCCGCAGAGCGGCTGGTATCTCGACGAGCACCGCTCGGGCGGCGTGCTCCTCGACCTCATGATCCACGACATCGACGTCGCCCGCTGGATCGGCGGCGACGTCGAGCGGGTGTTCGCCCGGACGAACGTCGTGGACGGCAGCCAGAGCACGCAGGCGTTCCTGACGCATGCCGGGGGCGGAATCTCGGTGCTCACCGCCACCTGGACCACCGCTCCGATCGAGTTCCGGACGCAGTTCGAGGTCGCGGGGTCCGACGGCGTCCTGCACGGCGACTCCGCCGAGCGCCGCGCCTTCCGCTACGAGGGGCGTGCCGAGCCCGGCGCGGACCTCCTTCCCGATTTCTCCCCTCTCACCAGCCCCTATCGCGCCGAACTGGCGGATTTCATGCGGTCCATCGCGACCGGCGCAGCGCCGAGGGTCACCGCCCTCGACGGCCTTGAGGCCATGCGCATCGCCGACGCCGTGGCCCGCTCGGCCGCCGCCGGCCTGCCCGTCGACCTTCAGCCCACCAAGGAAGAGGTTTCTGCCGCATGAGGATCGGAATCCTCTCCTTCGCCCACCTGCACGCGACCGAGTACGCCGCCGCGCTGCGCCGTGCCGGCGACGTCGAGATCGCGGCGTGCGACGCCGGCCACGCCGACCGCCCCTCGGGGGAGCTCGGCGGCCGTGCGCTCGCCGACGAGCTCGGCATCGGCTGGTTCGAGACCGAGGAGGACCTCTGGGCCTGGCGGCCGGACGGCGTGGTGATCTGCGCCGAGAACGTCAGGCACCGCGAGCTCGCGGTCCGCGCCGCCGCCGAGGGCGTGCACGTGCTGTGCGAGAAGCCGATGGCGACGTCGCTCGCGGACGCGGCCGAGATGCTCGGCGCCGCCCGCGCCGCGGGCACCGTGCTGATGACGGCGTTCCCGGTCAGGTTCGCCCCCGCCTACGCCGAACTGCGCGCGGCGGTACGACACGGCGACCTCGGCCGGATCGTCTCCATCGCGGCCACGAACTGCGGCGGCGTACCCACCACCCGGGACTGGTTCGTCGACCCGGCGCGCAGCGGCGGAGGCGCCCTGACCGACCACGTCGTGCACGTGGCCGACCTGCTCGCCGACCTCCTGGACGAGGACCCCGTCGAGGTGTACGCCATCGCCAACACGATCCCGAACCCGGGGCAGAACGGCGCCGCCGCACCGGTCGAGACCGCCGGGCTCGTCTCCCTGCTCTACCGCGACGGCGCCATCGCGTCGATCGACTGCTCCTGGTCGCGCCCGCCCGGCCGGCCCAACGCCGGCGACCTGGTCACGCTGACCGTCGTCGGCACCGAGGGCGTGGCCGAGATCGCGCCCTTCGCCGGCGTCCTGACCGGCTGGAACAGCCGCGGCGCGGTCGCCGCCGGGTACGGCGCGCCGCTGGACGACCTGCTGATCCGCGCCTTCCTCGACGCGGTGCGCACCGGCGAGGCCCGCCAGCCGGACGCGAGGGCGGGCTACCGCACCGTCGCGCTGGTCGAGGCGGCGTACCGGTCGCTGACCGAGACGGCCCCCGTGCGCCTTGAGATGGAGAACCGATGAGCAGCCGCCTGCTCGGCGCCGCCCTGTCCGTAGTGGTCGCCGCGGCCCTGGCCGTCGTGCCCGGTCACGCCGCCGCCGCCACGACGGTCGCCGAGACCCCGGCCCCCCGCACGACGGTCACCTTCACCGACACCCACGAGGTGCTGCACGGCAACCCGTACACCGGCACCGCCTTCGACATCAACTCGCCCAAGCCCGCGGGCCAACGCGGCTGGGTCTTCGCCGACGACCCCGCGATCACCGCGTTCATCGACGGCAAGGAGAAGATCCCGGACGAGGCGGACATCGTACGGCTCCAGATCGCGTGGGCCGACTTCGAGCCCGACGACGACGCCTTCACCTGGGACCGCCTGGACGCGTTCATGAAGCGCATCGTCGAGCAGGGCAAGACCGTGGAGTTCCAGCTCCTCATGTCCGAGGCGCCGGACATCGAGAACGACCCGAGCGTCTTCGCCTACGAGTACCCGCCCGCCTGGCTCTTCGACAAGCTCGGCGCGGGGTTCCGGCTCGCGCCGTACAACACGGTCTACAAGTCGCGGCAGCCGATCTACCACGACCCGATCTACCTCGCCGAGCTCAAGGAGGCGGTCGGCGCCTTCGCGGCCCGCTACGACACGAACCCGGGGATGGCCTGGGTCGACCTGCGCGCCTTCGCGCTGTTCGGCGAGTGGTCCGGCTGGAACGACGCGATGAACTTCCCCTGGCCCGACAACGCCACCCGCTCGAAGACGCTGCGCGCGATCATCGACATCTACGCCGACGCCTTCACCCGGACGATGGTCATGATGCCGAACCCCGGCGCGGACGTCGTCGCGACCGACCCCGACGCCGACACCCAGGCCAAGCGGTACGTCGCGTTCGGCTACGACCAGGCCGCCCGCAATGAGAACTGGGGCCTGCGGTCCGACACGGTGAACAGCGCGTTCCCGTGGATGCAGTACGGCACCGGCAGCGAGAGCGTGTGGATCAACCGCAAGCTCCGCCGTGACCTCATCCAGGTCTCGGAGGGCGCGGGCTGGGACAGCGGGATCATGCTGAACAACCCGCGGCTCGTCGTCAAGAACGCGCTGGAGGCCTACCACTCGAACCTCCAGGGCATCAACAACACCAGCTTCGCGCAGTGGCAGGCGATGAAGGACGCGTACGGCGAGTGGTTCACGACGCTCGGGCGCTACTCCGGCTACCGGTTCGTCATGCCGCGGGCGACGTACGACTCGCAGGTCACGGCCGGTGGCCGGTTCACGCTCGCCCACACCTGGACCAACAACGGCGTCGGCTTCAGCCCGCGCAAGTACCCGCTGGAGGTGCGCTTCACCGACCGTGCCACGGGCGAGGTGGTGTGGCGTGGCACCGACGACTCGCTCGACCAGACGAAGTGGTTCAAGGGGGACGTGCGCGAACTGCGCTCGGCGTTCGCGCTGCCCGCGGGCGTCCCCGCCGGAACCTACGACGTCGGGGTCGCCATGCTCGGCGCCGACGGCAAGCCGCGCATCGAGCTGGCCATGCCGGACGGCGCCGGCAAGGTGTACCCGATCGGCACGATCAAGGTCGTGCCCGAGGTCACGCGTCCGGCGGCGCTCGCCGGGCCGCTCACCCAGTTCAGGATCGAGAACGAGGACTACACCGAGGCCAAGGGCGCGTACGGCGTCGAGGCGCCGCCCGAGGGCGGCTTCGGCTCGGTCTACCTGGACGAGGCCGGTGAGTGGGCCGAGTACGACAACGTCGTGGTGCCCGCGAGCGGGACCTACCGGGCCGAGTTCCGCGTGTCGTCGGAGCAGGGCAACCGCTTCCGGGTCGAGGTGGACGGCCGGGACGCGCTGGGCACGGTCACCGTGCCGGACTCCGGCGGCTATAACGTCTACCGGACCGTCGAACGCGACCTCACCCTTCCCGAGGGCCGCCACACGATCCGGATCATCCGCGAGGACGGCCGCTGGTTCTTCATGAACTGGATGCGGTTCACCCGCGAGCGGCCCGAGTCGATCACGATCCAGGCCGAGAAGCCCACCGCTCAGGAGGGCGTCTGGCTCGCCGCCGAGGACGCGGTCAGCGACGACGGCACCCCCGGCGTCTCGGTCGTCGACACCGGCGACTGGCTGCGGTACGACGACGTCGAGGTGCCCGCGAGCGGCGACTACCTGCTGCAGTTCCAGTACTCCACGGTCAACGCCGACCCGCTGACGTTCCGGGTCGAGGTCGACGGGACCGACGTGTCGGGCGGGCTGAGCCTGCGCGACACGGGCGGCGTCAACCGTGTCCGGACGGAGGACTTCGTCCTCCCGCTGACCGCCGGCACCCACTCGATCAAGGTGGTGTGGACCGAGGCCCACTCCAACATCGTGTGGAACCGGATGCGCTTCGACCTCCAGGGCGCCGCCGAGCAGACGATCGAGGCGGAGCACTACACCATGCAGTGGAACCTGGGCCAGGAATGGGCCTGGAAGGGGGCCGACACCGGCGTCGTCGTCGGCACGTACCAGGGCGCCGACGGCCCCGTGCGCGCGGTCGGCCACGTGGACGAGGGCGACTACCTGCGCTACGAGAACGTCCTCGCGCCGCACACCGGGCTCTACCGGGTCGCGTTCACCGCCGCGTCCGGCAAGGCCACCTCCTTCCGCTTCGAGGTCGACGGCGACCGGTACCCGGTGCACGTGCCGGACACCGGCGGCGACGGCCACTTCACGACCGTCGGCACCTGGGTGAAGCTCACCGCGGGCGCGCACACGTTCCGGATCGTCGCCGAGGGGACGGGCCTGCTGCTCGACGCGTTCACCGTCACCGCGGGCACCGCCGCGACCAAGGCGCTCGTCGCGACCGGCGCCACCGCGCTCAAGGCCGGCCAGACCGCCACGATCACCACCGAGGCCGTGCACGCCGACGGCAGCCGCACCCCGGTCTCCGACGGCGTCACCTACGTCAGCTCGGACCCGTCGGTCGCCACGGTGGACGCGCACGGCGTGGTGAAGGCGGCGTCCTGGGGATCGACCACCATCACGGCGATCTACGACGGCCTCTCGGACGGCTATTCGCTGACCGTCACCGACCCCGCGCTGCTCCTCACCCACGTCAACGACGACGACCCGCGAGTGACGTACTCCGGCGCTTTCGGCGTGGACCGGGGCCGCGGACTCGGCGACTACGGCGACGACGTGCACTACTCCACCGAGAAGGGGGACTACGCCGAGCTCACCTTCACCGGCACCGGCATCAGCTTCCTCACCGAGCGCTACACCGACATGGGGGTCGTCGACCTCTACGTGGACGGCGAGCTACGGGCCTCGGCGGACTGCTACGGCCCGGTCCGGCAGGGGCAGCAGCGGGTGTTCCGGGCGAGCGGCCTGAAGCTGGGCGAGCACACGATCCGCGTCGTCAACAGGCAGAGCGCCGCCGACACCGGACGGATCGCCATCGTCGACGCCTTCGTCGTCGAGGTGCCGCGCCCGTGGGCCGACGGCGCCGAGCTCACCGTCACGAAGAAGCAGAACTCGGTGCGGCTCGCCTGGCCCAGGTCGCCGATCGCGACCGGCTACGCCGTCTTCGACGGTGACACCGAGGTCGCCCGCGTCCCGGCGAACAAGACCAAGGCGAAGCTCGCCGCGCTCGCGCCGGGCTCGGCGCACACGCTCACGGTACGTCCGGTGCTGCCGGGCGGCGCCGTGCTGACTTTCGGGCTGACCTCTGAACTGACCGCAGAGGTGACACCATGACCTCCTTGCGCAAGGGACTGCTCCGGATCGAGGGAGCCGCCGACCCGGTCTCGGGGACGCTGCCGATCCTGACCGGCGTGCCCCCCACCACCGGGGACGGCGTGGGCGTCGACGACGAGATGCGCCGGAACCTGGCCTACGGCCGGCCGCGCTCGCTCCTGCCCTACACCCGCCAGTGGGGGTATGGCCGCGAGCGCGCCGAGCGCGAGCTGCCCACGGTGGTCCTGGAGAACGACCTGCTCACCGCCACGTTCCTGCCGGGGTACGGCGGGCGCCTGTGGTCCCTCGTCCACCGGCCCAGCGGCCGGGAGCTGCTGCACCGCAACCCGATCCTCCAGCCCGCCAACCTCGCCCTGCGGGACGCGTGGGTCGCCGGCGGGGTGGAGTGGAACCTGGGCACGACCGGGCACTGGCCGCTGACCTGCGAGCCGCTGCACGCGGTCCGTGCCACCGCCGCCGACGGGACGCCGGTGCTGCGCATGTTCGAGTTCGAGCGGCTGCGGCGGCTGATCGTGCGGATCGACGCCTGGCTGCCCGCCGGGTCGCCGGTGCTCTACGTGCACGTCTCCCTCCACAACCCCGCCGACCAGGTCACGCCGGTCTACTGGTGGTCCAACATCGCCGTCCCGGAGAGCGCGGGGAGCCGGGTGCTCTGCCCGGCCGAGCGCGCCTTCCACTTCGACTACGTGAGCGATCTGCGGCACGTGGACTTCCCGGGCGCGGGCGGCGCGGACGGGGCCGACCGCAGCTACCCGGCGCGGGCCGTCCGGGCGGCCGACTACTTCCTGGACCTGCCCGAGGGGGAGCGCCGCTGGATCGCGGCCCTGGACGAGGCCGGGTCGGGGCTCGTCCAGACCTCCACCGGCAGGTTGCGCGGGCGCAAGCTGTTCTGCTGGGGGGCCACGGCCGGCGGCCGGCAGTGGCAGGAGTGGCTGTCCGGCCCCGGCTCGCCGTACCTGGAGATCCAGGCCGGGCTCGCCAGGACCCAGCTGGAGCACCTGCCGATGCCCGGCGGCGCGACCTGGTCCTGGGTGGAGGCGTACGGCCGGCTCGACGTCGACGCGGCGGCCGCGCACGGGAACTGGCGGGAGGCGTGCGCGGCTACGGCCGAGGCGCTGGAACGGCTCGTCCCTCCCGCCCGGCTGGACGAGGCGCTCGGGGAGGCGGCGTCCTTCGGGCCGCCCGAGGAGTGGCTGGCCGAGGGCTCCGGCTGGGGCGGGCTGGAGGGACTCGACGGCTTCCCGCCGCCGGGCCCCGCACAGGAGCCCTGGGGGCGACTACTGGCCACCGGCCGGCTGCCGGTCTGCGACCCGCCCGCGCCCCCGATCATCGGCCGGCGCTGGAGGGAGGCGCTGGAGGGCAGCGCGGACGACTGGCACGCGTACTACCACCTGGCCCTGATGCGCCTGGCCGACGGTGAGGACGACGCGGCCCGTGACGCCTGCGAGCTGTCCGTCGGCGCGCGGAGGACCCCATGGGCGCTGCGTGTCCTGGCCTTCCTCGCCGCGTCGCCGCAGGAGGCGGCCGACCTGCTGCTCGAAGCCCACCGGCTGCGCCCGGACCTGCGGGAACTGGCCGTCGAGACCCTCGACGCCCTGCTCGTGGCCGGGCGGTGCGAGGCGGCGCTCGCCCTGATCGAGGAGCTGCCCTACCGCGACCACGGCCGGATCCGGCTGGCCGAGGCCAGGGCCGCGCACGCGACCGGCGACGACGACCGCCTGCGCCGCCTGCTGGCGGAGGGCATCCGCGTCGACGACCTGCGCGAGGGCGAGGTCTCCCTCGACCGGCTCTGGCTGGCCGTCCACCCCGGCGAGCCCGTCCCACCCCGGTACGACTTCCGCATGTCCGGATGAGCCTCGGCTGTCAGAAGTAGTCGGCCGGCCAGTGGGCGGCGTTCGCCGCGCCGACCACGGGCGCCGGGTCGCCCAGGACCGCGCGGGCCATCCCCGTGCGGTCCCGCTCCGGGACGACGCTCGCGAACAGGTGCGGCAGGGCCGGGTCGTCCCAGGTCAGCCTGGCCCTGCCGGTGCCGACGCCCCTGGCTTCCGCCTCGGCGGCCAGGGCGGAGAGCACCTCGGGCACGTCCCCGGCGACCTCCAGCACGTCGAGCACGCCGCCCTCCCACCGGACGGCGGCGTACCCGGCGTCCCCGGCCAGCAGTTCGACCGGGTCGCCGTACCAGATCGGCAGCCGGTCGCGCCAGTGCGCCTCGTCCCGCACGGCGGTCAGCGGACGCCGCGCGTTGTGCCGGTCGTACAGGTCACGCAGGAGGGCCGCGTCACCCGCGGCGAGCCCGCGCAACCTCCGCCCGCCCGCGGCGGGCCGGCGCAGCGGGCCGGACACGGTCCGCAGCTCGAAGACGGACCACTCCTTGTAGACCCCGGGCGTGCCGGTGAACAGCAGCGACCAGGCGCAGCCGTCGGCCGCCATCGCCTCGGTAGCCATCGCCAGCAGCCGCCGGACGTGCCCCCGGCCGCGCACCGACGGATGGGCGGCGACGTTGGCCACCCCGCCCACCAGCACCTCGCCGCCCAGGCCGTCGTGGACCCGGCGCGGCAGGTAGTACACGCACGCCGACACGTCGCCGGTCACGAACGTCCTGCCGTACCGGCCGGGGTCGGTCTCGTACAGGGGCACCACGTGCGGGGCGTCGAAGCAGGCGGCCCACAGCGCGTGGAGCGCCTCGCGGTCGCCGGGACGGGCGGTGCGCAGCGGCGTCACCCCATCCTCCCCAGGTGCTCCGGCGTCACCTCGTGCTCCAGCGGGACGCCGCCGGCGTACCGGGCGATCTCCTCGACCACCAGCCTGCCCTGGCGGGCCCGGCCCGAGTCGGTGCCGGCCGCCTGGTGCGGGGTGAGCAGCACGTTCGGCAGCCCGCGGAACGGGTGCCCGACCGGCAGCGGCTCCTCGTCGAAGACGTCGATCGCCGCGTCCAGCCGTCCCGTGCGCAGCTCGGCCAGCAGGGCGGCCTCGTCGACCAGCCACGACCGGGCGGTGTTGACCAGCCCGGCGCCGTCGGGCATCAGCGCCAGCTCCCGCGCCCCGAGCAGGTGGCGCGTCTCCGGCAGCGCCGGGGCGTGCACGGCGACGATCCGGCTGGTGGACAGCAGCTCGTCCAGCTCGACGGCGCCCTCGTGGTACGGGTCGGCCACGGTGACCTCGGCGCCGAGGGCGCGGACCAGGTCGAGGTAGGCGCGGCCGGTCCTGGAGGCGCCGATGACGCCGATCGGGCAGCCGAGGATCTCCCGCCTGGCCGGCGCGCGCTCGGCCTCCTCCCACGGCAGGCCGCCGCGCAGGGCGTGGTCGAAGCGGTGCACCTGGTGCAGCAGCGCCAGCGTGAAGGTCAGCGCCACCTCCGCGACCGACCGCGCCATGCCCGCGCCCGCCTGCGTCACCCGGACGCCGCGCGCCCACAGCTCGCCGGTGACGAACGGCTTGACCGTCGCCCCGGTGTGCGCGACCAGCCGCAGCCCAGGCGCCCGGTCGAGCAGCTCGGCGGTGAGCGGCGGCACCCCCCACGACGTCACCAGCACCTCGGTGCCGGGCAGCGCCTCGGGCAGCGCGCGGTGGTCGTCGATCAGCCGCACGTCCCCCAGGGCGGTCAGGGCGGCGGGATCGGGGAAGAACTGCGCACGCAACCCCGGCGGGACGCTGACCAGGACGCGCACGGGGGAGTCAGGAGAGCCAGGCATCGCGGTGTTCCGCCACGAAGTCGTCGTCGGTCAGCCACGGGTAGGTGGCGCTGACGCGGGTCAGCTCCTCGGCCTGGCCGGGGGACAGGCCCTCGGCGGGGTCGAGGCACCAGGTGCCCGCCAGCAGGCCCTGCCTGCGCAGCACCTCGTGCACGCCGGCGATGCACCCGGCGAAGGCGTTGGCGGCGTCGAAGACGGCGGCGTTGGCGTCGGTGAGCGCCGTGGCCCGGCCCCACCACGGCGCCGGGTCGTCGCGCAGGCCCTCGGCCATCGCCACCGCCGCCCGGGTCCAGACCGCCCACTGGCCGAGCAGCCCGCCGACGAAGCGCGCCCCGCCGGGCAGCTCGGCCAGCAGGTCGCCGATGATGTGGTCGTCGTTGCCCGTGTACAGCGCGACCTGGTCGGCCCGGTCGGAGGCGGCCACCCCGTGCGCCACGTCCAGCGAGCGGTAGCGGTCGAACGCCGCCACCTTCACCGCGACCGTGGACGGCTGGTCGGCCAGCGCCCGCCAGAAGCCGCGCGACAGCACCGGCCCGCCGATGGCCGTCTGCAGGTAGAAGCCGACGACCGGCAGCACCTCGCCCACGGCCGCGGCCCGCGCCAGCAGGTCGCCCTCGGAGGCGCCCGGCACGACCGGCGACAGCAGCACGGCGTCGTACCCGAGGGAGGCGGCCAGCTCGGCCTCGGCCACCGCCTGCGCGGTCGGGCCGCACGCCCCGGCGACGAGCACCGGCGGCTCCCCGGAAGACCGCCGGGCGGACTCCCGGCTCACGTCGGCGGCCAGGCGGAGGACCGGCTCCAGCAGCCCCGCCCGGCGGATCTCGAACTGGGTCGTGTGCACGCCCACGGCCAGGCCGCCGGCGCCCGCCGCCAGGTAGTACCGGGTGAGGGCGGCCTGGCGGCGCTCGTCCAGCGTCCGGTCCGCGGTCAGCGCGAGCGGGTGCGCGGGGATGACGGTCCCCGCCCGCAGGCGCGACAGCGCGGCATTCGGCGTGAGCATCAGAATCTCCCGTCTCGTACGGCGAACTTGGTGGGTTTGCCCGACGTCGGCAGGCCGGCGGACAGCCAGGCGGCCTGCCAGTCGACGAGCGTGCCCAGCGGGACGTCCGGGTAGCCGAAGAGCCGGTGACAGAGGGTGGCGTCGTTCAGCAGCGCCGTCGCGGCCTCGGACCCCTCGAAGGACACCGGCGTGCCCAGACGCGCGCCGAAGGCGGCGGCCACCCGGCGCACCGAGGCCGTCTCGGGGCCGGTCAGGTTCAGCGTGAACGGCGTGCCCGACGTGGCGTGGGCGAGCGAGCGCAGCACGACCTCGTTGGCGTAGCCCTGCCAGACCACGTTGACGTGGCCGGTCGTCACGTCCACCGGGGCGCCGGACAGCACCCGCTGCCCGATGTCGGCGAGCACGCCGTACCGCAGGTCCACCGCGTAGTTGAGGCGGACGAGCGTCACGGCCGTGCCGCGGGTGGCGGCCGCGTGCTCGAAGATGCGCTCGCGTCCGAGGCAGCTCATCGCGTACTCGCCCACCGGCCCGACCGGGTCGCCCTCGGCGCTGCCGCCCGACGAGACGGGCACCAGCGGGTAGACGTTGCCCGTGGACAACGCGGCGACGCGCGCGTGGCCGTACCTGTCGGCGACGCGGGCGGGCAGGGCCGCGTTGACGACCCAGGCGAGGTACGGCGCGGCCGACGTGCCGAACTTCGCCCCGACCATGAAGACCACGTCCCCGGCGTCGGGCAGCGTGCCCAGGTCGCCGTCGAGCAGGTCGAAGGGGACGACGTCCACGCCGTGCGCGGCGAGGGCGCCGGCGGCCGCGCGGTCGGACCAGCGGGAGACGGCGAAGACGCGGTCGGCGCCGCGCCCGGCGGCGTCCAGGCCGCGCCGGGCCAGGCGGCACAACGTGGGCCCCATCTTGCCCCCGGCGCCCAGCACGACCAGGTCGCCGGAGCCGGCGGCGAGGTCGGCCACGAGCGACTCGGACGGCCGCGTGAGGCGCTCTTCCAGTTCGTCGACGGAGGTGAACATCAACCCTTGATCCCCGACATCGTGACTCCTTCGGTGAAATAGCGCTGGCCGACCAGGTAGGCGGCGAAGATCGGTACGAACGCGACCGTGGCCCCGGCCAGCACCACGCTGAGCGGCACGTTCTCCGTCTGCAGGGAGGCGATGCCCACGGTCAGGGTGCGCATGTCGGCGCCGCCGCCGATGATGAGCGGCCAGAGCAGGTCGTTCCAGTGCCACAGGAAGACGAAGACGCCCAGCGTGGCCAGGATCGGCTTGCACAGCGGCAGGACGATCCTGATGAAGATCCGCCACTCGGAGGCGCCGTCGAGCCGGGCCGCCTCGAACAGCTCGTCCGGCAGGCCCATGATGAACTGCCGCATGAGGAAGACCGCCTGCGCGTTGGCGAGCGTCGGCAGGATCAGCCCCCAGTAGGTGTCCACCCCGCCCAGCTCGGCGATGAGCATGAAGGTCGGGATGAGCGTCACGTGGTAGGGCACCATGACCATGGCCAGGAACGACCAGAACATGGGCTCGCGGCCGGGGAACCGTTTCTTGGCGAAGGCGTACCCGGCCAGCGAGGCCAGCAGGAGCACGGCCACCACGCTGACCACGGAGTAGATCAGCGTGTTGACCGTCCAGGTGACCAGGTCGCGCCCGCCCAGCACCTCGCCGTAGGCGCCGAAGTCGACCGGCCAGGGCAGCATGCTCTCCGGGAACGTCACGGCCGTGCCCGGCTTCAGCGACAGCACGACCATCGCGTAGAAGGGGAACAGCGTGACCGGCGTGGCGACGGCCAGCAGGACGAACCTGACGACCTTCCCGCCCCTCGTCGGCTCCAGCGCCTTGTACGAGCGATACTTCGTCACTTCGACCTCCCGATGATCAGGCGCTGGATCAGCGCGACCACGAGGGTCATGACGAACAGCGCGACGCCGATGGCGCTGGCGTAGCCGAAGTCGAAGTTCTTGAACGCCTGCTCGTACAGGGCCATGACCAGCGTGAAGCTGCCGTGCGCCGGGCCGCCGCCGGTCATCACGTAGACCAGGTCGAACACCTGGAAGGAGTTGGTCGTCTCGATGACGGCGACGAAGAACAGCGCGGGGCGCAGCTGCGGGGCCACGATGTAGCGGAACCGCTGCCAGGTGGAGGCGCCGTCGGTGAGCGCGGCCTCCTCCAGCTCCCGCGGCAGGTCCTGGAGCCGGGCCAGGACGATCAGCATGCCGTACCCGAACCTGGACCAGACCGAGACGATCACCAGCGCCGGGATGACCAGCGTGGTGGAGGCCAGCCAGGACTGCCCGGTGAGCTTGGTGATCGGCCCCTCGGAGGAGAACAGCCAGGTGAAGACCGTCCCGGCCAGGACCAGGCTGGTGACGACGGGCAGGAAGAAGACCGAGCGGAAGAACGCGGCCCCGCGGAAGGCGCGGCGCACCAGCAGCGCCATGCCCACCGAGGCCGCCATCGACGCCGGCACGTACAGGATCGTGTAGATCAGCGTGATGCGCAGCGACTCCCAGAAGACGGGGTCGGCGGCCATCCGCCGGTAGTTGTCCACGCCGGTCCACTCCGGGCTGGCGCCGATGGAGGAGTCGAAGAACCCCAGCAGCACCCCGGCGACGGACGGGCCGAACCGGAACAGCAGGAAGAGCAGGAGGCACGGCAGGACGAACAGCAGTCCGGTCCGCGCCTCCCACCGCCTGACGTCGATCGCCGCCATCAGCCACCCAGCAGCGCGTCCGCGGCCTTGGCCGCGTCGGCGAGCGCCTGCTCGGGCGTCTTCTTGCCGATCAGCGCGGCCTGGATCTCGGGAGCCAGGACGCCCATCACGTCACGCGCCTTCTCGTGCAGCGGCCCGGCCGTGGTCAGGTCGAGCGCCTTCTCCACCTCGGCCTGCACCGGGTCGTCCGCGTACAGCGAGCCGGTGGACTTGCGCGGGGAGAAGTAGCCGGAGGCCAGGTCGTAGGCCTTGCTCGGGGCCGCGCCGGTGGCGAAGCCGATCCACTTGCCCGCCGCCTCCTTGTTGTCGGAGGCCTTGAGCAGGGACAGCGAGCCGACGGTGCCGTAGGCGACCTGCTTGGCGTCGGTCAGCGGCGGCAGCACCTTGATGTTCTCCTTGCCCCAGAACGACTCGACGTCGGCGGGGAGCTGCTGCCAGGTGCAGGCCACCTTGTTCTGCGCGGTCCTGGTCTGCTCGAACTTGGGCAGCCCGGTCAGCAGGTCCTTCTCCACGAAGCCGCCGTCGGCCAGGTTCTTCAGGAACGTCAGCGCCTTGACGCCCTCGGGGCCGCCGAAGGCCGCCGACCTGCCGTCGGGGCTGAACACGTCGCCGCCCGCCTGCCACAGCAGCGGGTAGAAGGACTGGTTGAGGGTGGCGGCGGGGTCGGCCCAGTAGTTGGTGACGTCCACGTCCTTGGCCTTGAACTTCGGGGCCAGGGTGAGCACGTCGTTCCAGGTCTTGGGGAACTCGGTGATCCCGGCGGCGTCGAAGGCCTTCTGGTTGCAGACCAGCGGGTTGGCCGACATGAGGATCGGCGCGCCCATGACCTTGCCGTCGATGGTGACCGACTTCAGGGCGTTGTCCCGGTAGTCGGCCTTGTCGGCGAGGTAGGCGTCCACCGGCTCCAGCGTCCTGCCGTACTTGGGGAGCTGGTCGGGGATGAGGTAGACCACGTCGGGCGCCTTGTTGCCGGCGATCGCCGTGGACAGCGCCTCGTCGCGCTTGGCCCACGGGTAGATCTCGACCTTGACGTCGATGTTCGGGTTGGCCGCCTCGAACGCCTTGGTCTGCTCGTCCCAGAACGCCTGGTGCTTGGTCTGGTCGGCGATGTTCGGGTAGATCCACATGGTCACGGTCTGCTTCTCGTCGCCTCCGGAGCCGCCGCCGCAGGCGGTCAGGGTGCCGAGGGCGGCCGCAGCGGCGGCCAGCGCGCGCAGTCGCATGATCGTTCCTTCCTAGGATGCCGGCACGGTGACGACCGTGCCGCTGTGCCGGGCCTTCTCGGCGGCGAAGACCGCGAGGTGGCTGTGGAGCGACTCGGTGGGGCCCGAGCGCACGTGTGCGGGGTCGCCGGTGGCCAGCGCGGTGACGAAGGCGTCCATCACGCCGTCGTCCCCGCCGCCGTGGCCGTCGCCGGCGTTCGAGCCGGTCTCGGTGACGTCGCGACGGGTGCTGCGGCCGTCGCGGAAGTCGAGCACCTCGACCGACTCGCCGTCGCCGATCAGCCGCCCGTGGGTGCCGAAGATCTTCGTCTGGCGGTGGGTCTGCTCGGTGAAGGCGGTCATGGTGAACGTCGCGGTCGCCCCGCCGGTCAGCTCCATGGCGAGCACCTGGTGGTCGACCACGTCGTTGTCGCAGGCGTACACGCACCTGCCGTACGGGCCGGTGCGCAGGGCGTCCATGACCTGCTCCTCGTTCTCGCCCAGGACGCTGGTCGGCCAGTCGTAGCCGCGGTTCAGGTACAGCCGCGGCGCCGAGTACGGGCACCCGGGCTCCAGCACGCAGTCGAGGCAGCGGTCGGCGGCCTGCGCCGGTCGCCGCTCGGGCCTGAAGTGGCCGAGCGAACCGAAACTGGCGACCTTCTCGATCCTGAGCCCGGTGACGTAGGCCAGCCAGTCCAGGTCGTGGGAGGACTTGGCCAGCAGCATCGGGCTGGCCAGGCGCTCGCTGCGCCAGGGGCCACGCACGTAGGAGTGCGCCTGATGCCACCAGCCGACCGGCTCCAGGTGCTCGACGCTCATGACCTCGCCGAGCACCCCGCTGTCCACGGTCTCCTTCACCAGCGCGGTGTAGGGCGTGTAGCGCAGCACGTGGCAGACGGCGAGCAGCACGCCCGTCCCGCCGACGGCCGACACGATCTCGCGGCACTCCTGCTCGGTCGGCGCCATGGGCTTCTCCAGGAGCAGCGCGTAGCCCGCCCGCGCCAGGGCGATGGCGGGCTCGACGTGCAGGCGGTCCTGGGTGGACAGGACGACGGCGTCGGCCACCCGCTCGCACAGCAGTTCGCGCCAGTCGCCGAACTCGCGCACCCCGGGCCCGGCCAGCCTGGCCCGGCGGACGGGGTCGGGGTCGGCCACGGCGACCAGCTCCGCCCGGTCGGGGTGGGCGGCGATCCAGGAGGCGTAGGTCTGCCCCCGGTTGCCCGCCCCCGCGACGGCCAGCGTTACTTTACGCACCTAAATCACCAGATTTCCCGAGGTAAGGACCTTCGGCCCGTCGGCCGGCAGCTCCCTGGCGACGCCCTCCTCGACGTTGCCCGTGTGCTGGACCACCTCGAAGGCCTTGATCGACAGGCGGCCGCCGCCGAACTGGCAGCCGGTCGCCGCGTAACGGTTCCTGCCGGAGTCGAGCTGGACGTGGGCTCCGGCGTTCTGGCTCCGGACCCCGGCGAGCTGCCAGGAGACCAGCCCGGCGCCGTCCACCCGCGACAGCCCGGCCTCGGCCAGCTCGGTGCCGCCGTCGAGGCGGACGCGCTGGTCGGCCTTGCCGGCGGCGGCCAGGCCCACGTTCTTGACCGTGCAGCCGGTCAGCGACACCGACCCGGCGAGGACCAGCGGGGCCGCGCCCTCGGCGCCGTTCAGCGTGGAGCCGGACAGGCGCAGGTCGGCGCCGTTGAAGGCGTTGCCGTTCAGGCCGTGGAACGTGGTGCGGCTGACGTGCACCGGCGCGGTCACGTTCGCCTGGACGATCTCGCTCTTGGCCGGGACGGTGAAGACGCAGCCCTCGATCAGATTGGGACGGCGCGACAACTTCGACTGCTGGGAGACGATCAGCGTGTGGCTGGCCGAGCAGCCGCGCATCTGCACGCCGTCGGCGTTGACCCAGATCATGCCCGAGCCCTCCAGCGACGGCTTGCCGATGACCTGGAGGTCCTCCAGCGTCAGGTCGGTGATCTTCACCCGGGCCACGAACCACGAGCAGACGTGCTTGCGCACGGTGATCCGCTTGGCCGCCGAGCCCCAGGCCGCGCCGGAGTTGGCGAAGGTCATCAGGCCCGAGTTGCCGGTGTAGGTCAGGTCGTGCTCGTACTGGCCGTGGGTGACGAACGGCCCCTGGTCGTCGCCGTCGCCGTGGCAGTTCTCCACGTAGCAGTAGGCGCTGGCGGTGAAGTCGTTCAGGTGGCGGGCGTTGGCCGTGTGGCAGTCGCGGACGTGGCCGTACAGGCAGTAGATCTGCTGGGTCAGGTAGCCCGCGCCGCCCCAGGTCACGCTGGCGGGGTTCTTCAGGGTGCAGCGCTCGGTGCGGAAGTGGGTGGCCCAGCGCCGCATGATCAGCGGCCAGAACGTGCCCGTGCCGTGGAGGCCCTCGACGTCGCAGTGGACGGCGTACTCGTAGGCCAGCGGGTGCGAGCCGGTGTACTGGTCGCCGTCCGCGACGCCCTCGAAGCGCAGGTTGCGCACGTGCACGCGCTCGACCGGCTCGACGAGCGTCCAGGTGATCGTCCGGCCGGCGGCCAGCTCCCAGCCGTTCTTGTAGTTCACCCGGATGTGCGTGCCGTCGACGATCTGGGTGATCTCGACCAGCTTCTGCAGCTCGCGCTCCCAGCGGCCGGACAGCGCGTTGACCTCGGCGCTCCACCACTGCCCGACCTTGAAGGCGGCGGAGTCGGCGACCTCGAAGACGTCCGACAGGTCGGGCACCGCGGCGCCCAGCTTGTGGGTGACCGTGGTCGAGGTGACCTTGCCGCGGAAGAACATGACCGCCGCGAACGGGTCGTCCTGGCCGGCCTTCTCGATGCCCACGGTGCGCATCGTGTGACCGCCGAAGTCCAGCACCAGGCCGGAGCGCTGGAACTTGTGCCGCTTGACGAAGTTGAGGTCGCTGTGGGCCTCGATCCTGGAGACGGCGGGGTCGTTGACCATGGCCTCCAGGGCGGCGTCCGCGGGCGTCCTGTCGTCGAAGACGCCGAAGGCCCGGAAGTCGAGGCAGCCGTCGTGGAGCTGGATCCAGCGGCCCTTCGGCGCGGAGCCGAGCACGGTGCCGCCGTTGGCGGCGGACGTGGAGGCCGCGTCCCACCGCACGAGCTTGCCGCCGCCGTCGCCCGGCTTGAGATAGCCCGCGACCTGCGCCAGCGTGCCGTCCGCCAGCTTGGCGGCCTCGAAGGCGAGCAGCTCGGCGACGGTGCCGACCGCCTGCACCTCGTCCTTGGGCTTCTTGTCCGGCTCGGCGAGCGCGGGCCTGGCCGCCAGGACGGTGCCGACAGCCGCTAAACCGGTGACGCGCAGGATGTCACGACGTTCCATGGGTGGTTCCTTACAGTGCGAGGGTGTCGGCGATGAGGACGCGGGGGCCGGCGGGCGGGAAGGCGCGCTCGACGCCCTCCTCGGTGCAGCCGGTGTGCACCAGGACGGTGGCGGCGGTCAGGTCGAGGCGGCCGCCGGTGAAGCGGGAGCCGGCGGCGCGGAAGCGGTTGTCGCCGCCGGTCAGCTCGACGCGGGTGGCGTCGGCCGTGCAGGCGGCCAGTTCCCAGGTCAGGACGCCCGGACCGGCGGCACGGCCGAGGACGGCGCCGTCCAGCGTGACGCCCTCCAGGCGCAGCCGCTGGTCGCGTACGGCGCTCAGTTCGATCCGCACGCCGTCGACCCGGCCGCCGCTGATCACGACGTCGGACGAGCCCAGCGAGACCTGGCCCTTGCCGCTCAGGACGCACCCGGTGAGGCGCAGGGGACCGGAGCCGCGCAGCGTGGCGCCGTCGAGCCCGGTGATGACGCACTCCTTGAAGTGCAGCGCGTTGCTCACCGGCGTCTGGACCAGCACCTGGTCCTTGGGCAGGTCGAAGGAGCAGCCCTCGATGACGTTGGGGCGGCCGGAGCGGTTGGAGCGCTGGCCGATCGCGACGGTTCTGGCCGAGCAGCCGCGCATGTGCAGGCCGTCGGCGTTCACCTGGAGCGTTCCCGCCGGGTCGAACGTCGAGCGGGGGATCACCCGCACGTCCTCCAGCGTCAGGTCGGTGATCTTCGTTCCGGCCACGAACCACGAGCACAGGTGCTTGCGCACGGTGATGCGCTTGGCGCTGGTGCCCCATAGGGCGCCGCTGTTGGCGATGTCCATGAGGCCGGAGTTGCCGGTGAAGACCAGGTCGTGCTCGTACTGGCCGTGGGTGGTGAAGGGGTTGCCGCCCTCGTCGTCGCCGTCGCCGTGGCAGTTCTCGACCGTGCAGTAGGCGCTGGCGGTGAAGTCGTTGAGGTGGCGGACGTTGGAGGTGGTGCAGTCGGCGACGTGGCCGTACAGGCAGTAGATCTGCTGGGTCAGGTAGCCCGCGCCGCCGTACATGACGGTCGGGGGGTTCTTCAGGCTGCAGCGCCGGGTGCGGAAGTGGGTGCACCAGCGCCGCATGATCACCGGCCAGAAGCTGCCGGTGGCGTGGACGTCCTCGACGTCGCAGTGGACGGCGTACTCGTAGGCGATCGGGTGCGAGCCGGTGTACTCGTCGCCGCCGGGCGCGGCCACGAAGCGCAGGCCGCGCACGTCGACGCGCTCGACCGGGTTGACCAGCGTCCAGGTCAGCGTACGGCCGGCCGCCAGCTCCCAGCCGTTCTTGTAGTTCACCCGGACGTGCCGGTCGTCGACGATCTGGGTGACCTGGACCAGGCGCTGGAGCTCGCGCTCGTACGTGCCCGCCAGCGCGTCGACCTCCACGGCCCACCACTGGCCGACCCGGAACGAGCGGGAGTCGACCTCGAAGACGTCGGCCAGGTCGGGGATCGTGGCCGTGAGCGTGCCGGTGACGGTGGTCCGGGTCCGCTCGCCCTGGAAGAACAGGACCGCGCCGAAGGGGTTGTCGTGGCTGTTCTTCTCGATGCCCTCGGTGGTCATGGTGTGGCCGCCGAAGTCGAGCACGACGTCCGAGCGCCGGAAGGTGTGGCGCCTGACGAAGTTGAGGTCGGTGTGGGCCTCGATCCTGGAGACGGCCGGGTCGTTGACCATGGCCTCCAGCGCGGCGTCCGCGGGCGACTTGGGGTCGAGGACGCCGAAGGCCCGGAAGTCGAGGCGGCCGTCGTGGAGCTGGATCCAGCGGCCCTTCGGCGCGGAGCCGAGGACCGTGCCGCCGTTGGCGGGCGCGGTGGAGGCCGCGTCCCAGCGGACGAGCTTGCCGCCGCCGTCACCGGCGCGATGGTAGCCCGCGACACGCAGCAGCGTGCCGTCGGCGAGTCGGGAGGCGTCGAGCGCGAGCAGGCGTGCGACGTCGCTTACATGGTTCATGGGGGGAGGCCTTCGGGAACGGGGTGATGGGAAGGCCGGGCGTGCGAAGGCGGGCAGGCGGCGGCGCTGCGGCCCAGGACGTCCGGCGCCGGGGCCGCGGCGCTCGGAGTCGGATCTTCGCCCGAAACGATTGGCGAGGACGCTAGACAGTGGTGGCGGATCTGTCAAGCCGTCACGCGGGATGCCCGAGCTGCTGGGAGATCATCGCCGCGGTCTCCCGCACCTCCCGGCCGAGCTCCTGGTAGCGCCAGGCGGGCAGATCGCGCTTGAGCGAGGTGATGCTGATCGCGCCCACGCAGGCGCCGGTGTGGTCGCGCAGCGCGCTGCCGATGCAGAAGATCCCGTCGGCGTCCTCCTCGTCGTCGACCGCGTAGCCGAGCTCCCTGACGGTCTTCAGGTGGGCCAGCAGCAGCGGCAGCTCGGTGATCGTGTGGCCGGTCCGGCGCGGCAGCCCGACGTGGCCGACGACCTTGGCGACCTCCTCGTCGCTCATCTCGGCCAGCAGCGCCTTGCCCAGCCCGGTGCAGTGGGGCAGCTCCCTGGTGCCCATCCGCAGGTCGACCTGGATGCGCTCGCCGTTGCTCACCTGGTCGACGACGACCGCCTGCCCGGCCTCGGGCACGGCGAGCCTGGAGTTCATCCCGGTCCGCTCGGTGAGCTCGACCAGCGCCGGCCGCGCCACGTCGCGCAGCGAGAGCTGCGCCTGGGCCCTGGCCCCCAGCCTGGCCAGCGCCATGCCCAGCCGGTAGCGGCGGTTCATGCCCTCGCCGTCGTCGGCGACCAGGCTGTAGCCGCGCAGCGTGTAGAGCGTGGCGAAGGCGGCGCTCTTGCTCAGCCCGCAGGCCGCGGCGATCTCGGTCACGCTCATGCCGCCGCCCGGCCCCACACGGGACAGGACCTCCAGCACCTCGGCGGCGCGGGCGACGCTGCGGACCCAATATCGCGATTCCTCAGCAGCAGTGTTCGTCACAGCCGAACAGCTTAGCGGAATTCATCGTTGACCCCCACCCATCTTCGTGTTTCAATCTCCCTCATCTGTTCGGTATTGCCAAACACTGTTCGGAATTTGTGGCGGATGACCAGCGCTCCCCAGGCCGGGCCGGGCCGGGAAGCGCGTCAGAGGAGAGAGATTTGAAGCACCTAGCCGAGCGCGCACGCCAGGTCATCCCCGGCGGCGTGAACAGCGGGCAGCGCAGCATCCCCGGGCTCACCGACCTGGTGATCACCCATGCCGCCGGCGCCCGCTTCCGCGACTCGCAAGGACGGGAGTTCGTCGACTACCACGCCGCCTTCGGCCCGCCGCTGCTCGGCCACAACGACCCCGACGTCGGCGCGGCCGTCGCCGAGGCCGGCCGTACGGTCGACCTGTGCGGAGTCGGCGTCACCACGGGTGAGGTCGAGCTGGCCGAGACGCTGGCCGAACTCGTGCCGAGCGTGGAGAAGGTGCTCCTGACCAGCACCGGCAGCGAGGCCACCTTCCACGCCCTGCGCGTGGCCAGGGCCGCGACCGGCCGCCGGCTCGTGGTGAAGTTCCAGGGTTGCTACCACGGCTGGCACGACGCGGTCAGCCTCAACGTGATCTCCACGCCGGAGAAGGTCGGCACGCACGACCCGATCTCGACCGGCATCCTGCCCGAGGTGCTCCAGGCCACGCTGGTCCTGCCGTTCAACGACGCGGAGGCCGTCCGCCGGGCGTTCGCCGAGCACGGCGACGACATCGCCGCCGTCATCCTGGAGCCGGTGCCGCACAACGTCGGCTGCCTGCTGCCCGAGCAGGAGTTCCTCCAGACGCTGCGCGCCGAGTGCACCAGGTCGGGGAGCGTGCTGATCTTCGACGAGGTCATCACCGGCTTCCGTCACCACCTGGGTGGCTGGCAGGCGATCTCCGGCATCACCCCCGACCTCACCACCATGGGCAAGGCGATCGCGAACGGCTACCCGGTGGGCGCGCTCGGAGGCCGCGCCGATCTCATGGAGCTGTTCAGCTCGCGGCCCGGCGGCCCCGCCTTCTTCGCCGGCACCTACAACGGCCACCCGGCCGTCGTGGCGGCCGCCCTGGCCACGCTGCGCAAGCTGCGCGAGCAGCCGGTGCACGAGCACGTCTTCCGCCTCGGCGAGCGGATCAGGACCGGGCTGGCCGAGGTCTTCGCCTCGCTGGACCTCCCGGCGCTGGTCAGCGGCTACGGCTCGGTCTTCGTCGGATATTTCATGACCGGACCCGCCCGCACCTACGACGACCTGCTGCGCAATGATGCCAACATGTTCATCGGGTACCGCCGCCGCCTGCTGGAGCACGGCATCTTCGAGCTGCCGCTGAACCTCAAGCGCAGCCACGTCTCCTACGCCCACACCGACGCCGACGTCGACCACCTGCTCGAAGCGGCCGCCGCCGCGGCCACCCTGGCCCGCGGCGACGTGCTCGACCTCACCGACGCCAGCACGATGGGCGGAGCCGATGCTCACCGTTGACACCAAGCGCCCGGTCGGGCCCGCCGGCCGGATCAGCCGCGTCGAGACCCTCTCGCTCGGCACCGCCTGGCGCGACTTCTCCTACGTGCGCGTCCACACCGACGAAGGTCTGAGCGGCATCGGCGAGATCACCCACCCCTACCGGGGCCGGGAGACCTGCTCGCTGACCGAGGCCATGGCGCAGCGCCACCTGATCGGCGCCGATCCCTTCGACGTCGAGGAGATCTGGCTGCGGATGTACCAGGGCGACTTCCTGCGCGGCGGCGACGTCGGCGGCATCGTCGTCTCCGGCGTCGACCAGGCGCTCTACGACATCATGGGCAAGGCGCTGGGCGTGCCCGCCTACCGGCTGACCGGCGGCGCCTGCCGCGACTCGGTGCGCGTCTACGCCAACGGCTGGTACACCGGCGAGCGCGACCCGCAGGTGTTCGCGGCCAAGGCCAAGGAGGTCGCCGCCCGCGGCTACACCGGGCTGAAGTTCGACCCGTTCGGGGCCGGGCTGGGCGAGCTGTCCCGGGCCGAGCTGCGGCTCTCGGTCGACATCGTCGCGGCCGTCCGCGAGGCCGTGCCGGACCTCGACCTCTTCGTCGAGGGGCACGCCCGCTTCGCGATGCCGACCGCCGTCCGGCTGGTGCGCGAGCTGGAGCCGTTCGACCTCGGCTGGTTCGAGGAGCCGCTGCCCTGGACGCACATCGAGCGCTACGCCGAACTGCGCGCCCGCGCCGCCATGCCCATCTCCGGCGGCGAGCACTTCCACAACCGCTACGAGTACGCCCGGCTGTTCGCCACCGGCGCGGTCGACATCATCCAGCCCGACCTGTCGATGGCCGGCGGGTTCACCGAGATCAGGAAGCTCGCCGCGCAGGCCGACGTGCACGCCATGCTGGTCGCCCCGCACAACTCCAACTCCCCGCTGTGCACCACGGCCTCCGTGCACGCCGTGCTCGGCATGCCCAACCTGCTCGTCCTGGAGACGTTCGACGGCATGCTGGAGCCGTACGTCTTCGACGCGCTGAAGGGCGCCCTGCCCGTGGTCGACGGCCACATCGGGCTGCCGGAGCGGCCGGGGCTCGGCGTCGAGCTGGCCGACGAGGTCTTCGCCGAGCACCCGCCCTCCCACCGGTTCTGGAACATGTTCAAGGAGGGCTGGGAGAAGCGTGATCGTTGACGTCCACTCCCATCTGTTCACCTGCCCGGACGACGTCGGCGACCCGTTCGCGGCCGAGTCCGCCCGCGCGCACGGCGGTCACGTCGACCTGACCGTGCGCTGGGCGGACTACGCCGCCACCTCGCCCCCCGGCACCCGTACCGTGGTGGTGGGCGGCAAGGCCAGGCGCTCGGGCCTGTGGGTGGACGACGCCGCCGTGGCCGCCTACGCGGCCGAGCACCCCGACCGGCTCATCGGCTACCTGTCGCTGGACCCCACCCAGCCCGGCTGGCGCGACGAGCTGGAGCACGGCCACCGCGACCTGGGGCTGCGCGGCATCAAGCTCATGCCGATGTACGCCGGCTTCGACCCGGCCGCCCCCGAGCTGGACGACCTGTACGCCTACGCCGCCCGCCACGGCCTGCCGCTGCTCGTGCACACCGGGACCACGTTCGTCTCGGCCGCCCCCCTGCGGTACGCCCTGCCGGTGCACCTGGACGAGGTCGCCATCAGGCATCCGGAGCTGCGCATGGTCCTGGCCCACCTCGGCCACCCGTACGAGGGCGAGTGCATCGCGGTGATCCGCAAGCACCGCCACGTCTACGCCGACGTCTCGGCCCTGCACTACCGGCCCTTCCAGCTCTGGCACAGCCTGCGCCTGGCCCAGGACTACGGCGTGTGGGCCAAGCTCCTGTTCGGCAGCGACTACCCCTTCACCACGGTGAACGCCTCGGTGGAGGGGCTGCGGGCGGTCGGCGCGGTCCCCGGCATCCCCGGGCTGCCGCCCCTGGACCGTGAGGAGATCGAGAAGCTCATCCACCGCCCGTCGCTCGACCTGCTGGGGCTGTCATGACCGAACTGGCCGTGGTCACCGGGGCCGCCAGGGGCCTCGGCCAGGCCATCGCCGCGCGCCTGACGGCCGACGGCTACCGGGTGGTCACCGTCGACCGGCCGGGCGCGGGCTGCGCGTACGGCTTCGACCTGGCCGACACCGAGGGCCTGGCCGGGCTCGCCGACGACGTCCGGCGCGACCACGGGCCGATCCACGTCCTGGTCAACAACGCCGGGGTGGCTCGCCTTGAGCACTTCAACGAGATCACCGTGGCCGGCTGGCAGGCCGTCATGCGGGTCAACTGCGACGCGCCGTTCTTCCTGTCCCAGCGGGTGGCCGAGCACATGATCGCCGACGGCGTGCGGGGCCGGATCGTCTCCGTCTCCTCCAAGAACGGCCTCATGGCCGAAGCCGGCCTGGCCCACTACAACGCCTCCAAGGGCGCCCTGGAACTGATCACCCGTTCGCTCGCCGCCGAGCTGGGAGCCCACGGCATCACCGTCAACGCCGTCGCGCCCGGCATGATCGCCACCCCGATCGACGGCGACTTCCCCTTCGACCGCGAGGCCTTCGAGGCGGCGTGGGAGGAGCGCATCCCGCTGCGGGGCAGGTACGGCAGGCCGGACGACGTGGCCGGGGCGGTCGCCTACCTGGCTTCGGAGGCGGCCCGCTACGTCACCGGCTCCACCCTGGTCGTGGACGGCGGGGTGCTGGCCGACCAGATGCCGCGGCTCAGGTTCATGCCGCCGTACCGGAACTCGCTGCGACCCGGTTCCTGAATCCCGCGTCCGACCTGCGGCGGGCGGGCGGGGGGGGGGGGGGGGGGCGGCGGGGGGGTGTGGGGGGTGCTCAACACGGGGGGGGGTAAAACCAACGGGGGCCCGGGGGGGGAGGGGTAGAAAG
>NZ_JBFAOV010000040.1:0-83136 GCF_040675375.1 Nonomuraea sp. NPDC049607
CCAACCGCGCCCATAGCCCGAATGACGAGCCTCTGACCGGGCGACCTAAGCCAACTCCGGCGACGAAAGGGGCATCAGCTCGCGAAACGCACTCTTACCTCAAGAGCACAAGAAAATCTGTAGTCGCCACAGTAGACATGCGCGCTGTGGGAGGATAGAGTTCCTGACATCGCAAGGGACGGATCCACGAGGGCAGCGCAGTACGAGCACCACAACGGGGCTGCCCGGACGGGCGTGGACAGCAGTACAGCAGTACAGAACGAGGAAGAGGGCAGAAGGTCGGACTGCCGCGGCCAGGTGGTTGAGAAAGAGGGCCGGGGCGGTGGACGCGCTGCCGCTTACGGAAAGTCGGCACCAGCGGTCAGGGTGCCGAGGCACGGATAACTGGAAGGGAGTGTTGAACGCCATCAGGATCGCCCGTCGCCGGCCGCATGTCGCCGCACGGGTACCGCAGCTCCACGAACAGGACGGTGGTCTACGGTCACGCTTACGCGATCCCCGCACCCCCGCATCGGGCGGCTGGCGCGGCATAAGTGAACCGCCCCTGCAGCACGCAGGCAGGGCCGGTCGATGGTGTTAAACCTCTGGGCCCCGGCGCATCATGGCGCCGGGGCCCCTGTTCGCATTCGGGAAGGTTGAATGGATCAAACACCTCAGGCAACGGTCACCGCCTCCAGGCGGGAGCAGCCCCGCCTCACCGGCGCTCGCCCAGCCCCTCATCCGGCCCAGGCGGTCGACGCGGCCGCCAGTCCCGGGCAGCGGCTCGATGACGAGGACTACCCCGCCTACAGCATGGGCCGGGCCGCCGAGATCCTCGGCGTCACCCCGGCGTTCCTGCGCAGCCTCGGCGCCGCCAAGCTGATCGAGCCGCTACGCAGCGAGGGCGGCCACCGCCGCTTCTCCCGCTACCAGCTGCGCCTGGCCGCCCGCGCCCGCGAACTCGTCGACGCCGGCACCCAGCTGGAAGCGGCCTGCCGCATCATCATCCTGGAAGACCAGCTCGCCGAGGCGCTGCGTATCAATGAAGAACTCCGCCAGCGCGAAGAACTCCGCCGGCGTCACTGACCGTTCCGAGCCCCCGGTCACGCCCGGGGGCATCAGGACAAGCCGCGTCCGAAACGCCGGGGAGCCACGGCATTCCCGCGACAGCCAGGCCGGCGCGGCGCCGGCCGTTGAAGCTGACCGCCCTTCTCTGAGAAAGACGTCCCGTGACCGAGGACCACGGCTTCCCCGAAAGCTTCGCCGTCTCCATCGCTGTGCACCAGGACTACATCGTGGCGCGCGTGGCCGGCGAACTCGACTACCAGTTCGCCGGCCTGCTGCACCACCAGGTCAAAGATCCCTGGCAGGCGGCCCTGTCCAGTGCGCTGGTGGTGGACCTGAGCGGCGTGACCTTCTGCGACTCCACGGGCGTCGGCGTTCTGGTGCTGCTGTTGCAGCAAAGCCGCCAGCGGCAGGCCGGCCTGGTGCTGGCTCAGGTGCCGGCCCGGCTGGAACGCATCCTGTCGATCACCGGCCTGCGCGCCGCGTTCCAGGTCGCATCATCGGTTGAACAAGCCATCCAGAGCGTGACCGCGACACGGGCCGTGACACCGCCCCTGGGACCCTCGCCCAAGCCGCCGGAAGCGGGCTGACCGCCTGCCCCTGGGCCGTCACGATCAGGATTGCTCCGGCCGCAACGGCAGGTGTTCATCCATCTCGGAGAACCCCGCCCGACACCGGATTCCGTTCCAAATCTTTCTGACCGCCGCTGCCTGGAGCAGGGCTCGGGGTGGCCGGCCATAGCTTCCCGCGCGGTGCGTGACCAGCTACTCATGGTGTGTGAGGCATCTGTACTGGGACCTTGCAGAAACCGGGCCGGCGCCTGCTTCGAGGTGGACTGGCGCGGGTCAACGGCCCGGGTCTGCCTGATGGACAGCGACGAGTACCAGGCGTACCTCGCCCAGGAGGCCTACGAGTACCACGGCGGCTTCTTCGACTACAGCCCTCTCACACTGCAGGTGCCCTACGACGACTACTGGTACCTGGCTACGACCAGGTCAAGAGGGCACCGTCCGTTCCGATCTCGACGTGGCTGACCTGCTGGCCTTGACGAGCGCGGCTGCCATGACCGGCACCGACGCCGGCCACACGCAGCGCCTCCTGCGGATCCTGCGGCACGGCCTGCAGGTCTAGTCGCTGCGGCGAACGAGATGGCGGTCGTGTCCCACACGGGCGTCGTAGCGCCAGCGGTAAGGCCGAGCTGTCTCGTTGTAACGGATGGTGAAGTCGTCGATCTGGGCCATCAGATCCTCGCGGGAGGTGAACTCGCCACGTCGCTGCAGGCGACGGGTGAGCGCGGAGAACCACATCTCGATCATGTTCAGCCGGCTGGCGTGCTTGGGTGTGTAGGTGACCTTGAATCGTGGGTGCGGTCAGCCAGGCGCGGGTGGAGACCAGGCCATCAAGGCGGTGGCGGCCCTCGCCTGAGTGACGCCTGACGGCGCCGAAGACCCCGGTCGCCGTGGACAGGAAGGCGATCCCGTCACCGGATTGGCACGTCGGCGATCAGTTGGAAACCGGGAATCCGCGTGGTGACGGAGGGCACGTCCACGAGAGCGGCCCGAACTGCGCCCCGCCGCGGCCGCGCCGGTGAAGGGCAGCGAGGAGAGCCGTTGCACTACGGACGGTACCCGGGCGACGGCGCGTCGTCCGCTGCTTGTGGTGGACGAGCTCGCGGCATCGGCGGCGCGGTCGTGCGTGGTGAAGGCGCAGTCCTGGCGGTCGCCCGGCAGCTTGTGGGGGAGTGGGACGTCGTGCCCGCAGCGACGGGGGAGTTGCCGGCGCGCGGACCTGGTGCCTGCCAGCGAGTCGGGGGTGGTGCGGTCCCGGTCGGTGATGTGGCTGGTGGACAAGCTGGATCAGGTGCTCGTGCTCGACGGCCCGACCATCATGACCAGCGTCGAGGACGAGCAGGGGGAACAGGGGTCGGTGGAGCCCGGACCGGTGGAGTGGGCACTCGATTTGGCGCCCTAGCGGCGCAGGCTGGCGGATGAAGAGCGCGGCCACACGGTGACGCGCTGCCCCGGCTGGTGTGGAGGCCGCGGGCCGGCTACTACGTGTGTGAGGGGTACGGGCGGCACGTCGGCCTGCAGCTGGACTCCCCGCGTTCTCTGTAGAACATCCTTCCGCAGACATGGCATCCGCCTGGCATGGCCGGTACGCCGCTACGCCGTGGTCGGGAAGTGGCGGTCCAGTCCGGTGACACGCAGCAGCCGGGCCATTCGCGGTGAGACGCCGCGCAGGGCGAGCGTGACACCGCGTGCCCGCGCACGGCCTTTCACGCCGATCAGCACGCCGATCCCGCCGGCACCGCAGAAGGTGACCCGGGATACGTCCAGGACGAGCACGTCGGTGCTGTGATCCAGGGCGCTGATCAGCCGCTGGCGCAGCCGAGCTGTGGTGAAGATGTCAATGTCTCCCGACAGCTGTACGAGAGTCGGCGCCGAGGCGCTCACAGCCTGCGGGGCGATGTCGATGACGGTCATGAAGTTTTCCTCACGGAAGAAGCTGAAGGGTCATGAGATGCCTGCCTGTCGAGGACCGGCCCGGCGTCAGTACGGGGGACACCTGGTCTGCTCGATCAGGTCATGCAGGTCGTACCGGAGTCGGTCGGCGAGTGCGCGAGGGCGAGGACGGGCGTCGATGCTCAAGCCTGCGCCGTCCGGTGCGGTGAGCTTGAGCGTGGCCTCGGCGGCGCCCGCGGCGGTGCGCGACGGAATGATCCGCAGCATGACCGGCTCGCCGGTGGCGAAACTGACAGTGATCGCGCGGGGGTGGATGTGGCGGAACCAGCCGATGCGCACCTGCCGCCCGCGCGCCGGGATCCGGCGCGGGATGTTCTGCCACATATCGCCATGGATGCCGATGCGGAGCGTGACTCGATCGAGCAGCTCGCCGACCGCGGCGATGAGGCCGGGCAACTCGGCGGACGCGTCAGGGGAGGAGAACCACCGAGCCCTGTCCGCCACCTTCCGCTGATTCGGCGCCGGATCGACGCTGAGCCGTGCGGGATGAAAGAGAAGTGTCGACATCATGATCGCCGGGCCTGTCCGGGCCCGTTCAAGGGGCCGGTGGTGGTTCGCCGAAGGCGACGCAGACCTGAGTGCCGACGCTCGAAAAGTCTTCGGTAGTTTCACCATACCTCACGACTTCCAGGATTCCGTAATTCTCGCAGCGCGAGCGGCTGATATCGCAAGAAAACGACCACAAAGACCATATAGCCATCGAAGCGTCACCAGAATCGTAAGTGGAGGGGAATGTGCCGCTCCCCGCCGTCCACGGTGACTCCCGCCGGTGTATGAAGATCGGCTTGACCGATCGGTCCTGCCGCGGCGAACGTCTCGGGGGCCACGGTGTGGGTGCTGGATCCTCGCCCCGGGACGCTTGCCCGTGGAGCGACGATGTGTGGACGGTCAGGGCGTTGGTTGGTCGGGCTCGGGCGCCAGGCGGTTCGGGACAATTAGCCGCATGAGGTGACAGAAACCTGGAGGAGGTGATTCGTGACCAGGCGGATGAGCGGCGGGGCCTGCGTATCACGGGCTACCGTGTGTGCTAGGGTGAAAGTAGTTGCAGTTGTGGTACCCATAATGAACTTGTGTGCACCTGACGGTATGTAGCCTCGGGTGCATTTTTGTTTTCCGGTCTTCTCCGGGTGTGGGCCTATCTCGGCGACACGGAATTCGTGCATCGCGGATTTCGGATTGCACCTGCGAAAAGGAGATCGACATGGCTTCTGGCACCGTGAAGTGGTTCAACGCTGAAAAGGGCTTCGGCTTCATCGAGCAGGACGGCGGCGGCGCCGACGTTTTCGCGCACTACTCCAACATCGTCGCCCAGGGCGGCTACCGCGAGCTGCGGGATGGCCAGAAGGTGGCCTTCGATGTCACCCAGGGCCAGAAGGGTCCGCAGGCCGAGAACATCGTTGCCGCCTGACGAATGGCGCCACGAATCAGGGGTCGCACCTTCACAGGTGCGAACCCTGATTCGTTTCCGGCCTCGTGTTCGTGCGTACGGCGATCGGCAGTACGGGATCTACATCTGGCACGGCGAATCGAGCATGCCATGTCCGGGACCGAGGCAGAACGTCCGGCCGGCGAACTGACCGCGCTCCTGGAAGCCGGGCTGTGGCACACCAGCGGGAGATCGATGAAGAGGACCTGATCAACGGCGGGACAGCCCCATCTGCTCAGCGCTCCCAGAACGGTGACCGGCGAGCCGTTGCCGATCCCGCCTCCACTGGCGAAAGCGTGCTGACCGTGCTGGTGCCGCGGTCCGCCGCAGCCCCCTCCCTCTTCGCCTACTCGCACCCACCGCGTCCAGTCATGCTGGACGAGACCTTATCCCCGTTTTGAGGTCAGGCCGCCGGCGATCGCGTAGCCATTGCGAGTCGCCGCTGACGCCCGGACAGGCGGGTCAGCCGCGGTCGAAGGTCTGGACGACGATGAGGCAGGCGAACGCCGCAAGCGCGAGCACGGTCCGGACGAGGTGCAGGTTGAGCCACCGCCGGCGGCTCTCGGCCCAGTCGGCGGGCAGGTTGTCGGGATCCCAGGCGTCCACCACCCGGTTGAGGGGTTCCAGGGTCCTCAGGGTGAGGAGCACGGTGAGAACCACCATGATCAGGGCGGTCGCGCTGACACCGAGGACGAACCATCCGCGACGCCATGACAGGGCGGTCATGACGATCAGCGCCGCGATGCCGGTCAGCAGCAGCGGCGGCATCGCCCGCCCGTAGTCGACGTTGAGCGCCTGCCAGTACCGCACGTACGCGGCCCCCGGCAGGCGAGCCATGGACGGGGCGACCACCACGAAGACGACGCCACCCGCGTACAAGCCGACCAGCAGCAGTGCGACCATCCTGGACGCGACCAGTACGAAAGCCACCGATCCTCCCTTCCTCGCCAAGAAAGGATCGACCAGGGGCCACCCCAAATACACCCACAGCCGAGAGCGCGGCCCCGGCCGGTGGGCACACCACGGGCCCCAGTGCAGCACCTGCTCCCGAGGGACGCAGGGCGGGCGCTGGCCACCTTCGCGCCCCCGACCGGCGCACCGACCTTCGCCCTGATCGCCGGCTTGCCTTGCGTGCCTGACAATCACATCGCTCTGAGCTGCGAAAAGGGCTGCGAATCCACGATGACCATCGAGCCGGCGCTCGTCGTCCGGAGTGAGCCTGCCGCAGGCCCGATCTGCGGACCGAGCCGGCATGGCGGACCAGTCAGCAGGCCTTGGTCGGCCCCTCGGCGGCGCGGGCCGCGTTGGCCTTTATCGCCTTCTGGAGCCACTCCGCCGCACCCCGACGGGTGTTCGCCTCGATGCCCGCCCGGTAACGCGGGTCCTCCACGTACAGGTAGCTCTTCTGCACGTGGAACTCGTGCGTCATGTCGTAGAACCAGCGGGCGATGTGCCGCAGCTGCGACTCGGCCACATCCATCGCCGCCTCGCTCGTCGGGTCGGCGCCGGCATCCATCAGCTCACGGATCCGTGCCTCGATGGCCGCGTTGTCGCGGTTGATCTGCTCCCACTGCTTCTTGTCGTAAGCCGCGACGCGCTTCGCGGACTGCGCGTATGCGGTGCCGCTCCCCCACCGCTGCTCCACCTCGTCGAGGTACTCGTCTTCGTGGTCGGCCCACTCGCCCCAGACCTCGCATTTGTCCTCCTCGCTGAGCGGGGACCGGATCTTCTTGTCACTCATGGCCGCGACCGTAGGGCATGACGCTACGTGAGGGTCAAGCCGCTCCAGCTGCGTCGTTCAAAGCTGAACGGCATCGCCGGAGCGGTCCTCACTCACGGGCTCCGGCTGAGCTCGATCGCCGGGAACGTCACCGGTGTGGCGGGTTCGCCTGCCTGGACGGTCCACGCTTCGCCGGTCGTGCCGCTCTGGACGATCGCCTGGACGGCCGCCGCGACCTCATCCGAGCTGGCGATGGCGAAGCCGTGCACGAGGACGTGGTCGCGGATCTCCTGGAGCATCGGCGTCTCGACGAAGCCGGGCAGATCGCATTCACGGTGACGCCCGATCCGGACAAAAGGTACGCGCCCTGTGCGGTGCCAAAACTCGTGCATGGCATCTAACCTGGCCTTCTATCCTCAGCACTCGTGTTTCTACGCCTGCTGTAGCTGCTGATGGTCCGGTTGTTCGGCTGGTTGACGCTTCTCGCGCGGGGCGACACTTCCAAGGACGTGGAGATTTTGGTGCTGCGTCATGAGGTCGCCGTCCTGCGTCGTCAGGTTTCCCGGCCGCAACCGGACTGGGCCGACCGGGCGCTGCTGGCCGCACTGGCGCGGCTGCTTCCTGCACGGCTTCGCCTCCATCGGATCGTGACGCCTGGCACCTTGTTGGCCTGGCACCGCCGGCTGGTCAGCCAACGCTGGACGTACCCGAACGCGACCGGGCGTCCACCGATCCCGAACGAGCTACGTCATCTGGTGATCCGACTGGCCAGGGAAAATCCCCGATGGGGGCACCGGCGGATCCAGGGGGAATTGCTCGGCCTCGGCCATCGAATCGGGGAAGGCACCATTCGCCGGATCCTCGCCGCGGCCGGCCTCGGCCCAGCGCCACGACAGACCTCACCGACCTGGCGACAGTTCCTCACCTCGCAAACCTCCGGCATCCTGGCCTGCGACTTCCTGCACGTCGACACTGTCTTCCTCAAACGCTTGTACGTCCTGTTCGTCATGGAGATCGAGACACGCCGCGTGCACGTGCTGGGCCTCACCTCCAACCCCACGGGCGCATGGACCACCCAGCAAGCCCGGAATCTGCTGATGGACCTGGGAGAACGCGCCGGCGCGTTCAAGTTCCTCATCCGGGACCGTGACGGCAAGTTCTCCCGCTCCTTCGATGAGCTGTTCACCGCCGCCGGCGTGCGAGTCATCAAGACACCCGTCCGGTCACCACGAGCGAACGCATTCGCCGAACGGTTTGTGGGAACGCTACGCCGTGAGTGCCTCGACCACCTGCTCCTCAATGGTGAGCGGCACCTGCGTAAAGTCCTGACCGAGTACGAACACCACTACAACCAACATCGCCCGCATCAGAGCCGTTCCCTCCGCCCGCCGTTGCACGATCCCAGCGAGGTGATCGATATGGCCTCCCGGATTCACCGTCGAAGGACCATCACAGGATTGATCAGCGAGTACCGCAGAGCGGCCTAATCGTCCGGCAAACGCCCAGCTCAGCAGCAGTATCCGCGTTTTGGCGCCGCACAGGGAACTTCCCATTCCGATCTTGGAGCAGAAAGCGCCTCCATCGAACTCGGGGCACACCAAAGTCTCCACCGAACCCGGGGCGATTCAGTTTCCGGCACTCACAGGGGTCAAGGCCTTGGGCCTAATTTTGAAACACTTCAGGAACCGGGGACGCGTCAGTGCTGAGGTCAGAACAGGTACAGGCTGTGGGTGCGGTCCAGCCACCGCGCGTCGATCTCCCGCCCGGTGAGGCGACCTGCCAGCCGGAGGGCAGATGTCACGCTTACCTCGACCGTGGTGGGATCTTCGTTGAAGATGTCCGCTGGTTCGTCCAGTTGGAAGTGCAGGTCTCGCATGAGCTGGTCGAGCGCGGTGGGGTCGGCCCCGAACCGCTCACTCGGCCAGACGAGGTTGAGCCCGACCACCGTGACGCCGTCGACGGCCCAGTCCAGACGATGACCGCTGGCGCATTGGATGTTCAGCAGGCGCGTTCCGCGCGACGCCTCCTGGATCCAGGAGAAGTCATTCGGAAACCAGTCGAACATGAAGGCCCGCACCCATCCGTCGGCAGCGCCGGCCCACATGCCGGCACGCCCGCCGCCGAGGCCCGCCATATCGTCCAGGCCGCACCGGTACGCACTGGCCGAATCGGCGCCGAGCCGCCGGGCCAGTTCGTTGCCACCCATCCCTTCGGCCCACACGATGTGGAAGCCCGGATATTCGGCTGCACCGTCGAGCCCTCGGGCGGCCAACAGGTCGTAGAGGTCGGTGGGTTTTGGCATGTGATATCTCGCGATCAGGGGGAGCAGGCAGCTGAAGCGGTCGCCTGCTCCCCGCAATTCATCCGGTGTACATCGGGCACGTATCCGTGCCACCAGTGGCGTTTTACCTGGGAGGCTGGTCCTTGACGCTGACCCAGAACTTACTCGTCCGGTTCACGCGGTAACGCGCATAGAAGAGCCACAGATCTCTGCCCGCCATTGAATTGTGTGACGTTGTCACCGGACGCACCGAGGCATTGTTATAGAGGATCCACTTCAGGTTGACATACTCACCGTCTCCCGGCCCTTCCCTCGTGGACCTAAAGGGAAACTCGTCGCACTGCTTTCCTTGATCGACCCAGCCAGGGAACCAGATCTTACACCCCATCTCCGTCCAGTACTTGTTCTTGCCTCGCCGTTTGAAACCGTCTGCGGCCACGTCATCGTCGGTGATTCTGGTGAGCGGTCGGGAAGCGGGGTTCGGCTTGCCGTCGGCAAGACGCAAAGGAGCGTCGTAATTACCGGGGACTTCCTTCTTGACCTGTACGCCGAAGTCGTCGTACTTCGGTGGTCTCGTGTCCTTGTTGTCATGGAAGGCGTCCCAGATATGCTGGGCGACCTCTCCCCGGTATTGGTCTGACCGGTACATCGTATAGACCCTGTTGGCACCCATAAAGATACAGGCGCCGTGGTAGACGACCGGGTTCGTTCCTTTGTAGGGCCCCATGGGCCGGCTGTCGCAGCGGACTGTCGGCACAAGGAGGTCCCTGCCCGTGGGCACTCGCTCGATCTCTGCCTTGGCCCACAACGGAACTTTTGGGTTGTCCGAGTTCCACCAGGCGGGGTGGTACAAGAAGATGGTCGGCTTGATGGTGCAGTTCACGAAGTCGCCACCGCTTGACTTGAAGATGAACTCGTCGGAGCCGTCCGCTCTCCATTTACTCAGTCTGTCCAGACGGCGTTCGCCGACGATCCAGTCGCAGGTGGAACCGTCCGAACCGGTGGTGTCGACGTCGAGCTCGAGCGAGAAGTCGTCGCTTGTGTGACTTCCACACCGTCTCGCATCTGCCGGATGTTCTCGATCGAAGTGGTGACAGAGATGTCCCTAGGTCTGAGCGCTTGACCACCGACGTTTCCTATACCGATGACGCCATTTCCGTCCGCGTTCCCCAGGTAGGTGTTCATGACGACTACCGTCTCCATCATGACACCGTTTTTTATGGGTTCCTTCGGCAGGTTGGTGTAGAGGTCCGTCTTGTAGGTCGCCCAGCCTTTCCACCTGCTGTAGCAGGCGGTGTAGGGCTTGACCACAGCCCACCCGAACGCGTGGTAGGACCGGCCACTCTGAAGTCGTGCCTGCCTGCACGCCGAGATCGTCATCCGCTCGTAGTTGAACGGCCGGTCTGTTGGCAGCGGATCCTGAGCCTGAGCATTGGTACGCGCCACAGCGGGGCTGGGGACCGTGACAGTCAGCATGTGCCAGGCGGTCCAGGCGCCGTTCACGCCATCGGCTGTCGCCCGTGCACGCCAACGGGTCTTCCACCCCTTGGCCAGTTTGCCGGCTGGAATCGACAGGTACGCCCAGCCGTTCGAGGGGACCGAGACGCTGGTACCGGACCAGATCAGACCACTGCCCTGAGCGGGCACCGACGGATCATGTTCCACCTGAACGGTCAACGTCGAAGCCCGACCATCGGGATCCGACACCCGTGCCTCGAAGGCAGGCGTCAACGACGAGGTGACCTCACCCGCCTCATCCGTGGTCGGAGACACATACTCGTACTCCACAGAGGGCGAGTTCTCCGGAGGCTGGAGTGCCGCCGTCGTGAACGTCCACGATGATGCTGCCATTACATTTCCGGCCTCGTCGGTGGCGCGGCTCACCTCAGCGGTGAACACCGTCTCCTCCGTCAATGGTTGCGTCGGGGCGAATACCAGTGCGGTCGCCGACTCCACCGTCTGGGTGCCGGCCACGGCTGAGCCGGCAGCGTCCTTGACGCTGACCGTCGCGTTGCTCACCGGTTCGCTGAAGGTCACCCGCAAAGGGGTGCCCGGCTCGACGTCTGTGGCATTCGCTGCTGGAACCGTGCCCGTAACGGTGGGTGGCGTCGTGTCCGGCTGACTCGTGGTGAACGACCACGAATAGGGCGACATGACGTTGCCACCGAGGTCTTTCCCCTCGTGGACGGTGACGGTGTAGACGGTCTCGGGGTCCAGTTGCCGGCCGGGAGTGAAAGTCCACAGCTTGTTCCCGTTGTCACCGGCGGCGCCGCCTGGGACTTCGGCCCCCGATGGATCCTTGACGGTGAACTGCACATCGGTCACCGATTCGCTGAACGTGGCGGTCATGTTTACCCGGCGCGGATCGATCTGCATAGCCATGGCCTCGGAATACGTCGGCCAAGTCGGCACTTCCGCATCCGATTCCCACGCCACCACGACTTCCTTCGCAGGTTCATAGCCGATGATGAGCTTGGGGCCGTGGGAGCCGTAACCATCTTCGCCGTACTCGTGCGAACGATACGCACGCCAGTTGGTGTAGTCGGACTCATTGCCCGCTGTGAGCTGGAACCCGTAGTTGGGCTCACCGTTGGCCCACTCCTGCGCGATGCTGTTTGAGGTGCCCAGCAGATTCCGGACAGTCGGCTACATAAGCTGACAGAAGTCTGGAAGAGGTAGGTACGTGACGAGGCGTCGCAGGCAGTTCTCGCCGGAGTTCAAGGAAGAAGCCATCCGCATGGTGCTGGAGGGCGATCGGACGGTCGCGTCCGTGGCGCGGGAGTTCGACATCAACGCCAGCACCCTGGGCAGCTGGGTGAACCGGCATCGGATCGCGAGCGCGCAGGCGCGTGGGTGCGGGCCGGAAAGTCCGGGGGAGCGCCGTATCTGTGGTGGTTCTGTGGGTATGAGCTGCGCAGATGTGACTCGTACACGGCTCACACCGGGCTCCGGGAGCGTCGGTCGTCCTGGATGACTTACGCCACGGCGGCCGCATCCGCTCCGCTGATACAGAAGGTTCTTATGAACGCGACACTCACGCTCCCGGCAGGGGAGCAGCCCGACTTCGACTCCGGCGAGGTGTACTTCATCGGCAACGCCACGACGTTGATCCGGTTCGCGGGGTTCACGATTCTGACCGACCCCGCGTTTCTGCACAAGGGTGACCATCTCCACCTCGGGCACGGCATCTATGCCCGGCGCGAGATGGAGCCGGACTGCCAGGTCGCCGACCTGCCCCCGCTGGACCTGATCGTCCTGTCGCACTATCACGCCGACCACTTCGACCATGTCGCGGCTCGGGATCTTGACAAGGAGATCCCGGTCGTCAGCACGAAGCACGCGATCGAGGAGCTGCACCCGCTGGGCTTCACCAACGGCCACGCGCTCGACACCTGGGAGAGTCAGACGGTTCAGAGGGGTGACGCCCGGCTCGTGGTGACGGCCATGCCGGCCGAGCACACCAGCGACTTCGAGATGGCGGACATGCTCATGCCGGTCAACGGCAACCTGCTGGACTTCCACAACGGCGACCAGCGGCTGTTCCGGCTCTACATCAGCGGCGACACCATGCTGCACAACCGGCTGCACGACATCCCCCGCCACTACCCCGACATCGACCTGGGGATGTTCCACAGCGGTGGGACCACGCTGTTCCTGACCACGGTGACCATGACCGGGGCCCAGGCGGTCCGCTGTGCGGAGATCGTCAGGCCGCACACCGCGATCCCGATCCACTACAACGACTTCTCGGTGTTCCACTCCGGGCTCGACGACTTCAAGGAGGCCGCCGCCGCCTTCTCGACGCCCGTCAAGTTCCACTATCTGGCACACGGCGACCGCTACAAGTTCCCGGCGACGCGGTAGCCCCTCGGACGCGCGGGAAGCGGGTGGCCCTACCGGAGGAATCTCCGCCTGGAACCAGCCCGGCTCCCACTCCGCTGTGCCTCGGCCGGCCGTCCGGGTCTGCGGGGGGCGCGGCTGTGAGCGGGGCTCCGCTCCGGCCGGTCGTCGCCGATGCCATGCGGGGTGGGGTGCTCCCGTGGGCGTGGGTGCCAGGTGGGAGTGGCCAGGTCGATGATCGGTCAGCTGCTGTTCTTCATGAAGAAGTCCCAGATGACCGGTGGTGCGTCGAGGTCATGCGTTGTCGGGCCGAGTTGGCTTGGGGCTTCGAAGACGTGGTTGGGGACGACGTGGCCGCCGTTGTCGACGGTGTACTGGGTGACGGGGGGCTTGCCGGGCCGTGCGTAGCTTCTGACGGAGACCGAGGTGGCTCCGGAATCGGCATGGTGGGGGAGCTTGGTTTCCTGCGGTGTCGCGGTGTTGTCGTTGAGCTCGGCGAAGTGGGCCGCGGTGTCGGGGGAGGACAGCACCTTGCCGTAGGAGGTGCCGGTCACGACGACGTCGCCACCGTTGTACGGGTCGAGCGGGTCCTTGGTGCCGGTGATCATGAGCATGGGCATCGGGCTCTTGATCGCCGGGCAGATGTTGTTGCCCGGCGCCGGGAAGTTCGCCGCGACCGGTGAGATCGCCTTGATCTGGCCGGGCATCGCCGAGGCCAGCCGGTAGGTCATGTGGCCGCCGTTGGAGTAGCCCATGGCGAAGATCCGGTTCGGGTCGATGTCGTTGGAGGCGCGGTACTTGTCGATGATCGCGCGGACGAATCCCACGTCGTCGATGTCCTCGGTGCGGGCGGGGTACTTGGCGTCCCTGCGGCAGTCGTTCCAGTGCCGTCCGTATCCGTTGGGGTAGACGACGACGAACTTGTTGGAGTCGGCGAGCTTGTCGAACTCGTATCCGGTGTAGGCCCGCATGAGCTCGCCGTTCATGCCTGTGCCGTGGAAGGCCAGCAGCAGCGGGGCGTTCTTCGGCACATCCTTGGGGACGAAGGCGACGTAGGAGCGGGTCATGCCGCCGACCTTCACCGTGAGATTCTGGACCGGCGCGCTCAACCGAGGAGCCTGGGGCGGGTTCGGGCCCAGCAGTTCCCTGTCGAGTTCGGCGTCGTCGGCGGAGGTGCCCGTCGGGCTGGGCTGAGCCGCGAACATCGCCGCTGGGGCACCACTGGAGCAAGCCGCCGCACCGATCGACAGCCCCACGACGGCGACTGCCAGCTTGGACGCTCTCATTTCCTCGCCTCCCCTGCCCGGACATGTTGCCCATGGCGATCCCCGCCTTGCGGTCACCCCAAATCGCACGTTCCGCAAACGGTCTTCCAGAAGACGGCGCAAACACCAGATCAACGATCGGAGTGCGAGGGCGGCCACCGCATCGGCGAGTTGCTCACCGCCGAAGAGTCGCACGCCTGGCCGGCTGATCTGCCAGGCAGCCGCCCGGTGCGGGCAACATAGAGCGCTGCTGAAGGCACTGCCGGTGCCTACGACTCTTCGGCGTCGGCGATGGTGCGGATGGATTCCCCGCGCGCGCGGGGCGGGCGAGGATGGCGGCGCGTTTGTCGTCGTCGACCACGGGCCCGCGGCCGCCTGGCCGGCCGCGGCGGCGGGCCGCCTCCAGGCCGTTCTATCTGGAAGCCGCCGCTGGAGTCCTTCTCCTGCGAGTACGCCCGCTCCGGGATCGACGTCAAGCACGACTGAGGGCTGTCGATGCAGGTCTCCGAGCGTGAGGCGCTGGCGGACATGCTGGCCACCTGCTGGTCGCACAGGCGCGAACGAGCCCGCCCTCCGTGGCGGGAGGCGAGCTCCTTGCACCTGGATGTCGATGGCCAGGGTCTTGCCGTCCGGGCGGAAGGCCACCGACGAGACGAAGCCGTCGCCGCTGGTGAGGTCCTGGTCGTCGCGGGTACGTTGCAGGGCCTGGTAAAGGCGCTCGGCAGCGACCTCGAACACGGCGAAGTGGCCGGGGTCGCCGTACTCGTGGGTCCGTACTTCGGTGGGCGCCAGCGGCCGTCAACCCTGCTTCCACGCTGGAGCATGGGTTGGGTGAAGAACGGGGTGGCCAGCCGGCGCGGCGACGGCGTCGACGCGGGGGCGGGCGTAACGTTCCAGGGACCGGACGGAGGCGTGCCGGGATCGGGCAAGCAGAGTGGGCGTGTTGGTGCTGTCCTCTGCTTGGTGGGTGAGCGCGGAGTGCCGGAGCTGGTGCAGCGTCCAGCCGCCGCGCAGTTCGAGTTCGGCTGCGTCGATGATGCCGGGGTGGGCCAGGGGCCGGGTGAGCGTCTCGAACAGCTCGGCGGCGCGCCGGTAGGACAGCCGCCCGCGTCCGGTGACCTTCCAGCGGGCGGGCGCTTTGCGGTCGGTGAGGAGGACCGGGCCTCGAGTGCGGCCCCTGAGCAGGCGGGGCAGCAGCTGGGCGGTGCCCGATTGCCAGTGCACCCCGTGGCGAGCTGATCGCGGGACAGGGCCTGGGTCCGGTCGGGCGGAGCGGGCCGTCGTTCGATGCCTGCGATGGGGTTGGCTGCGAGCCGGCCGCGAGCGCGCCACCAGCCGATGGCGGCCTTCATGATCGACAACTCGCGGTTGACGGTGTCGGCGTCCACCAGGCGGGCTCGCTCGACGAAAGCCGCGGCGAGGAGATCAGCGGTCGCCGGATCGGCGAGAGCCGCGAACCAGACCATGGGCGCCTGGGCGCCGCGGCGGTCCTTGCCGAGGGGTGGTTGCTGTCCGCAGGCGAGCCAGGCCCAGGTGGTCAACGAGGTGCGGTAGATCCGCTGGGATGACTCACCGATCCCGGTAAATCCGGCATTTACTGCGGCAGTCATTCGGCAAGGCAAAGATCTGCCTCGGCGTAGTAGGGGTGCGGTCGGGATGGGGCGATGGACCACTTCGGGTGTCACTGGGCAAGGCCTTTACGGCGATCCTTATGCTCCTTTAACATCTGGAACCCTAAAGTGCTAGCAGGCTAGATAAATGGAGGATCCAGGTGATCGAGTTCCATCTGGACGGCAGGTCGGGCGTCTCGCCGTACCTGCAGCTGGTCCAGCAAGTACGGCAGGCGCTGCGGCTCGGCGTGCTGCGCGAGGGCGACCAGCTGCCGACCGTCAAGGAGGTCGTGGCCCATCTGGCGATCAACGCCAACACCGTCCTGAAGGCCTACCGCGAACTGGAGCACGAGGGCCTGGTCGCCGCCCGGCCGGGAGTGGGGACGTTCGTGACGGCGACGCTCACCAACGCCTCGCTGGCCGCGCACGGCCCGCTCCGGCTGGAACTGCGGCGCTGGCTGGCCAAGGCCCGCCGGGCCGGACTCGACGACGAGAGCATCGAGGCCCTCTTCATGACCACCTTTCGGACCACCTCTCAGGAGGACATAGCGTGAACGTGGTCCTGCAGGCCCAGGGACTGGGCAGGAAATACGGCAAGCGCTGGGCGCTGCGCGAGTGCACCATCGACATTCCGGCAGGGCACGTCGTCGGGCTGGTGGGGCCCAACGGAGCCGGTAAGACCACGCTGCTGAAGCTGGCCAGTGGCCAGCTGGAGCCGACGGCGGGCAGCATCACCGTGCTCGGCGGCCGGCCCGCGGGCGGTCCGGCGCAGCTGGCCAAGGTCGGCTTCGTGGCCCAGGACACCCCCGTCTACGCCGGGCTGAGCGTCGCCGATCATCTGCGGCTGGGCGCGCGGCTCAACCCCCGCTGGGACGCCGCCATGGCGCGGGACCGGATCGCGCGACTCGGTCTCGATCCCGCCCATCGGGCGGGCAGGCTGTCGGGCGGCCAGCGCGCCCAGCTCGCCCTCACTGTGGGCCTGGCCAAGCGGCCCGAGCTGCTGATCCTGGACGAGCCGGTCGCCTCGCTCGACCCGCTGGCCCGCCGCGAGTTCCTGCAGGGCCTGATGGAGGCGACCGTCGAGCACGAGTTCAGCGTGCTGCTCTCCTCTCACCTGGTCTCCGACCTGGAACGCACGTGCGACTTCCTGATCGTGCTCGTCGACTCCCGCGTGCAGGTGGCCGGGGAGACCGACAAGCTGCTCGCCACCCATCACCGGCTCACCGGCCCGCGCCGCGATCCCGACCGGCTCCCTGCCGACCAGCACGTGATCTCCGCCAGCCACACCGACCGGCAGAGCACGTACGTGATCCGCACCGACGCCCCCATCCACGACCCCGCCTGGACGGTCACCCAGCTCAGCCTGGAAGACATCGTCCTGGCCTACATGGACAAGCGCACCGCCGAGAACCGGCGAGTCGCCCTGGAGGTGCAGCGATGATCTGGCTGACCTGGCGCCAGCTGCGCGGCTCGGCCGCGATGATGGCCGCCGTACTCGTCATTCTCGCCGTCGCCCTGGCTCTGACCGGCCCGGACCTGGCCGCCAGATACTCCGCTGGGGTCGCCGCCTGTACCCCGGCCAACACCTGCGACCGCTTCTACGACCAATTCTTCGGCGGCCACGAGTTCTCCTTCATGGCCGTCAGCCTTGTCGTGCTGCTCCTGCCCGCTCTCGTCGGGCTCTTCTGGGGAGCACCGTTGATCACCCGCGAGCTGGAGGCGGGCACGCACCTGATGGTGTGGAACCAGAGCATCACCCGCGGCCGCTGGCTGGCGGTCAAGCTCGCCCTCACCGGCCTGGTCGCCGTGGCCGCCGCCGGCCTGTGCGGTCTCATGGTGACCTGGTGGTCCGACCCTCTGGACAAAGTAGCCGCTGAAGACTTGGCCCTGATGGCTCCCCTGGTGTTCGGCGCGCGCGGCCTCGCCCCGATGGGGTATGCGGCCTTCGCCTTCGTCCTGGGCATCACCGTGGGCATGCTGGTGCGCCGCACGCTGCCCGCCATGGCCCTCACCCTGGCCGCCTTCGCCGCGATCCAGCTCGCCATGCCGCTGCTGGTCCGGCCCCACCTGATGCCCCCGATCACCTCTACCTTCGAGCTCGGCAGAACGAACGTGGACGGCCTCAACATCCCCCGGGACGGAGGCGCGCCCCCGCGGCTCTCCCTGAATCCGGCCGTCCCCGGCCACCTGGGCTCCTGGATCCTGTCCAACGACCTGCTCGACCCATCCGGACGCCTGATCCCCACCAGCGGCGAGGGAGCCGCCATCAAGATCTCCACGACATCGGGCCCCTGCGCACCGTCAGCAGGCCCCGGGGACGGCTGCCTAGTCGAGATCAACCGGCTCGGCTACCGGCAGCAGGCGACCTACCAGCCCCTTGAGCGCTTCTGGCCCTTCCAGTGGATCGAGACCGGGATCTACGCCCTGCTCACCCTCGGCCTGACATGGTTGTCCTTCTGGTGGATCCGCAGGCGCCTGTCATGACCGTCATCAGGACCGCGACCGCCGGGCTCGCCCTCCTCCTGGCGGCGGCCTGCACAGCCCCGGCGCCGCCGCGCAGCCAGACGAACACGGCAGCCGGTACGGTCTGTGCAGCGCCCCAGGCACCTCCCGGGGCGGAGACGGCCACCACGATCGACGTCATCGAGCAGGCCTACTTCTGCATCCTCGGCAACTACTACAGCGGCGCTACGCTGGACGCCCGCTCGCTGCTGAGCGCCGGATTCATCGCCCTGACCCAAGAGCTCAACCGCAATGGACGCGATCTGCCCGAGGCCACCATGCCGGCGCTGACCGGTGACCGCAAAGCCGACTGGGCCGCCTTCGAGGCCGTCTATCGCAGGATCACCGATCAGGTCCCCGACCTGCGCGACAAGCTGGCCGTCGCCACCCTTGAGGCCATCGTGGCCGGCCTCGGCGACAATCACGCCCACTGGGCGCACGACCTAGGGGGGCGGCACCCCGACTCCTACGACGGCGACGGCTACGGCCTGGGTCTCCAGGCGAACGTCAACGGCCCGCAGGTGGAGGGCAACCCCGGCGTCGCGCTGGCCCCGCTGTTCGTCACCGAAGTGCAGGGCGGCGCGGCGCAGGCCGCCGGACTGCGCCCGGGCGACATCATCGAATCGATCAACGGCTCGGCGCCCTTCATCGAGAGGAAGGCCACGCCCGCGATCGAGGCCCTCAACCCGCAATATCCGCAGGCGCGTCCGGTCCGGCTGCGGCTCCTGCGGCAGAGCACCGGCCGCCGCTGGAGCGTGACGCTCAAGCCCGGCCTCTACCAGCGGGATCTGACCACCCTGCAAGTGGTGCAGTCGAAGCTGCTGGACGACAACATCGCCTATGTGCGGCTGCGCGGGTTCGCTCCCGACTCCGCGACCAGGGTGTTCAAGGCGATCTCCAGGCTGCGCACCGGCCGGACCCTCACCGGCGTCGTGCTGGACCTGCGCGGCAACGGCGGCGGCAGCCCCAGGGAGGCGATCCGGCTGGTGAGCGCGTTCGCCCACGGCAAGGTCACCGCCTACCAGTGCACGGTGGAGGGCAGGTGCGAGACTTCGTGGACCGACGACACCGTCGAGCTGCTCAACCTGCCGCTGATGGTGCTCACCGACCGCAGCTGCGCCTCGGCGTGCGAGCACTTCAGCTCCGCGGTCAAGGACCTGGGGATCGGCCGGCTGGTCGGCACCAGGACCGCCGGCGTCATCTCCGGCCCGGCGCAGTCGTACCTGCTCGGCAACAACACCACGCTGGGCTTCCCCGCCAGGCACCACCTGGGGCCCAACCGCGAGGTGATCGACCGGATCGGCGTGCCGCCCGACCACCACGTGCCCCTGACCCCGCGGGACGCGGCCGCCGGGCGCGACCCCGCCCTGGCCAAGGCCCTGACCCTGCTGCTGCACAAGTGAGGACCGCTCGATGAGACACCTCCTGGCCGTCGCCGCGGGACTGGCCGTCCTGGCCGCATCGGCCTGCTCCGCACCCGCGCCGCCCCGCTCCGCCGCCCCGTCGCCCACGCCGACCGGGCCGGCCACCCTGCCGGCCCCCACCGGCGACCAGCCGGTGGGAACCACCGCCCTGTATCTGAAGGACGCCTCCCGCCCCGATCCGTGGAACCTCGACGTCGACGCCAGGGAGCTCAAGGTCACCCTGTGGTATCCGACCAAGCAGCGGGACGGGCAGCGGGCGCCGTACATGACGCCGAAGGAATCGGAGCTCACCCTGAGGAGCTTGGGGATCACGGGCGTGCCGGACGACACGCTGAGCAAGACGCGCACGAACGCCATCAAAGACGCCGAACCCGCGGGACGGAAGCTTCCGCTGGTGGTGCTGTCCCCCGGCTTCACCAAGCCGATGAGCACGCTCACGTCCCTGGCCGAGGACCTGGCCAGCCGCGGGTACGTCGTGGCCGGCATCGACCACACCTACGAAAGCTACGCCACTACCCTGTCCGACGGCCGGGTCGCCGAATGCCTCGCCTGCGACAGTGACGCCGACCCGGGCTTCGGCACGGGAGTGGTTCAGGGCCGGGCGGCCGACGTCTCCTTCGTGCTCGACCAGTTGCCATCGCAGTGGGACGGTTCCAACCGGATCGACCGCTCCAGGATCGCGATGGCCGGCCAGTCGATCGGCGGGGCCGGCGCCATGGCGGCCATGGTGAAGGACTCCCGGGTGCGCGCCGGGATCGACATGGACGGCACCACCTACGCCCGCATCCCCAAGAGCGGATTCTCCCGGCCGTTCATGTTCCTGGGCTCGCCGCAGCACATCCCCGGAGGCCGAGACACCTCCTGGGACCGCGACTGGAAGCTGCTGACCGGGTGGAAGCGCTGGATCGTGCTGTCGGGCGCCGAACACCAGTCCTTCACCGACGGCCCGCTGCTGGTGGGCGCCCTCGGCATCAAGCCCGCGTACGGGATTCTGCCCGCGGCGCGCGCCGCCGAGCTCACCCGCACCTACGTGGCAGCCTTCCTCGACCAGCACCTGAAATCCCAACGGCAACCCCTCATGGACAAGCCGTCATCACGCTACCCCGAGGTCAAATTCTGCCCCGAGGCCTGCGGTCAGTCATGAATCCCCGCGCGCCGTGGAGCAACCGGGGGATGCCGACCGCAACCCCGCCCCGCAGCGCCGACGACCGACGCCCCGGGACGATCTCGAACATACATACGACAAACGATGGAGATCGACATGGATGGCATCCCCGGTCAGAGGCGCTCGCGCGGGAACCTCATGGCGGCCGTCGCCCTAGCCGCAGTCGCATCGGCCGCCGCGGCCTGCGGAGGTGACGAGGAACCCGGCCGGACCGAGGCGTCCAGGGCGCCGCAGGGCGATGCAGTGGCCTTCGCCAAGTGCATGCGCGAGAACGGCGTGCCGTCGTTCCCCGACCCCGGCGCAGACGGCTCCTTCGCGAAGAACGACAAAGACAAATCCAACACCCCGGAGTTCACGAAGGCCGAGGAAGCCTGCAAGCACTACCTGTCGCAGAGCATCTCGAGTATGACCCCCAGCAAGACCGGCGGCAGTTGAGCGTGATCCGCCGACGGTCACGCTGTGGCCGAAGGTGGGGTGCCGTTAACCGATGTGTCATGGGCCGCCAAACCTCGAAGATCCCTTGCCTGACCTGCCGAAGCGCCTGGCGCGGATCTATGGGCATGGAACGTCCGCCGCTCGGCATGGATGAACTCATCGCGCATTGGACTGTGCTGGGCGATGAGATCGGGCTGGTCAGTGCGAAGCAGGAGGGCATTCGTCCGGCCTTCGCGCTGTTGCTGAAGTACTTCACGGAGCACGGTCGGTTCCCGCGTGGGCGGGCGGAGTTCCCTGAGGAGGTGGTCGACTACGTCGCGAAGCAGACCAAGACGTCGGCCGGCAGCTTGGGCAGGCAGCGGTCGAGAAGCTCGTGCTGGCACGACTGCACCCACCGCTCCATGATCGAGTTCGTCCGCGGCACCCGAATACATGTGAGCGCCGTCGTGATGCCGCCTTCGGCGAGGACCTCGTTCATGAGCACCGGAAACTTCCCATCCCGATCTCGGATCAGGAAGCGCGCCGGGAAGCCCGCATCGTCCGGATCCATCACCAGATGCCTGATCACCTGGATGACCCAGCTCGCGCGCGGGTGAGCGGTGGTGCCGAGCACGCGGGTCCGTCTGGTGGTGTGCTCGATGACGGCCAGGATGTACTGGCGCTGCCCGTTCAAGGTGATGGTTTCGATGAAATCACAGGCCGGCAGAGCGTCGGCTTGCGAGCGCAGGAAGTCGGTCCGCGTGGTGGACGCCCGCTCGGGCGCCGGATCAAGCCCTGCCTGCTTGAGGATCTCCCACACTGTGGACGGCACGACCTTGATACCGAGTGTGGCGAGCTCACCATGCACCCGCCGGTAGCCCCAGCCGGGGTTCTCCCGAACCGGACGCAGGATGAGGGCACGGATCAGCGGACCGCGGGTGGGCGGCCAGGCCGCTTCGGCCGACAGGTACGAGCGTGACGACGTCTCATCAGATCGCGATGCCGGCGCAAGACGGTGTCCGGGCGGACGAGCGACCGCAGCCGGCGGAGGACCTCACGCGGCAGGGGGTCAGGAGCGCGGCAAGGAAAGTCCGCATCCCATGGTTGAAACCCGGCGATGGGCCACCGCACGCCGCTCTGACAAGTGATGTGCATCTTCCGGGTTGGCCTTTGCACGCCCTCGGAAACGGTGACTCCATGGCCGCTCAGGATTCCCATCTCTCGTCCACCGGATTCGACCATGTCGTCGCGGTGACGCAGGACAACGTCAACGGCACCCTGTCGGCTACGAGCTCATCACCAAGGCGGCGCCGTCCCCGGACGACGCCGCCACGACCGCGCTGATCTACGCGCCGGACTTCGCGACCATCCAGCAGCTCTGCGATGGCTCCACACCCGCCCCACAAGCGGTGGCAGAGAGCATCTTCCGACCGCCGGCCGAGGAGAACCCGGACATCGAGGTCTTCCCCATGCTCAACGGGCCCGCGTGCCTGGTCCACGTGACCCCCGACGTCGCCGGTCAGCTCCACGAGGCGAAGGACCCGAAGGGGTGGGACATCACCAACCAGGTCCTTAGGAATCTCATGACCGTGAAGGCCGTCACGCTGACCGCCAAGGACTCGACCGCTCAGAAGCTGTGGGACCCGGTGTTCCCCTCCAACGACGGCGACGACACCTCCTGGGCCGTCGCCGTCTTCGCCGCCACCGTGTTCAACCTCGCGCACGGCTCGATGTCGGCCGCGGCACGCAGCCTAACGGTCGGGGGCTGACGTCATGCGCGTGCGTGACCTGGCCGAGCGGACGCCGGACAGCCGCGAGCGCAGCGTCGACATGTGGCGCGCGCTGGCCATCTGCCTGGTGGTCCTCGGACACTGGTTCGTCGTCGCCGTGACCTACCGGGACGGGCGGTTGGGCGGGTACAACGCGCTGGACGTGCTCGGCTGGCTGGATCTGATCACCTGGCTGTTCCAGGTGATGCCGATCTTCTTCCTGGTCGGCGGCTACGCCGGCGGCGCCTCGATGGCCTCGCACCGCGCCTCCGGCGGCGACGGCGTCAGCTGGGTGCTGCGGCGGACCGACCGGCTGCTCCGGCCGACGACCGCGCTGTGCCTGGTGCTGGCGCTGGCCTCCCTGGTCGCGGTGGCGGCCGGAGTGAACAGGCAGCTGCTCGGTCACGCGGCGTGGCTCGCCTCCATTCCGCTGTGGTTCCTGCTGGCCTTCCTCACCCTGGTCGTGCTCACCCCGGTGCTGTACGCGCTGCATCGCCGCGCCGGGCTCGTCGTCCCGCTGGTGATGCTGGTCATCGTGGCCGTCGCCGACCTGCTGCGGCTCCTGCACGTGCCGATCGTCGGGCAGATCACCTATCTGTTCGCCTGGCTGGCGGTCTACCAGCTCGGCTTCTGCTGGCGAGACGGGTTCCTGCGGATGAGCCGCGGGCGGGCGATCGCGGTCGCGGTGGGCGGGCTGGTCGCCCTGATCGGGCTGACCGTGGTGGGCCCGTACCCGATCGGCATGGTCGGTCAGAACACCGCGCCACCGACCCTGGCGCTGATGGCGCTCGCCGCCACGCAGGTCGGCGTGGTGCTGGCCCTTCAGTCCGCGGCAGGCCGATGGCTGCGCCGGATCGGCCCGTGGAGTGCGGTCATCGCGGTCAACGCGGTGATTCTGACCCTGTTCCTGTGGCACATGACGGCGGCGGCGATCGCGGCGGCGGTGCTGTACCCCACCGGGATGATGCCGCAGCCTCCGCTGCCCTCCGCGGCGTGGCTGCTGTGGCGGGTGCCCTGGATCGTGGCCTGCGCCCTCGTCCTGGCCGTCCTGGTCGCCGTCTTCGCGCGCATCGAGCTGCGCCGGTCGCGGCTGCCTGCCGTCGAGCGCAGTCTGTGGCGCGACGGCGCCACTGTGCTCGGGATGGCCGCGGTGCTGGCCGGGCTGCTCCTCATCGCTCTGGCCGGTCCCGGCCACCAGAGCCCAACCGGCCTTCCCTGGGCCGGAGTGCTCGCGTACCTGTGCGGTGCCGCCGTGCTGCGCGTGACACGAACTAATGGCGGGTGGGGCCTGGGTAGAGGGGGGAGCGCGTGAGGCCGTCGTTCGTGCGGTAACGGCCGGGGAACGAGGCTGGTGACCCCACGGTGACGGTGAACTCCTGCCCATCATGTTCAACTGCGCGTCGATCAGCAGCTGCTTGCGATTGCCCAGCCCCCAGACCGATTCCTCCTCCGGCGAGGACTCCGGCCGGCCCTCGGGCAGCTCGATACCGCGAGAGGCGAGGAAGTCGCGGACGCCCGCCTGACGCGGCTTGCCGTCCACATGGGCGGCATGGTCGCCTTGATCGTCGAAAGGCGCGCCCTCGGAGCCCTGCCGCTCGTACCAGGCGCGGAGGAACGCGTCGAACATCTCCTTCCAGGCCGCCGCGTGCACCGCGCGGGTGGTCGTCAGCACGCCGTCGAGGTCGAACAGGACGGCGTCGAAGTCCTGGAGCGGGATCGAGGGCCGGACCACCGCGCTCAGCCCTGCTCGGCCCAGTCGCCCAGCGACCAGTCCCGCACCTCCGGCATGTCCTGCAGGTGCTCGACCACGTACTGCTGATGGCGGTGGAGCTGATCCTCGCACCAGGCCTTCAGCTCGCTCGCCCCGGCCGGGGTCCGCCGCGCGGCGTTCAGCGCGTCGATCACCAGGTGGTACCGGGACGCCCTGTTCCGCACCACCATGTCGAACGGGGTCGTCGTCGTGCCCTCGTCCACGAACCCCCGCACATGGAACCGGTCCGCGTCCGGCCTGCCGTGCACCAGCTGGTGGATCGCGCCCGGGTAGCCGTGGAAGGCGAACAGCACGTCCACGTGATCGGTGAACAGCTCCCGGAACAGGATGTCGTCCATGCCGTTCGGGTGGACCGTGCTGGGCGGCAACGCCATCAGATTGACGACGTTGACCACTCGGGTGGCGAAGTGCGGCAGCCGCTCGCGCAGGATGTTCGCCGCCGCGACGGTCTCCATGGTGACCACGTCCCCGGCGCACGCAAGCACGATGTCGGGGTCCGACCGCCCGTCCTCGGTGCCCGCCCAGGGCCATGCCCCGGCCCCCCGGGTGCAGTGAGCCACCGCTTCGTCCATGGTCAGCCACTGCAGCTGCGGCTGTTTGTCGATGACGACGAGGTTCACCTGCGACCGCGACCGCATGCAATGGTCGGCCACCGACAGCAGCGTGTTCGCGTCCGGCGGCAGGTAGACCCGGCTGATCGTGCCGCGGTGGGTGATCACGTTCTGGATCAGGCCGGGCCCCTGGTGGCTGAAACCGTTGTGGTCCTGGCGCCAGGCGGTCGAGGTCAGCAGCATGTTCAGGCTCGGCACCGGAGCCCGCCACGCCAGATGGCGCGCCTCCTGCAGCCACTTCCCGTGCTGCACGGTCTGCGAGGCCGACACCATGGCGAACACCTCATACGTGGCGAACCAGCCGTGCCGGCCCGTCAGCGTGTACCCCTCGAGCCAGCCGTGGCAGGCGTGCTCCGAGAGCACCTCCATCACCCGGCCGTCCCGCGATATCGCGACGTCCTCCTCGGTCACGCGCTCCGCGAACGCCCGGTCGGACGCCTCGAACACCGCCCCGAGCCGGTTGCTGTTGGTCTCGTCGGGGCAGAAGAGCCGGAACCGGTCCGGGTTGCGCCGGTAGACGTCGCGCATGAGCTCGCCGAGCTTGCGGGTCGACTCGGCCTGGTCCCGGCCAGGCGCCTTCACCGGCACCGCGTAGTCGCGGAAGTCGGGCAGGTCCAGGTCGACGGTGAGCAGGCCCCCGTTGGCGTGCGGGTTGCCGCTCATCCGCAGCCCGTCCTGGGGGTTGATCGCCTGCATCAGCGGCCGGGGCGCGCCGCGCTCGTCGAAAAGCTCTTCCGGCCGGTACGAGCGCAGCCAGCCCTCAAGGATTCGCAGGTGCTCCTCGTTGCCCTTGACTCCGGCCAGCGGCACCTGGTGGGAGCGCCAGGTGCCTTCTATCTGTACGCCGTCCACCACGTCCGGCCCGGTCCACCCCTTGGGCGTCCTCAGCACGATCATCGGCCACCGAGGCCGGGTGCCGTCCCAGTCGCCGCCGCGGGCCGCCGCCTGGATCGCCTTGATCGACGCCCACGCCCGCGCCAGCGCGGCGGCGAACCGGTGGTGCATGCCGGGCAGGTCGTCACCCTCGACCTCGATCACGTCATACCCGTGCCCGGTCAGCAGGGACCGGACCTCGTCCCTGTCCTTGCGGGCCAGCAGGGTCGGCCCGGCGATCTTCGCGCCGTTCAGGTGGAGGACCGGTAGCACCGACCCGTCGCGGGCCGGGTTCAGGAACGAGATCCCGTTCCACGACCCTTCCAGCGGAGCGGTCTCCGCCTCCCCGTCGCCGACCACCGCCAGGGCGATGAGGTCAGGGTTGTCCATCACCGCGCCGAACGCGTGCAGCAGCACGTAGCCGAGTTCCCCGCCCTCGTGGATCGAGCCCGGGGTCGGCACCGACGCGTGGCTGGGGATCCCCCCGGGCGCGGAGAACTGGCGGAACAGCCGCAGTAGCCCCTGCTCGTCCATGGTGATGTGCGGGTAGGTCTCGGTGTACGTGCCCTCCAGGTAGCTCGCCGCGACCAGCGTCGGGCCGCCGTGCCCGGGGCCGGCCAGATAGATCATCTGCTGCCCGGTGTGCTGGATCAGCCGGGACGCGTGCGCGTACACCAGGGCCAGGCCGGGGCTGGTGCCCCAGTGCCCGAGCAGCCGCGGCTTGATGTGCTCGTCGGCCAGGGGCTCGCGTAGCAACGGGTTGGCCATCAGGTAGATCTGGCCGACGGTCAGGTAGTTGTTGGCGCGCCACCACGCGTCGACCGCGGCGACGTCGTCGTCAGTGGGATGGGCGAGCCGGTTCACCAGGTGGTTATGCCCCGGCCATCCTGGTCAATGCCACGTTTGTCCTTTCTGACCTGGGGAAACAGGCTGATGACCGTCCTGTTCTTGCGCGGGGGAGATGGACGATGCGTGTTCTCGCGGCCCCGGTCACCGTCGATTCCGACGCCCAGCTCGCCGATGTGGTGTTCGCCGAGGACCGGGTGAACGGCGATCGGGTTCTGTTCCGGCGCCGTTCGGGTGACGGCTGGCGTCCGGTGACGAGCAGGCGGTTCGCGGCCGACGTCCGCGCCCTGGCGGCCGGCTTCATGGCCGCCGGGATCCAGCCCGGCGATCGGGTCGCGCTGCTGGCCGCCACCCGCTACGAGTGGACGCTGGTGGACTACGCCCTGTGGACGGTGGGGGCGCTGCCCGTCCCGATCTATGAGACCTCCTCGGCCGAGCAGGTCGCCTGGGTGCTGGAGGACGCCGACCCGGTTGCGGTGGTGGTCGAGACCGAGGCGCATCGCCGGCTGGTCGAGAGCGCGCCCGGGTCTCCGCGGATCTGGCAGTTCGACGGCGGCGGGCTGGACCGCCTCCGCGCGGGCGGCGCGGACGTGAACGACGCTCAGCTGCTCGAACGCCGCCGGGCGGTGTCGGCCGACGACCTGGCGACGATCATTTACACCTCGGGCACCACCGGCCGCCCGAAGGGCTGCATGCTGACGCACCGCAACCTGCTGCACGAGGCCCGCGCCGCGATCGACAGCCTGGAGCAGATCTTCGGCAAAGACGCCTCGACCCTGCTGTTCCTGCCGCTGGCGCACGTGTTCGCGCGGGTGATCCAGGTGGCCTGCGTGCAGCGCGGCGTGGGCCTGGCGCACAGCGCCGACCGTTCTCGGCTGACCGAGGATCTGGACGTGTTGAAACCGACGTTCCTCCTGGCGGCGCCCAGGGTGTTCGAGCGGGTCTACCACGGTGCCCAGCAGAAGGCCCAGAAGGAGGGCAAGAAGAAGATCTTCGACTGGGCCGACCGGACCGCCGTCGCCTACAGCCAGGCGCTGGAGGACGGGGGGCCAGGCCTGCGCCTGCGCCTGGGGCACCGCCTGGCCGACCGGCTGGTCTACCGGCGGCTACGGGGCGCGCTCGGCGGGCGGGTCGGCTACGCCATCTCCGGCGGAGCGCCGCTGGGCGTCCGGCTTGGCCACTTCTTCCGCGGCATCGGCGTCACCGTGTTGGAAGGGTACGGACTGACCGAGACCAGCGCGGCCGCGACCGTGAACCTGCCCGACGAGCAGAAGATCGGCACGGTGGGGCCGCCCCTGCCGGGAGTCGAGATCCGGATCGACGACGACGGCGAGATCCTGATCAAGGGCCCGGTCGTGTTCCAGGGCTACTGGCGCAACGAGCAGAAGACCAGGGAGACCATGACCCCCGACGGCTGGCTGCGTACCGGCGACCTCGGGGTAGTGGACGAGGACGGGTTCCTCACGATCTCGGGTCGCATGAAGGAGATCATCGTCACCGCCGGCGGTAAGAACCTCGCTCCGGAGCCGCTCGAGGATCGCCTGCGCACCCACCCGCTCATCAACCAGGCGGTGGTCGTCGGCGACCGGCGGCCGTACACCGCCGCGCTGATCACCCTGGACGCCGAGGCGCTGGCGTCTTGGCAGCAGGCCACCGGCCGGACCTCGGAGGTCGAGCCTCATGAGGACCCGGAGCTGCTGGCCGAGCTGCAGAAGGCCGTGGACGAGGCCAACAAGGCGGTGAGCCGGGCCGAGTCGGTGCGTAGATTCCGGATCCTGCCCATCGACCTGACCGAACAGAACGGCTACCTGACCCCCACACTCAAGGTCAAGCGTTCCCTGGTCCAGAAGGACTTCGCGGACGACATCGAGGAGCTGTACCGCTGAACGGTCCACGATCGCAGCTGGACCGGCTGGTCGAGGCCACGCCGGCGTCCCGCGACCGGGTCGTCGACGCCGCCCGCGCCCTGTGCATCGTGGTCGTCACCCTCTGGCACTGGACCTTGTCGGTCACCCACCGCACCCCCGATGGCAGCCTGGGCATGCCCAACCCGATCCACACCGTGCCGGGCGGCTGGCTGGCCACCTGGGTGCTGCAGATCATGCCGGTGTTCTTCCTGGTCGGCGGGTACGCCAACCTGGTCGGCTGGGAGCGGGCCCGGTCACGCGGGACGTCCGCCGGCGAGTTCGTCCGCCTCCGGCTGCGTCGGCTGCTGTGGCCGACCGCCGTCTGGGCCCTGGTCTGGCTGGCCGGTGAGCTGATCGCCGCCGTCCTGCCCGGCCCGCACCGGTGGATGTGGGAGTGGTTTCCCGGCTACCTGACGCCGTTGTGGTTCCTTGGCGTGTACGGCGCGCTGATCGCCACGGTGCCGATCACCGCCGGTCTGCACCTCCGCTACGGAGCCTGGGTCCTGGCGTCGCTCGTGCTGCTGATCGTCCTGGGCAGTGTGGCGTACCGGGGAGCCGGCCTGGGCTGGGCGGGCTGGGCGACCGCCGCGGTGGTGTGGCTGTTCTGCCACCAGCTCGGCTACGCCTGGCGCGGCTGGGACCTGGGGCATCGGCCGCTCGCGCAACGGCTGGCGATCGCCGGGGCGGGGCTGGCGGGGCTGGTCGGACTGACGTGGGGAGCCGGCTATCCCCTCTCCATGGTGGGCACCATCGGCGGTGAATCCAACCTCTTCCCGACCAACGCCACCATCGCCGTCCTGGCCGTCTTCCAGCTCGGGCTGCTGACCCTGATCACGCCGCCCGCCGAGCGCCTGCTGCGCCGGCCGGGCGCCTGGAAGCCGGTGGTGGCACTCAATGTGGTCGCGCTGACCATCTTTCTCTGGCACATGACCGCATACCTGGTGGTGGTGTGGGCCTATGAAGGACTGGGCGGCACTCTGCCGGCGCTGCCGACCGCCGGGTGGTGGAGGCAGCGCTGGCTCTGGCTCCTGGCCCCATCGGCCGTGCTCGGCGTGCTGGTCATGCTGTTCGCCCGCGTGGAGCTGGCGGCCCGTCGGCCCCGCAGGTGATGCAGGACACCTCCCGCCGACAGCGCCCGACGCGCCGTTCGCGCCTCGGCCACCCTCGCCAACCCCTTCGCACGCTGCTCCGCCGTCATCGCCGGCAGGTGCATCAGGCACCGCTCCTGTAGGGATCGGCTGGTCGGCGATTCCCTTCAGACATCACGACGTGGCCGCCTTGGCCGGGCACGCCCTGTCACCGGCACCCGCCAAGGCTGTGCCTCTAGTTCAGAAGAACGTGCCCCGCACGGGAATCACCCCGCCGGACGCCACGCCCTCCGAGCAGGCGCGCAGCATCTGCCCAGTGATGTCGTCCTGTTCGCCGGCCGGCCGGCCCGGCGGCAGCACCAGCAAGACCATCTGGCGGCGGGCCTTGGCCGCCTTCCTCCACTCGACATCCACACCGCCGGTAGTGGCGTCGGCGCGCCACCACGCTGCCGTCCCGCGGCGGGTGAGCTCGGCGACGCGGCCGCGCTCCATCCGCACCTGCCACCCCGTGATCTCATCGATGGCGCCGCGCGTCAGGTCGACCGGCCGCAGGCCCATCGACAACATGTCGGCCACGTACCCCGGCGTGCCGTAGGGGTGGAACGCGCCCGGCTGGATGACCAGCAACGGAAAGATCGCGTCGCGGTGCCGGACAGAGCCGGAGGTGCCCCGGTCCGGCTCGCTCCCGGCATCGGTCATCCGTGGCGCAGGATCGCCGCCCCAGGTGGGCAGGCCCGCCCGGAGGCGGGCCGCGTTCAGCTGCGAGCGGCACCGAGGTCGCCTGGACGGCACGGTCACGGCGCGCGTGCTGGTCGATCGTGAACCGGACCGGGGTCAGGACGAAGACGACGCCCTCGCCGATGAGCTTGGCAAGCTCGCCCTCGACGACGACCTCGACGACGACCTCGACGACGACCTCGCCGACGGCCTCGCTCCGCTGGTATCCCGGATTCGGCGGCTCAGATCACCTGCCGGTCGAACTTGTGGCCCGGCCTCTTCCCGCCCTTGCCACCAAAGGGCTTCGAGCGTTGCCGCGCCTGCTATCGCTCGGCGCACAGGGCGGTGTCCAGGGCGGCGTTGACCTGGTCGGCGGCGGGTTTGGTGTAGGGCATCGCGGTGACGGCGACGGTGGCCGCGCGTCCGTCCTCGGTGGCGCCGTTGCGAACCTCGTAGCCGGAGATGTCGCCGCCATGGGCCCAGGCGTGGCCGCCGCAGCTCAGTTCGATCTTCATCAGGCCGAGCCCGTAGCTCCAGCCTTTCGGGAATCCGGGCGCGGCGATGGTCTGCTTCATCTGCCGCAGCAGGTCGGGCTTGAGGAGCCGGCCGTCGAGCAGTGCGCCCAGGAAGCGGTTGACGTCGCGGGGAGTGCTGATCATCTGTCCGGCCGCCCATGCCCAGGACGGGTCCAGCTGTGTGACCTCGGCTAGTTCGGCGCCCGGCTCGTTGGTCTTGGCCCGGTAGCCCTTGGGGTGGGGGGCCGCGGATGTCCTGCTCGCCGACGCCTGGCCAGTAGGTGTCGCGCAGCCGGAGTGGAGTGATGATCCGGTTGGCGATCTCCTCGCCGAGGGGCCGGCCGGTGATCTTCTGCACCAGCAGGCCGAGCACGATGTATCCGGTGTTGCTGTAGGCCCAGCCGGTGCCGGGGGCGAAAGCGGGCTGGCTGGTCAGGCCCACGTCGAGCACGTCGCGGGGTTCGAAGTAGCGGTGGCGGGCCTGGGTCCACGATGGCCAGGAGCCGAGCAGATCGTGTTCGTAGTCGGGCAGGCCGGCGGTGTGCTGGAGCGCCTGGCGGACGGTGAAGCGGCGGCCGTCGTTGCCGTTGGCGCGGATCAGGCCGGGCAGATAGGTCTCGACCGGGGCGTCGAGGTCGATCTTGCCCTCTCCGGCCAGTTGCAGGACGACCGTGGCGAGGAAGGTCTTGGTGGTGCTGCCGATGCGTACCTTCCCGTTGCGGGGGACCTTCGCCCGGGTGGCCAGGTCCGCCACGCCTGCGGTGTAGTCGCGCACGCGCCCGCCGCGGTCCCGCGTCGAGGCCAGAGTGCCCGGGAAACCGCCGGTGCCGACCAGGTCTTCCAGAGCCGTCTGTACGGCGTCGGGCGGGCGGGCCCGCGCGCCGGCCTCGGCGGCGGCCGGGGCGGCGGCCAGGCCCAGGGCGCTGAGGGCGACGGCGGCCGCGGTGGCCGGGGCCAGGGCGCGGCGCCACCGGGGGGCGGCCGGCGGGGGCGTGAGGGCGGCTCTGGTGGGGTGGGACGGCGACATCGGTTCTCCGTGGTGACGGTGTGGTGTGACGGGAGGGGGTGAGGAACCTGCGATCGGGATGTGCACGGCTGGTGGGGAAGAGATGGCGGCTGCGCCTGCTCTTGGGGAACGTCTCCCGGGCACGGGCTGACGGCGGGGGCGGGACGTGGCCCTGAGCCCGTGTCGCCGCAAGATCCTGCTCGTGCTGACGGCTGCCCGCAGGTTCCTCCGCCCTGGATGCCGTCAGACGCGCCCCCTGCCCCGAGGTCGAACCCTCGGGGCAGGGGCGGTCTCAGGCGCAGAAGGCGGCGTCGATCGCCTTCTCGAAGGGAGCCTGGTCGGTCTGCGGCTGCTTCTCGTTGACCGACAGGGCCAGCGTGGTGCGGCCGTCGGGGGTGGTGTAGGCGGCGGTGAGGTAGCCGGGGATGCCTCCGGTGTGGCCGATGATCTGCTTGCCGCAGCTGGTGGACTGCACCCTCAGGCCCAGGCCGTACGCGCCGATCTGGGAGTTGACGAACAGGCCCTTCTTCATCTCGGTGAGTTGGGCGGGCTTGAGGACCTTGCCGGTGGCCAGGCTGTGGAGGAAGGTCGTCAGGTCCTTGGTGGTGGTGATCATCGCGCCGCCGGCGCTGGCGATGCTCGGGTTGAGTCGGCTGATGTCGACGTATTGGCCGGTGCTCTTCTTGATGTAGCCGTGGGCGTGCGGCCCGGGGATGGAGGTGGAGTAGATGGGAGCGGAGGTGTCGCGCAGGCCCAGCGGCTTGATGATGCGCTTGGTGACCTCGCTCTGCCAGCTGTTGCCGGTCACCGCCTTGATCAGCATCCCGGCCACCAGATAGCCGGTGTTGGAGTAGGAAAAGCGCGTGCCGGGCTCGAAGTTCAGCGGCTTGGCCAGCGCGGCCGCCACCAGCTGCTCGTCGGTGAACCGGGTGAAGCGCAGCTTCAGGTACGGCTCGCCGACGGTGGGAAACTCCGGCATGTCGGTGTAGCTGGGGATCCCGGCGGTGTGCTGCAGGATCATCCGCACCGTGATGTCGTTCTCGCGTGGCAGCAGCCCGGGCAGGTAGGTGGCGATGGGCTCGTCCAACTTGATGCGTCCCTCGCCGGCCAGGTGCAGCACGGTGGCCGCGGTGAAGACCTTGGTGGCGCTGCCCATGCGGAACAGCCCGTCAGCCGGGACGGGGCGGCTGTCGCCGATCCGGGCGGCCCCGGCGCGCAGCACGCGCTGGTTGCCGGCCTCGGTGAGCCTGGCCTGCACTCCTGCCACGTTGCCGGTATCCACCAGTGCGTCCATCGCCTTCTGCAGCGAGGCGGTTGTGCTCGGCGTCGTGGCCTGGGCGGCGTGCGCCGGGACGGTGGCAAGGACTGTGCCGGCGGTGGCGGCGGCGAGAGCGAGGGCGAGGGTCTTGGACGTGATGCGCATGAAGTGACTTCTCCCGAATGGTGATGCAGCGCCGTATCGGCGCTGGTCATCACGTTATGGGCGGCGATCACAGTGAACGATCCCGCCAGCTGCCCAATGCTCACTGGCATGGACGGCTACATCCTGGTAGGGCCTACCCCACCAGCACGCGCCGCGCGCCAGGGCGGGCAGCGACGATGGGCGGGCAGGACCTCCAGCAACCCCCTGGCGGCCCTCGGCGTCGTCGCCTACAGGACGCGGCCGCTCACCGTGTCCTGCTCGGCCCTGGTCGTGGGCGTGGCCAGGATTCAGCTATTCCGCGGCTTTTGTGAGCGTCCCGGTGCGCCTGGCGGTCGAGACGGCCGGACGGAGGGCCGGGTCGGATCCACTCGACGGAGGCGGGAGTCAGCGACCCATATGGAGTTGGTCCGCAGGCGGTGTCTTGCGCCAGGGCTCGGATCGCTCGTGGGAGGCGCAGATCGCCCTGCGCGACGTCGCGGCCTGGACCCCGGCGAGCGATGAAGCCGGCCATGCGACGTCGTCGACCGCGAGCCACGGCGCGACCGCCAGGGCCGTGGGCGTGAGCCCGGCGAACGTCGCGACCTCGCGGTGAAGGTGGGACTGGTCGACGTAGCCGTTCTCGGCGGCTACGCGGGAGGCGGCGTGACCCGCCGCGAGAAGGTGGGCGGCGTGGTGGAAGCGCACCAGCCGGGCGGCGCGTCCGGGGGTGATGCCGAGCTGGGACCGGAAGCGGGACCACAGGCGCTTGCGGCTCCAGCCGACCTCGTCCGCCAGGCCGTCGACCCGCACCCGGCCCCGGGTGGACAGCGTCCGCCGCCAGGCGCGGGCGACCTGGAGGTCGACCCGCGGGTGGTCGCCCAGCCGCCGGCCCAGGATGTCCACCGCCATCGTCAAGCGTTCGTCCCGCGACGTGGCGGTGTGCAGCCTGGCCTTGTCCGCCCACGCCCGGTCAGACGGCATTCCGGCAGGCGACACATGGCCAGTCCAGACATCAGGGGTTACGGGTCGTCGTCGGCCCCGCCGCCGTGAAGTCCAGCAGCAGTTCGCCGATCGTCTCGGGCGCTTCCAGCATGGGTAGGTGACCGACGCCGGGTAGCAGCTCGACCCGCGCGCCCGGCACCGCGTCGTATCGGTGCGCCGACGACGGCTCCCAACGGGGGTCGGCAGCACCGAAGATCACCTGCACGGGGATCCTGAGGGCGGCGAGCCGTTCGGGCATGCTGCGTTCGGCGATGTAGGCGGTGTTCTGGTGTAGCACCGTCCGCATCACGCGGTAGGTGATGCTGCGTACGTCGGCGACCACGTCGTCCGGGAGGTCAACGGGGCGGACGGCCGTCGCGCTGATCCCTTTGCGGATCATCGCATCCGACCGCCTCGGCCAGATGAGCGGGCCCAGCGGCGGGGCCAGCAGCACCCGGAGGATGAACGGCTGCCGCAGGAGCGCGTCCGGACTCGGGCCACTACTGATCAACGCAAGCGAACCCACGAGGTCGGGACGTTGCTCGGCCAGCGCGGTGGCGACGTAGCCGCCGCTGGAGTGCCCGGCCACGGCGACGTGACGAAGCCCGAGGTCGTCCAGCAGCGCCGCCACCTGACCCGCCTGCGCGGGCACGTCGTACGACGGCGCGGGCGGGGACTGGCCGCAACCCGGGAGATCGACCCGGATGACATGATGGTGACCGGCCAGCGCCGGGACCACCGGACCCCAGAAACCGCCCGAGGCCCCCGACCCGTGGATGAGCAACAACGGCGGCGCCTGCCGCGGGCCGTCATGGACCACGTGCATCCCATGCGAACGTGCAATGTCGTATTCACTCATGCGGCGACTCTGCACGCGCGGCCGTCCGCCAGTATTGGACGAATGTTCCCGCGCAACGGCCGTGCCGAGGTCCCAAGGCCGGAACACGGCCCGGCGGGCTCATTCCCGCGCGGCGGAAGCCATGGAGATGTTCCAGAAGCCGGCGTAACGGCCGCCCTGGGCGAGCAGTTCGTCGTGGCTGCCTTCCTCCACGATCCGGCCGCCGTCGAGGAAGACGATGCGGTCGGCGCGCCGGACGGCGCGGATGCCGGACGTGGCTGACCGGGGTCTGCCTGCGGCACTTCACCGGCCAGTGCGATGGGCAGGCCCTTGCCCGCGCCGGCAGGGGGTAGTCACGTCACGCCGCTCCCGGGTGTCGGCCAGGCCAGCTCGACCGTGGCCCTCGCCCCCTCATACGCCGCCCCGGCTGAGCGGGCGCGGTAGTCGTCTGGGGCGAAGGACGGCGGGCGGGCATCTCGCCAACGGGTGTCTTCCATCGGGGGCGCATCGATTCTCCGGGATATGCCCTGCCGTGGACACACACCGTGACACGCTGGTTCCATGCGGTCGAGGACCTTCGTCAGGATGGCGTGCTTGGGCCTGGCGGGCACCACCGTGACACTGGTCGTACTCGGCCACCAAGATCTGCAGGAAGTCCTATCGGTATGGCTGTCCGGGCGCCAAACCTCGGGCAGCACGCTGTGGGGCCTGTCCATGGTGTGGTGGGGGCGAGGGGGAAAGCTGTCGCAGTTCCTCGCGGGCTGCGTGGTGGTCCTGGACTTGATCGGGCCGGATCGACTCCGTGCCATCGGAGTACGAGCGAGGGAAGAATGGCGATGTAACCGAGAGATGGCCCGTCGCATTCGCGAGCAGGCCCCGTTGCTCAAACTTGAGGCCGATGTAACAAGGCATGTAATGTGTTCTCAGGATCATGTGGCTTATGGGTATTCGCTGGGTAGGTGGTACTTGCGGGAGTTGCCCTCTGAGTAGCTGAAGTTAATCCATCTGGGCAATCAGCCGTGGATCACTAAAGAAATGATCCAAACCCTCCGGATTGAAATCGCCGACTCGGTGCCCACCGCACACTCCTGCGACATCGAACACGAGATCCTCTGCGCTGCGCAATTCGATTATGTTAAGGACCGCATAAGCGAGTTCATCTGCGCTGCACTGCCGGCTCGCCAGCGCCAACTCTTCATCAGGCGCAATCAGGCTCAGGTTGTCGAAACCCGGGGATCGATTCTACTCGTCTTTTGCGCGGTGCTTACGCTGCCATGCGGCATATTCTTGGGGAAGATTGCCTTTGAGTACGGCCTGATCCCCTCGCGAGGCGCTGGAGTCACCGTGTTCGCCAGCGCTCTCCTGATATGTGGAAGTATTTTCATCCTGGTCAACAAAAGTGTTCAGATCGGGTTGTGGTCCCAATTCATCGCTACCAGGGTCGCCGAATTCACCGCCGATCTCCTCGACCGCGCCAACCCCGGAAATATTCTGCGCTGGCTCGCTTTCGGCATGTTCATTACTGGGTTCGCCGTTGACCTGCTGGCCAGCTAGTCCGCTGCGATGATAGTACGTACGCCTACCGGGCATGACAGTCTCCTGGATCACATTCCTGCGAAGCGTGGCACCGCACACGCGCTCAGCGCGGCGAAGACTCTGATCCCCACCACACGACTCGGGGTGGCGGGACTGGCGCAGGGAGCTCGGCTGATCTCCGGCCTGCAGTCCGGGACCGGCCGCGCCCTCCTTCGCCTCACCACGAAGAGCGCGCGCCTTCACAACTGGAAGTCGGCGAACCGGGTGGCCCCGGCGAACAGCGCGTCACGCACGATCAGCAGGCTCTCTAGCCTCGTTTGCATCACGCAAGTGCGCTCTCGCGTGCCGGGCGGCCGCCATGGCCGCGACCGCGGAGCCTGCCTGTCCATCCGGAAGAACGATCATGTGGAGGTCACCGATGAGCGGATCGCTGCTCAAGGACAAGAACGCCGTCATCTACGGAGGCGGCGGCGCGATCGCCGGAGCCGTCGCACGGGTCTTCGCCCGGGAAGGCGCGAGGGTCTTCATCGCCGGTCGGACGCAGGCCAAGCTCGACGCCGTGGCCCGTGACATCGCCGCCACGGGCGGAACGGCCGAGACCGCCCTGGTCGACGTGCTCGACCAAGAGGCGGTCGACAAGCACGCCGACACGGTCGCGGCGACGGCCGGCGGCATCGACATCGCCGTGAACGCCGTGAGTGTCCAGCACGACCAGGGGACCACGCTGGCGGATTTGTCCCTGGAGGAGTTCATGCGGCCGATCGACGGCTTCTTGCGGACGTTGTTCATCACCAGCAAGGCTGTGGCCCGGCACATGGGAGGCGAGCGCGGCGGTGTGATCCTCACGCTGTCGGAGCCGGGCGCCAAGCTGGCCGTGGGCGGCATCTTGGGGCACGCCGTGAGCGCGGCCGGCAAGGAGGCGTTCTCCCGAATTCTGGCCGCGGAGCTGGCACCGAGCAACGTCCGGGTCATCGGCATCCGTCCGCACGCCGTCGTCGACGCGCCGGCCGCCGGCTCCTACACCAAGGAGCTCTTCGAGCAGGCCGCGGCAGCGGCCGGGCAGTCGGTCCAGGAGATGCTGGAAGGCGGGGCGATGGCGCAGGGGACGCTGCTCAAGAGGCTGCCGACGCTCTCCGAGATCGCGGAGACGGCCGCGTTCCTGGCTTCGGATCGAGCGGGGGCCATGACCGGCACGATCGCCAACCTGACCAGCGGCGCGATCGTCGACTGACTTCAGGCCCGCCGGGCGGTGGGCGCGCGGGGGAGCGGTGGTCGAGGGGGCTACCGCCGCCTTTCTGCAGCGGGACCTCTGTCCGGAAGCGGTCACGGCCGGAGGGTGATTTCGGGTGCGTAATCGTCTCTTATGGAGACGAGGCGGCGCACCGCCACCTCCCGCTCCCGTTCGAGAGGACCTTTATGGACATCCCGGTCCGAGCCACCCTGATCAACAAGAAGTCCGGGCTCGCCCTCGACATCGCACAATGCGACATGGCCGACGGTGGCTGGGCGATCCAGTGGACCCCGCACGGCCGGACCAACCAGATCTTCCGCCTGGAACCCGCCGAGGGCGGCTACAAGTTCATCGCCGAACACTCCGGCAAGGCCCTGGACGTCACCCTGGCGAACCAGAACTCCGACTTCGCGATGCAGTGGAGCATCAACGGCAGTCCCAGCCAGATCTGGTACCTCAAGGAGCAGGAGCCGGGCGTCTACCGGCTCATCGCCAAGCACTCAGGCAAGGTGCTGGCGGTCGCGAACGCCTCCACCGACCCGGGCGCGCGCGTGGTGCAGTTCGACCAGGGTCGTGACGAGAACGAGCTCTGGCTGCTCAAGGCCGTTCCCTAGAGCCTGACGGCGGTCCGGTGAGGTACCTGGGCCGCGACGGCGGCAGTTCCCGCCGGGTGACGAGGTTCGGCAGCGCGGCCTCGGGAACGGGGCCGATGTGCCAGGCTGGGCGGATGACCACCTTCGCCCAGCTTCGCAAGGCCGCCCTTTCCTGTCCCGAGACGGCCGAGCACGTCATCGACCCAGGAATCGTCGCGTTCACGGTGCATGGGAAACGGTTCGCGTCGATGGGCAAGGACAACCTGGTGGAACTCCGTCTCCCCGCGCCGGATGCGGAAGAGGCGCTTGCCGCGCATCCGGCAGCGCAGCGGCTGGATCGCGACGCGACGCCGGTCGGCGTTCGTGTCCCGATCGGAGACATCAACGGTCAGCAGCTCAACCACTGGGTGCGTCGCGCCTGGCTCGCGCAGGCACCGAGGCAACTGGCGGCGCGAGTGGCCGCGGGGGACGACGCGACGCCCGGCGAGGTCGGCGACCTGCCCAAGGCCATCGGAGGGCCCGCCACCCGGGCCCTCGCCGGCGCAGGCATCACCATGCTCACCCAGGTCGCCGCACTGACCGACGCCGAGCTGCTGGCGCTGCACGGAGTCGGCCCGAAGGCTGTTCGCGTCCTCCGCGAGGCGCTCACCTGAGGTCGCCGCTCCGTTCGATCGCCGGAGTCCGGCGCGCCTTGGATCTTCTTTTCGCAGATCCACCATGGGCCCGTCGGTGGGCCTGTACGTGATGGACGAGGCGCAGGCCCTTGTGCCGGCGACGCCGAAGACCGAAGCGCTGGCCAGCACGCCGACCCTGGCCTCACAGGCGCGTAAGTACGGCCTCGGCCTGGTCGTCGCTACCCAGACACCGCGCGGCCTGCACAACCACATCGCGGGAAACGCCACAACGCAGTTCATCGGGAGAATCAACAGCCCCACGCAGATCGAGGTGGTCAAAGGGCTGGCGCGAGCCCGCGGAGGCCGCGCCGACCGAGTCGGACGCCTGGAGACTGGACAGTTCTATGCCGCGAGCGAAGGCATACCCTGTGCGGTGCCGAAACGCGGACACTGCTGTTGAGCTGGCCGTTTGCCGGACGGTCAGGCTGCTCTGCGGTACTCGCTGATCAGCCCGGTGACGGTCCTCCGGCGGTGGATCCGGGTGGCCACGTCGATCACTTCGCTGGGGTCGTGCAGCGGAGGGCGGAGGGTGCGGCCCTGATGCGGGCGATGATGGTTGAAATGGTGTTCGTGCTCGGTCAGGACCTTGCGCAGGTGCCGCTCGCCATGGATGAGCAGGTGATCGAGGCAGTCTCGGCGTAGTGTTCCCACGAATCGTTCGGCGAACGCGTTCGCTCGTGGGGACGGGCCGTTCCCTTCAGCGGGGGGACGACGGTCCGAACGGCCGGTCGCCACGCAGCGTGATGCGGTGCATGACCCGGCGGGCGGTGCCGTAGTCGCGGTTGGCGTAGTGGGCGGTGCTGCGGTTGTCCCACATGGCCACGTCGCCGAGGCGCCAGCGGTGGCGGATGATGTGCTCCGGCTTCGTCAGGTGGGCGTAGAGCAGGTCGAGGATGTGACGGCTCTCAGCCTCGGAGACGCCGACGACGTGCGAGGTGAAGCCGGGGTTGACGAAGAGGCCCTTGCGCCCGGTCTCGGGGTGGACGCGGACGACGGGGTGCTCCACCGGGTCCAGCCGGGTGACGACCTCGCCCTCCCAGACGCTGCCCTTGCCGCCGCGCCGCTGGGCCAGGTAGTAGCCGAACTCGCGGTTGCCGTCGTGCACCGCGGTGAGCTGGTCGGCCAGTTCCCGTACGGGTGCGGCCAGTGAGTCGTAGGCGAGCTGGCTGTCGGCCCAGCTCGTGTCCCCGCCGGTGGGCGGCAGCACCACGGCGCGCAGGATCGAGCCGAGCGGCGGGCGCGGCATGAAGGTGACGTCGGTGTGCCAGACGTCGGCGAAGCCGTTGTCGGCGCTGTCGAGCTCGTAGATCTCCGGGTGCGTCTCGTCCACGCCGCCGACGACGGGGTGGGAGGCGGTCAACTCGCCGAGGCGGCGGCCCAGGGCGACCTGGCCGTCCTCGTCGAGGCTCTGGCCGGAGAAGAACAGTGCCTTCCACTCGACGAGGGCGGTTCGTACCGCGGCCAGCTCCTCGTCGTCGGCGGTCGCCAGGTCGAGCCCTTCTATCCGGGCGCCGAAGTGCGGTCCGAGCGGGCGCAGGGTGAGCGTGGCGGCCAGGGATGTGGACATGTGCGCTCCTGTTCTGTGGTGGTCATCCGGCGGCCTCGCGGACGGCGTGGCTGACGGTGGCACGCAGGGCCGTGTACTCGGGGAGGGCGCGGAGTTCGTCGGGCTCCAGGCCGGTGCGGGGCAGGGGGATGTCGAGGTCGAGGGCGATCTGGCCGGGCCTGCTGGTGAGCACGACGACGCGGCTGCCGAGGAAGACGGCCTCTTCGACGCTGTGGGTGACGAACACGGAGGTGCGGCCCGTCTGCTCGCTGACCCGGCGCAGGTCCTCCTGCAGCCGCTCGCGGGTGAGCGCGTCCAGGGCCGCGAACGGCTCGTCGAGCAGCAGCAGCGGATCGTCGCCCGCCAGCGCCCTGGCGATGGCCACGCGCTGCTGCTGACCGCCGGACAGCTGCCAGGTCCGGCGGCGGGCCACGTCGTGCAGGCCGACCCGTTCCAGGAGCTCTGGCACCCGGCGGGCGCGCTCCTCGCGGGGGACGCCCGCGTAGCGCAGGGCCAGCTCCACGTTGCCGCCCACGCTCTTCCAGGGGAACAGCCGGGGCTGCTGGAACACGATCCCGGCGCCGGTGCCGGGCACCGGCGCCGCTCCGGCGGTACGGACGACGCCGCCGCTGGGCCGCTCGAAGCCGGCGATCAGGCGCAGCAGCGTGCTCTTGCCGCAGCCGGACGCTCCGACGATCACGAGGAACGAGCCGCGGGGGACGTCGAGCGAGATCGGGCCGAGCGCGGTCACGATGTCCGTGCCCGTCCCGTACACGTGCACGACATCCTTCACGTGGACGGCGGTCTGCGTGCCGGCCTCAAGGGGTGAGGACATCGGGCAGCCCCTTGTTGTAGACGGCGTTCCGCACGGTCGCCAGGTCGGGTACGGCTTCGATCTTCTGCTGGTCCTTGAGGAACTGCGCGGCGCTGACGAGGTTCTCGGCCAGGGCGCCGGGCCGCTCGGGGGTGCCGAGCCACTCGGGGGAGGCCAGGTCGGCGGGCTTGAGGAAGACGCCCTGGGTGAGCTGGTCCTCGGCGTCCTCCTTGGTGAGGTTGAGCTCGGCGGCGACGGCGGCGGCGGCCTCGGCGCGGTTGTCGGCGATGAGCTGCAGGGCCCTCGCCTCGGCCTTGCGCCAGGCGTCCACCGCCTCTGGATGCGCCTTGAGGAACGCGGTGGACACCACCCCGAGGTCAAGCGTGGGCTTGCCGGCCGTGGCCAGTTCCCGGCTGGCGATCAGGACCTTGCCGTTCTTCTTCAGCTCCTTCAGGGTGGGCAGCCAGGTGTAGGCGGCGTCGATGTCGCCGCGCGTCCAGGAGGCAAGGATGTCCTGCGGTTCGAGGTCGACGATGGTCAGCTCCGACTCGCGCACGCCCGCCTGGCCGAGCGCGGCCAGCAGGCTGTAATGGGAGGTCGAGGCGAACGACGTGGCGACCTTCTTGCCGCGCAGGCCCTCGATCGCCGACACGCCGCTGTCGTTCCTGACGACCAGGGCCTCGTTGTCACCTGCCACGTCGAGCACGAACGCCACCTGGTACGGGATGTTCAGCGGGGCCGACAGCCCGCGGGCCACCGGGCTGGAGCCGATGGCGGCGATGTCCACGCTGCCGGCCACGAAGGCGGTGTTGATGCTGGCGCCCGAGTCGAACTTCGTCCACTGGATCTGATAGCCGGGCAGCGCCTCCTCCAGCCACCTCTTGTTCTTGACGATGAGGTCGCCGCTGGGGAAGGCCTGGTAGGCGAGGCGGATGCGGTTGGCCGCCGCGCCGCCACCGCCTCCCCGGGTCGCGGTGCCATCACCGCAGGCGGCCAGGACCGCGATCAACACGAAAGACAGCAGGAATCTCAGACGCATGGCGGCTTCCTCACGAGGGACGTGCGGCGGGTCACGAGCGGCCCCGCCAGGGGATGAGCCGTTTCTCCGCGACCCGCAGCAGACCGTCGATGAGCAGGCCCGACAGTCCGATGGCCAGCAGCCCCAGCACCACGACGTCGGTCTGCAGGTAACGCTGGGCGTCCCGGACCATGCCGCCGATGCCGGGCACGCCGTTGACCGTCTCAGCGGCGACCACGGACGAGTACGCGATGCCGACGGCCAGGCGGACGCCGGTGAAGATCTCCGGCAGCGCGTTGGGCAGCACCACGTCCCGGATGACGTCCCGCCGCGAGGCGCCCAGTGCCCTGGCCGCCTCGACCAGGTGGGACGGCGCGCCGTGCACGGCGGCGGCGGTGGCCACCGCGACCGGTGGCAGCGCCGCGATCGCCAGCAGCCACAGCTTGGGCGTCTCGTCGATGCCGAACCAGATGATGAGCAGGCTGAAGTACGCCAGCGGCGGCAGCGCCCGCACGAAGGTGACCACCGGCTCGGCCACGACGCGGATCCACGGCACGGTGCCGAGCACGACGCCCACGACGAGCCCGCCGGCCACACCGATCGCGGATCCGATGAGGATGCGCCGCAGGCTGATGCCCAAGTGCTCGACGAGCAGGCTGCCGCTGTAACCGCGGATGCCGTCGTGCGTCGTGGACAACCGCAGGAACTGCTCCCACACGGCACCGGGAGAGGGGATGAAGGAGGGATTGGCCGCCGCGGCCGCGGCGAGCTGCCACAGGCCGAGGAGCGCGGCCCCGGCGAGCCCGCGCACCATGGTCCTGCGGGTCGCCGGCCGCCATCGCCGGGTGACGGACGCCGGTCCGCCGTCGGGAACGGCGGTCGAGGGGGCGGCCGTCGAGGTGGGCGAGGTCACCGCCTCGGACGCCTGGTCGGGGGGCTCATGACCACGAAACTACGGCGACGCTCACCTAAAGTCAACATTTCCTACTAGCTATATCGGATATGTAGCCGGGCGTCGGGGCCCGTCCGGGTGCACCCGGACGGCTTGCGCTACGAGGAGGCGGCGACGCTGCATGACGGGGTCGAGCGGGTCTCCCCGATGCTCAACCTGATCCCCAACCCCAGCCCGTCACCGGAGCGGTGGCCAGGATCCGCTGATCGTCGGATCCTCGCCGGGCAGCCGTGCGCGCTCAGAACCCGATCGGCTCACGCACGAGCACGACCGTGGCCCGCTCCGGCAGGGCCTCGCGCTCCACGATGAGGATCTTGCCGATGAACGATGACTGCCCGAACTCCTGGAGACGCCGGTGCTCGCGCGGCAGGCTGGAGGAGCGGACCCGCCGCAGCGCCCCGGCGAAATCACCAGCCGCGGGTTCCCCGCCGCTCCGGATTCTGCTCGGCCTCACCGGCCCCGACACGAAAGGTCGAACCTGCGCAGGAACGCCTGCCAGAGGTTGTCCCCATGAGACGGACAGACGCCGGTGCGGGACGACCACAGCCACAACGATTTCGGGTCACGGTCGCCGGGCAGGTGCCGCACCGTGAGCCGGATCAGCGTGCCTTCCAGCACGGGCAGGTCGCCGTGGTCCAGCCAGGCGGCCCGGCGGGTCAGGCGGGGATGCAACCGGTCCCACGGCAGGGCGTTAGCGGGTCATACCGTGCGCAGGAAGTCGTCCAGCACGTCGAGGCCGCTGCGCAGGGACGCGATCGGCACGCGTTCGTCGACGCCGTGCATCCCGGCTGGTGTGCGGCCGTCGGGGTCCTCACCGAGCGGGGCGAAGCCGAAGCCCGCCAGCCCCAGTTCGGCGAACGGCTTGGCGTCGGTGCCACCGCCCATGCAGAACGGGACGATCACGCCGTCCGGGTCGTGGCGCAGGACCGACGCGGCCATCGCGTCGTACCAGGCGTTGTCCCAGCCGGCCCCGATCGCGGGGCGGTAGGACAGGAACGACCGGGTGATGGACGGTCCCAGCAACTCGTCGATGATGGCGAGCTGTTCGTCCTCGGTGCCGGGCAGCGAGCGTACGTCGATCTCGGCGTGCGCCTCGCCTGGTACCACGTTGAACTTGTAGCCCGCGTCGAGCACGGTGACGTTCGTCGAGCAGCGCAGCGACGGCTCGACGTACTCGCGCAGCGGCCCGATCCGGTCGAGGACGGCCTCGACGCCCTCGTCGGAGGAGAGGTCGGCGTCGAGGCCGAGGGTCCGCACGGCGGTGTCGAGCAGCCGGCGCACCGGTGGCGTCAGCGCCAGCGGCCACCGGTGCGCCGAGATCCGGGCCAGGCCGGTCACCAGGCGGGCGACGGGGTTGTCCGGGTTCGGGCGTGACCCGTGGCCCTCCGTACCGGTGGCGCGGACGCGCATGTGGAGGGAGCCGCGCTCGGCGACAGCGATCGGGTAGAACCGCCGTACCGTCCCGTCGGGCGCCCGTACCGGCACGGGCCGCCCGCCCGACTCGCCGACGGCGGTGGTGACCCCGGCGAAGAGCTCGGGTCGGTTGCGTACCAGCCACTCGGCGCCGAGGGCACCGTCCTCCTCCTCGTCCGCGACGAAGGCGAAGACCACGTCGCGTCGTGGTCCGGTCGCGTCGGCCGCCCACCGCAGCAGGGTGGCGAGCATCATCGCGACCGTATCCTTCATGTCGGTGGCGCCGCGGCCCCACACGTACCCGTCCGCCACCCGGCCCTCGAACGGCGCCACCGTCCACCGCTCCGGCTCGGCGGGGACGACGTCGAGATGCCCGTGGACGAGCAGGCCGGGCAGCAACCGGTCGGCGCCGGGGACCCGGAGAACGACGTTGGCCCGGGTCGGCGCGGACTCGATGATTTCGGGGTCGTACCCCGCCCCGCGCAGGAGACTGGCGACGTACTCGGCCGCGGCCAGTTCGCCCTTGCTGCCCGCCTTGCCGTAGTTGCTGGTGTCGATCGCGATGAGGTCGGAGCAGATCGTCACGACGTCCGGGTGGTCTTTCATCGTTCTCCTGTCTTGGCTGGGTAGGTGATCAGGTAGCCGTGCCGCCGGTCGAAGGCGGCGATCTCGGCGCCGTCGGCCAGGGCCCCGGCCAGCACGTCCCGTACGTGGGCACGCCAGGCCCGCGCGAGGAGGGGGTTCTCGACCCGGACCCGTTCGATGTCCTCGGGGACCGGGACGAAGGCGGGCCCGCCGGTCCACGGCACCACCCGGAGCGCGTCGTCGCGGACCGTGATCAGCGGCCGATGTTCGCCCTCGGGCGGCCCGACGGCGGCGGGGGAGAGCAGGTCCCACTCGACGAACAGCCGGTCGCTGGCCTCGCCGCGGTTGAGCCCGTCGTGCATCGGGCCGTAGCAGTCGGGCAGATAGTCCGTCGCCCGGGCGCCGAGCTTGACCAGGTTGAAGTACGCGTTGCGACGGACCAGGGGGTCGAACGTCCAGGTGATCGAGCCGATGCCGCGGCCCAGCGCCCAGTCGCGCTGGTGGCACTTGAGCAGGTAGCCGATCTGCTGGGCGCGGTACTTCGCCTCCACCCCGGTGATGTGGCTGTGCAGGGATCCGTTGTGCGGCGCGAGGAACCCGACCGCGGCGCCGGCCAGATGCTCCCCGACGAATGCGACGGCGACGTAGTTGCCGGTCATGCTGAAGGCGCGCAGCAACGCGACGGTGATCTGGCTGGAGTCGGGCGCGCCGTCCCAGACCCGGTTGAAGAGGGCGGCGATCGCCTCGAGGTCGGCGAGCCCGGCCGCCTCGCGGACTGACACTCCGTGCTCCGGCGTCATCGCCCGGCCTCGCCGAGCAGGTCGGCGAGCAGCCCGGTCAGCAGGGCGAGACGGTCGCCGAGCCGAGCCACGTCGACCCACTCGTGGCGGGCGTGCGCCCCGCCGCCCACCGCGCCCAGGCCGTCCAGGGTCGGCACCCCGGCAGCGGCCGTGAGGTTGCCGTCCGATCCGCCGCCAACCGCGACGCCGGCGAGCGGGCCGATGCCCAGCCGATCCGCCACGGCGCGGGCCCGCTCGAACAGCCCGGCCGTCATCGTGGCATCGAGCGGCGGACGGTCGATGCCACCCTCCATCTCGATGGCGACGTCACCGTTCGCCGGCGCCAGGCCGCGGATCGCGGTGTCGACCCGCCGCAGCTCCTCGGTGGTCCGGGCGCGAACGTCGATCGTCAGCGTGGCCCGGTCCGGCACCGTGTTGACGGCCGTACCGGCGGAAGCCATCGTCGGCGTCACGCTGGTCCCCGCCGCGTCGTCGGCCAGCGCGGCGACGGCGCCGACGGCGGCGCCCAGTGTGATCAGCGCGTTCGCGCCCAGGTGCGGTTCCAGGCCGGCATGGGCCGCGCGTCCGGCGAAGGTCAGCTCGTAGTGGGCCCGGCCCTTGCGCTCGGTCTTCAGGGCGCCGGAGTCGTCGCCGGCCTCCAGTACCAGGGCCGCAGCGCAGCCCCTGGCCTCATCCTCGATCAGCTCGCGGGAGGTCGGAGAGCCGAGCTCCTCGTCACCGGTGACCAGCAGGGTGACCCCGGATGGGTCGTCGAGCGCGGCGATGGCGTGGAAGGCGAGGGCGAGGCCCACCTTCATGTCCAGGCACCCGGGCCCGCGGATCCGGTCGCCGGCCGTGCAGGGGATCGTGTCGATCGTGCCCAGCGGCCAGACGGTGTCGTGGTGGCCCAGCACGAGCACGCGAGGTGGTTCCTTTCCCCACCGCCAGCGCAGGTGGGTGCGGCCGGCGGTGACGATCGGCTCGGCGGGGCGGCCCAGGATCTCTTCGCCGACCCGCGCGACGCAGTCGGCGCTGCGGGCGACCGCGGCGAGGTCGGTGGAGGGTGACTCGCAGCGGATCATCCGGACCGACGCCGCGACGACGCCGGCGACCCGGGAGCGGGAGCTGACGGACGGTGCGTTCATGGGTTTTCCTCCGGCGCTTTGGACGGCGCCGTCAACGTTTCATCGGGTGCGGTGGCGACTCTTGTGGCCCGACATGAAAGGCGGTCCCGAGGTTGGGTGTTCGACACCGACGGCGGCCGGCGCCGCCGGTTAGCTTGCTCAAACGAGACGGGTCGCAGCGGGCGGCCCGCGTGTTCAGGAGGACCAGGTGACGGAACGGGTGGCGGACGTGGTCGTCGTGCCGGTCGGGACCGATGGGGCGGTGCCGGCCCCGGTGGCCGGCTTCCTCGCGGAGGCCGGCGTTGATGTTGACGTGCACGCGATCGGGGCTCGCCTCGGCCCGGCCGAGCCCGGCGACGTGGCCCGGGTCCCCGTCCTCGACGGCCCCGACCTCGTCTACGTGACTGTCGGTGATCCCCGGCCGGGTCTGGCGTTCGACCACGTGCGGGCGGCCGCGATGGCGGCGGCCCGGCACTGCGGATCCGCGCCGGCGGTGCTCGACGCGATCGGGTGCTGGGAGGCCGACCCGGATTGCGCGGTCGCCGCGGCGGAGGGCTGGACCCTCGGCACGTACCGGTACCGCCCCGACTGGACCGTCGCCGACCTGCTCGCCCGGCTCGACCCCGGTCCGCGTCGGCACGGGGGACCGGAGCATGCCGTCCGGGAAGGGGTCGCGCTCGGCGCGGCCGCCAACCTCGCTCGGGACCTGATCAACACGCCGCCCGGCCAACTCGTCCCGGCGCGGCTGGCGACCGTGTGCCAGGAACTCGGCGAGGCGCTCGGCTTCGAGGTACGCGTACACGACGCCGCGACGCTGGAGCGCGAGCAATTCGGCGGCATCGCCGGCGTGGGCCGGGGAAGCGTGCATCCGCCGTGCCTGATCGAGCTGCGACGCGGAGGCGACGGCCCGCACACGGCGCTCGTCGGCAAGGGCATCACCTTCGACGCGGGCGGCCTGTCGCTCAAGCCCACCCGGGGCATGCTCACCATGAAGGCGGACATGGCCGGCGCCGCCGCCGTTCTCGGCGCCCTCGTCGCGCTGGCCCGCCTGGGCTCCGACGCGCCGGTACGGGCCTATCTGCCGTGTGCCGAGAACATGCCGGGCCCGTACGCGGTCCGGATCGGGGACGTCCTGCGCCATCGCGGTGGCCGGACCGTCGAGGTGACCAACGCCGACTGCGAGGGACGGCTCGTGGTCGCGGACGCCATGGCGTACGCCGTGGAGGCCGGCCCTGCCGCGATCGTCGACCTGGCGACGCTGACCTCGGTCACCGGCCTCGGCCCCGACATGTGGGCCGGTTTCGGCACCGACGACGCCCTGATGGCGCGGGTGCTGGCCGCCGGTGGCGCGGCCGGTGAGCCCGGGTGGGCGATGCCGATGTGGGAGCCCTACCGGGCCACCCTCGCCTCCGACGTGGCGGACACCCGGAACTTCGACCCGGACGCGCCCCAGCCGTACGGCGCCATCACCGCGGCGCTGTACCTGGAGCCGTTCGCGTCCGGCGTGCCGTGGGCGCACCTCGACCTCGGGCTCACGGTGATGCGCCCGGCCGCCGACGCCCGGTGGGCCGCAGGCGCCAACGGCCGCGGGGTGCGCCTGCTCACCCGCTACCTGACCGCCGGCGTGCCGGCACTGGAGGAGGACGCATGAGCGTCGTGGACGGTCCCTGGTTCGACGATCTCGCCGTCGGCGACACCTTCACCGCGCCGGCCGTCACGCTGGATGCCGGGCTCCATGCCCAGCACCGGGCGATCCTCGGCGACCGGCTCCGGCTCTGCCTCGACGAGACGCTCGCCGAGCGGGTCACCGGACGTCCCGGCCTCGCGTATCCCGGCGTGGTCTGGGACGTGGCCGTCGGCCAGTCGAGCGTCGTGACCCGCCAGGTGGTGGCGAACCTCTTCTACCGGGGGCTGCGGCCGCGGGCGACGCCGTACCTCGGCGACACCCTCGTCACCTCGACCGAGGTCGTCGCTCTCCGCCGGGTCCGGTCCCGGCCCGACCGGCCCGAGCGCGGCAAGGCGGTGCTGAGCATCGTGACCCGGGACCAGACCGGACGTGTCATCCTCGCTTTCGACCGGTGCGCGCTGCTGCCCTGCCGCGACGGGTCCGGACCGGCCCCGGAGGCGGGCCCCCACGCCGACGGCCTTTTCACCGCACCGTCCGTGCCGGACGTGGCGACGGCCCCCGACTGGCTCGCGCAGTGGTCGCTCAAGCCGCTGGCGCCCTCGCCCGGCGGTCCGCCGTCGGCTGGCGACACCTTCGAGCTGGCGGCCGGCGACGTGGTCTCGAGCGCGCCGGAACTGGCGCGGCTCACCGTCAACATCGCGGCGGTGCACCACGACGCGGAGGCCGCCGGCGGCCGTCGGCTCGTCTACGGCGGGCACACGATCGGGCTCGCGCTCAGCCAGACCTGCCGGATGGTCCCGGGGCTGGTGATCGTGACCGAGTGGTTCGCATGCGACCACGTCGCGCCCGTCTTCGAAGGCGACACGGTGCGCAGCCGCGTCACGGTGCGGGGCGTCACGCCCTACCGGGACGGCACCGCGATCGCCGTGCTCAACACCCAGACGTCGGTGGCCGGTCGCGGAGCCGTCCTCGACTGGACCTTCGCGGCGCTGGTCGCATGAGCACCGTACGAGGCCCGGCCTGGCTCTTCGTCCCGGGCGACCGCCCTGAGCGCTTCGCGAAGGCCGCGAGCGCCGCCGACCAGATCATCTGCGATCTGGAGGACGCCGTGGCGCTGACTGCCAAGCCGGCGGCCCGGGACCACGTCGCGGGCTGGCTCGCCGTCGGCGGATCCGCCTGGGTACGGGTGAACCCGGCAGGATCACCGTGGCACGCGGACGATCTGCGCGCGCTGGTCGGCTGCGCGGGCCTGCGGGGCGTGGTCGTGCCCAAGGCCGAGTCGGCGGCGGACCTGCAACGCGTGTGCGACCTGCTCCCGGTGCCGTCGGCGGCCCTCGTCGAGTCCGCCGTCGGCGTCGGGCGAGTCGCCGAGATGCTCGCCGTCGAGCGGGTGGAGCGGCTCATGCTGGGCACTGTCGACCTCGCCCTCGATCTCGGCTGCGAGCAGGAGTCCGACGTCGTCAGGCAGGTCCGGAGCCGGCTGGCTCTGGAGTCCCGCGCGGCTGGGAAGCCCGCGCCGGTGGACGGGGTGACCATGGCGCTGCGGGACTACGACGCCACGTTCGCCGACGCCGGGCGAGCGCGCCGCGAGGGCTACGCGGGCAAGCTCGCAGTCCATCCGGTCCAGGCCGGCGCGATCCGGGCCGCCTTCGCGCCGTCGCCGGAGGAGGTGTCCTGGGCGCGCGAGGTGATCGCGGCGGCCGGGCAGGGTGCGGTCGCCGTCGGGGGCGTCATGGTCGACGCCCCGGTCGTCGAGCGCGCGCGCCGGATTGTGGCTGGCTCGGCCATCGATGAGAAAAGGGGAACTGGGGACTGAGATGGCGCACTTCGAGAGTAACGTCCTGTGGAATCCGGCGTGGTCGGCCCTCGACGGCTGGGCGGAACGCCCTCCGGACGCGATCGAGCACTTTCACCGATCGATCCCGGGATTCGCCGAGTCCGCGCTGGTGCCGGCGCCGGCGATCGCCGACCAGGTCGGCGTCGCGCATGTGCTCGTCAAGCACGAGGTCGAGCGCCTCGGCCTGCCGTCGTTCAAGGTCGTCGGTGCGAGCTGGGCCGTCAGCGTGGCGATCGCCGGTCACATCGGCCGCGTGCCCTTCCCGACGTTCGACGCGCTCGCCGAGGCGGCCGGCGCCCTGCGCGCCTCGATCGTCCTGTCGACCGCCACGGACGGCAACCACGGCCGCGCCGTCGCGTACCTGGCGCGCCGGCTGGGCCTGAACAGCCGGATCTTCGTGCCCGCGGACATGGCCGAGGCACGCGTCGATGCGATCCGCGGTGAGGGCGCCGAGGTCGAGGTGGTCGCCGGATCGTACGACGACGCCGTTCGCCGGTCGGCCGAGAGCGCGGAGCGGGACCGGTCCGACGGTCGGCACGAGCTGCTCGTCTCGGACACGTCGTGGCCCGGGTACACCCGGATCCCCGAGGCCGTGGCCGCCGGTTACTCGACGATCTTCGCCGAGACCCGGCGCCAGCTCGCCGCGGCGCTCGGCTCGGACGCGTCGATCGACTTGGCGCTCGTCCCGGTGGGTGTGGGCGCGTTCGCCTCGGCCGCGGTCCGCAGCCTCGCGAGCGGGTCGTGCAGCGTCGTCACCGCCGAGCCGGCTGCGGCCGACTGCCTATGGCAGTCCCTGGCGGCCCGGGAACGGGTGACGGTGCCGGGACCACACGAGTCCACGATGGCGGGGCTCAACTGCGGCGAGGTCTCGCTGGTGGCATGGCCGGCGCTGCAGCGGGGCGTCCGTGCCGCCACCCGGGTCTCCGACCTCGAGGTGGCCGCGGCCGTCCGCGACCTCGCCGCGCTCGGCGTCGCGACCAGCGAGAGCGGCGCGGCCGGTCTGGCCGGTCTCCGGCGGCTGCGGCTCGACTCGCGGGCGGGTTCGCTGCTGCGGCCCAGATCCACGCTCGTCCTCTTCGACACCGAAGGGGTCACCGATCCGGCCGGATACGAGGCGGTCCTGGCCGGATCGTCGACGGCGCGGGGTCGTACCGAAGAAGGGGCGGGTCATGTCACGGGTCGATGAGCTCATCGCGTACCTCTCCGAAGCCGTTCCCCGCGAAGCGAGGTCGCGGGGGATTCCGGGGGTCGCCGTAGGGTTGTGTGATGCCGACGGCGTCCTGTGGGCCGAGGGATTCGGCAGCGGCATCGGCGCCCGCACCATGTTCAGCGTCCAGTCGACGTCGAAGCTGGTGACCGCGACCGGCGTGCTGCTGGCCGTGCAGGAGGGCCTGGTCGACCTCGACCAGCCGATCCTGCGCCACCTGCCGGACTTCACCGTACACAGCGACTTCGAGGAGCGGCCCGAACGCCGGATCACCCTGCGCCACCTGCTGACCCACACCGCCGGCTTCACCCACGAGGCGCCGGTCGGGTCCAACTACGAGGTCGGCGACGCCACGTTCGAGGAGCACCTCGCCAGCATCTCCGAGACCTGGCTGCGCTTCCCCGTCGGCCACCACCACGAGTACTCCAACCTCGGGATCGACCTCGCCGGCCAGGTGGTGGCCACTGCGGCGGGGGAGACGTTCGCCGAGTTCATGCGCGGGCGGCTGTTCGAGCCGCTCGGTCTCACCCGGTCGACGTTCGACTTCGGCGCCTTCGACGGCGAGGAGGACCGGACGCTCGGGCACTCCCGCACGTTCGCCCGCGCGGGTCGCGACGTGCCCCGGCGAGTGCCGATGGTGCCGTCGGGCGGTCTCTACACCAGCGTGGCGGATGTACTGCGCTACCTGCGATTCCAGTTGCGCGAGGGCGACGGCGTCCTACGGCCCGAGTTGGCCCGGCAACACCTGGACTTCCCGAGGCTGACCGAGGAGCAGACCCAGGGGTACGGGCTGGGGCTCTACGTCGACCGCTGGGCGCCCGGGGTCCGGGTGCTGCACCACGGCGGGGCCGGCTTCGGCTTCCTCTGCCAGGTGTTCTGGCTGCCGGACCTCGGCGTCGGCGGTGCGGTGCTCACCAACTCCGTGGACCACGACCTGCAGAACGAGCTGGCGGCCGACATCGTCCGGCGGCTCGCGGACGGCCACGGCTCGCAGGCCACCCCACCCCCGGCGGCGGTTTCGCCTTACCCGCAGGACGCGGCCGGCCGGTACGTCGGGCGCCTTGGCGACATCCGGGACATCGTCGCCCGCGACGGCGAACTTCACGGCGTCGACGGCCGGTCCGTGTTCCTGCGCGACGCGGCCGGGCACGTCCGTTACCAGCTCGACGCCGTCACCGGCGATGTGCGGTACCGGACCGCCGTGCCCGAGCTCGGCCCGTCGACGCTCGAACCCGGCCTGGCCGGCGACTACGAATCCCGGGTCGGGGAGGTGCCGATGGCGCCGTACCGCCTGCGGCAGGACGGGGACCACGCCGTGATCGACCTGCCCAGTGGAGGCTCCCTCGACGACCCGATCACCCTGCAGCTCACCGCCGCCGGCCCGGGACGCTACCTGTCCGCGACCGGCGAGGTGCTGACGGTCGGCGACGCCGGCCCGGCGTACGCCAACATCCCCCTGACCCGGACCGAGGACTGAGGTGACCCTGATGGGTAAGGTATCCGCGCTGGAAGGCATCGAGATGCGGCGGCTCCGGCTGCCCCTGGTGTCGCCGTTCCGCACCTCCTTCGGCACCCAGACGACCAAAGACGTGCTGATCCTCCGCGCCGTCACCGCCGACGCCGAGGGCTGGGGCGAGTGTGTCGCCGCCCAGCACCCGCTGTACGCCTCGGAGTACGTCGGCGCGGCGATGATCACGCTGCGCGACTTCCTCGTGCCCGCGCTGCGCGACCTGCCCGCCATCGACGTCAACCTCGTCAGCGCCGCGCTGGATCGCTTCCGCGGGCACCGGATGAGCAAGGCGGCGCTCGAGATGGCGGTCTGGGACGCCGAGCTACGGGGTCTGGGGATGCCGCTGAGCCGCGCGCTCGGCGCCGTCCACACGTCGGTGCCGGCGGGCGTCTCGGTCGGCATCATGGACACCCTCGACGAGCTGGTCACCGCGGTCGGCGCCTACCTGGCCGACGGATACCGGCGGATCAAACTCAAGATCGAGCCAGGCTGGGACGTCGCGGCGGTGCGCGCGATCCGGGACGCGTTCGGCGACATCCCGTTGCAGGTCGACGCGAACGCGGCGTACACGCTCGCCGACGTCGACCAACTCCGGAAACTGGACGATTTCGGCCTGCTGCTCATCGAGCAGCCGATGGCCGAGGAGAACGTGCTGGGCCACGCCGAGCTGGCCCGCCACCTGCGAACCCCCATCTGCCTGGACGAGTCGATCACCTCCGCCCGGGCCGCGGCCGACGCGATCAGACTGGGCGCGTGCCGTGTCGTCAACATCAAGGCCGGCCGGGTGGGCGGCTACCTCGAGGCCCGGCGCGTGCACGACCTCTGCCAAGCCCACGACGTCCCGGTCTGGTGCGGCGGCATGGTCGAGACCGGCCTGGGCCGCGCCGCGAACGCCGCCCTGGCCGCCCTGCCCGGCATGCGGCTACCAGGTGACATCTCCGCCTCGTCGCGCTTCTACCACCAGGACATCACCCCACCCCTCGAACTCAGCGACGGCTACATGTCAGTCCCGGAAGGCCCGGGCCTGGGCGTCACCCCCGACCCCGAAGCCCTCGCCGCAGCAACAGTTCACACCGAGTGGCTGCCTCTGTAGGAGGCCGCTGAAGAATCGGCGTCTCGTCTGTAGTGATTCATGCCGAGTCTGGGTGCGGGGTGTGGAGCGTGCAGACCGGGAGCTTCTCGACGCCGCCGCGCTGGTGGGTCATCTGGTGCCCGAGGGCAGGATGTTCGCGTTTCTGGCCGACCCCGGGTCCCGGCCGGCCCGGACACACCCCACCGGCCTACCCGCGCATCCGACCGACCACCGCGCACCCGGACCACCCGCCAACCTCGGGCTGAGCAGACCGATGAAACGCTGATAGTCGGCGGCCTCTTAGACAGCGGCGATCGCTACCGCCCATCCCGCAGTGACCCCCGAGCCCCGTGAAGATGGTGCTGCCGCACCAGATCGAGCAGGTCGATTGTGCCGTGGAACAAGATCGGGCAAATCGGCCGTGGCTAGAATCACGGTTGTGGAGCGCCCGGAACAGCCGGAAGCATCCGTCGTGGCAGACGGACCGTCGATCACGCTGGCCCGGATCCTGGAGGACGCCGGCCACACCCTGCTCCGCCCGGCGTTCGACGGCCAGGACCTCGACCGGATCGTCGACGGCCTGGTGATCTTCGACCCGGCCGACCAGGTCGCCTGGTCGCGGCGCCCCCTGGTTCTTGCCGTCGGGGTCCAGGCTGGTGAGCAGCTCACCGCCCTCAGCGAGCGGGTGGCACGCCAGGGCGGCGCGCTCATCGTCCACGAGAGCGTCGTCGCCTCGCTGACCGGCCCGCGGACCGTCGTGCCGGTGCTCGCGCTTGGCAACGAGAACTCCTGGATCCAGCTCGCCGCGACCCTCGCGCCGCTGGTGAACGGCTCGTCCGGCCCCGCGCTCGCGGCGCCGCTCGGTGGCGTCCCGACCGGCGACCTGTTCGCCCTGGCGAACGCCATCGCCGAGATCCTCGACGCGCCGGTCACGGTCGAGGACCGGGACTCCCGGGTGCTCGCCTTCTCGATCCGGCAGGAGGAGGCGGACCCGTCGCGCATCGGCGCGATCCTCAACCGCCAGGTCACGCCCTGGGCCACGCAGGATCTCACCGAGCGCGGCATCTTCCGCCAGTTGTACCGCACCCAGGAGCCGCTCTTCGTCGATCCGCCCGAGAGCGGGTACGGCGGTTTCACGATGCCCCGCGTCGTGCTGGGCATCCGGGCCGACGATGAGATCCTGGGCTCAGTGTGGGCCGCGGTCCCCGGTCCGCTCTCGGACGAGCGGATGCAGGCCTTCCGCGAGCTGCAGGGCACGGTCGCCGTGCACCTGCTGAGCCACCGCGCGAACGCCAACGTGGAGCGCCGAATGCGTTCGGACCTTACCGCCCAGGTCCTGGCCGGCGGCCCGGAGGCGGAGGAGGTCGCGGCCCGGCTGGGCCTGCCCCACCGCCCGATGCTGGTGCTCGCGGTCGCGCTCCCGGACGGCGAGGACGAGCCCGCACGCCTGCGCGGCGACCGCGCGGCCGAGCTGCTGCGCATCGGTGACGCGTTCGACATGCACCTCGGCACCGTCCAGCCGGGCGCCTCCGCCGCGCTGGTAGGCGACATCGTGTACGGGATCGTTCCGCTGCCCCCTGCCGCCGACCCGCACTCGGACCGCGGTCAGCGGATGGCGAAGGACTTCCTCGCCCGGGTAGGGCGGCGGTCCGCCGCGGTGATCGGGGTCAGCGCCGTCGCGCCCGACGCCTACGCCCTCCCGCGGGCCCGGGAGGAGGCCGACCGCGCGCTGCGGCTGGCCCGCAGCGCGCAGCAGGGCGACCGCGTCTGCTCGACGGTCGAGCACGCGTACGAGTTGCTCATGATGGAGATGGCCGACCTGGTGTCGGCGCGGGGGATGGGCCTCAGCGGGCCGCTCGCCCGCCTCGTCGAGCAGGACGAGCGCCACGGGTACCTGGTGCCGACACTGCGCGCGTGGCTGGACCACTTCGGCGACAACATCGCCGCGTCGGCGTCGCTGCACGTCCACCCCAACACGTTCCGCTACCGCCTGAAGCGGGTCGCGGAGGTCTCCGGGATGAGCCTGGACAACCACGACGAGCGGCTGTCGCTGATGCTCCAGTTCCGGCTCTTCATGCGCTCCTGACCGGCAGCCTCGTCGCACGGCGCTAGCCGGCGCCCGCAATTTCGTGCCGCGACACCAGCGCCGCCGCCCCCGGACTTGTGACGATCAGCGGTGTCCGGCATCCAGGCAACCGACGAGAGGACCGGTGTGAACCGCTATCTGACTGTCGACGACATCCGGCGGATCGACGTACCCAGGCAACCGGCGATCAGCCCGGACGGCAGCGCGGTCGCCTACGTCGTCCAGACCGACGACCTCGACGCGGACCGCGTCGAGCAGACCCTGTGGCTGGTGCCCACCGGCGGCGGGAACCCGCGCCGCCTGACCGACGGCGTCGGCGACTGCGCCCCGGCCTGGTCGCCGGACGGCCGGCTGCTCGCCTTCCTGCGCACCACCGACGGCCGGCCCCAGATCTGGCTGCTCGACGTCGGGACGTCCGAGGCGCGGCAGCTCACCCGCCGGCCCGGCGGAGCGGGCGCCCCGGCGTTCAGCCCGGACGGCTCGCGGCTGCTGTTCACCGCGCCGGCCGATCCCCCGGAGTCCGAGGGCACGTGGGCGTGGGGCGCGCCGGTCGTGAGCCGTCGCCTCGACTACTACGCTGACGGCGCCGGCGTGCTGAGCGCCCCGCGGCAGCACATCCACATCGCCGACGTCGGCACGGGCGGATGCGAGCAGATCACCGCCGGCGAGTGGAGCGCATCCGGGGCGGCCTGGTCGGCGGACGGCACCCGGATCGCCTTCTCCGCCGCCATGTCCGCGGACGCCGACCTCACCCGGCAATCCGCCGCGTACACCATCGACCTCGGCGACCCCGGACGGGTCCCGCGGCCGGCGGGCCCGTTATCCGGCAGCGCCGGGCCGCTCGCCTGGACGGGTGACGGCACCCGGCTGCTGGTCTGCGGCCACCCGGAGGGGCCCGCGCGCTTCACCGGCCTGCTCCTCGTCGATCCGGCGGACGGCACGGCCCGGCACCTCACCGAGCAGATGGACCGGCAGGTCATGTACGGCGCGCCCGGTTATCCCGGCTCGACGCCGCGCGTGGTGCCGCAGCTCGGGACGGTCCTGTTCTGCGTGCGCGAGGGCGGCTACGTCGTGCCGTACACCATGCCCGAGACCGGCGGTACCCCCACCGCGCTGCTCGCGGCGCCCGACCAGAACGTCTCGAGCCTGAGCGTGGCCGGCACACTGGTCGCGTTCATCGGCAACGGGCCGGACACGTTCGGCGAGATCTACGTCCTGGACCTCACGACCGGCACGTCGACCCAGTTGACCAACCATCGCGAGCGGCTCGGCGACCGGCGTCCGGCCCCGCGCGCCGAGCGTACCTTCACCATCTCCGATGGGACGGCCGTCACCGGATGGGTCATGCGCGACCCCGACGCCACCGGCCCGCAGCCGCTGCTGCTGGACATCCACGGCGGCCCGCACAACGCCTGGAACGGCGCCGCGGACGCCGTGCACCTCTACCACCACGAGCTCGTCGCGCGCGGCTGGACCGTACTGCTGCTCAACCCGCGGGGAAGCGACGGCTACGGCGAGGAGTTCGCCCGCGCCGTGAGTGGCCGGTGGGGAACCTCGGACACCGCGGACTTCCTCGAGCCCCTCGAAGAGCTCGTCGCCGAGGGGCTCGTCGACAACAACCGCATCGCGGTGACCGGTTACAGCTATGGCGGCTACATGACCTGCTACCTCACCAGCCGCAGCGACCGGTTCGCCGCGGCCGTCGGCGGGGGCGTCATCAGCGATCTGCGCAGCGCCGCCGGCACGACCGACAACCGGCGCGCCCTGTCGACCAGCGAGTGGGGCGGCGCGTTCTGGGCGGACGCCGAGAACTACGCGGCGATGTCGCCCATCACCCACGTGGCCGAGGTACGCACTCCCACGCTGCTCCTGCACGGCGGTGCGGACGTCCGCTGCCCGCTCGACCAGGCCAGGCAGTGGCACACGGCGCTGCGCGAGCTAGGCGTGCAGACCGAGATCGTGATCTATCCGGAGGCGTCGCACAACATGCTGTTCAACAGCCCGCCCCGGTTCCGGCGCGACTACAACGCCCGGGTCGTGGACTGGGTGACAAGGTACGCCGGCTGATGCGCGTCTCGGGGATTCTGGTGGTGCCCGGCATCGGCACCTACAGCAACGACGACCAGGCGGCGATCAAGGCCGGGGCGGTACGCGACGGTTACTTCTACGACGGCCCCGCGCTCACTTTGGGCTACCGCGCGATCCGCCAGCCCAGCGAGTCGCTGCAGATTCTGCTCTTCCTCGACGACGACCGCGTGGCCACCGGGGCCGGGGTGTCGGTGCAGTACGCCGGCGGCTCCGGACGCGAGCCCGTCCTGCTGGCGGAGGCGGCCCGCGACCGCTGGCTGCCGGTGCTGCGCGACGCCCTGCTGGACGCGACCGTGGACTCGTTCCGGGAGACCTCCGCCCTGATCGCGCCGCTCGGGCTGCCACGAGCGGTCGCGTACGGGGTCAGCCAGGCCCTGCTCGATGCGGCCGCGAACGCCACCCGGCGCACGATGGCCGAGGTGGTCGCCGCCGAGTACGGCGGCGCCGATCCGATCGGTCCAGTCCCGCTGCTCGCCCAGTCCGGCGAGGACCGGCGGGGCGCGGTCGACCGGATGGTGCTGCGCCGGGTCGAGAGCCTGCCGCACGGGCTGATCAACAACGCCGATCTGCTCGTCGGGCCCGGCGGCCACCTGCTGCTGGACTATGTCGGCTGGGTACGCGACCGGGTGCTGGCGCGGCGCCCGGACGACGACTACCAGCCGGTGATCCACATCGACTGCTACGGCACCCTCGGCGACGTCTTCCCCTCCACGGCCGAGGTGGCCGGCTTCCTCGCCCGGCTGGCCGAGAAGTGCGCGCCGTTCCCGCTGCGCGTCGAGCAGCCGATGCGCGCGGCGTCGCGGGAGGCCCAGATCGACGTCCTCCTGCGCCTGCGCGAACACGAAACCGGCGTCCAGATCGTCGCCGACGAGTGGTGCAACACCCACGAGGACGTGCTGGCCTTCCTCGACGCGCGGGCGGCCGACATGATCCAGATCAAGATGCCCGACGTCGGCAGCCTCGACGACGCCGTGCGGTCCGTTCTCGCCTGCCGGGCCGCGGGCGTCGCGGCGTATCTCGGAGGGTCGTGCACCGAGACCGACCTGTCGGCCCGCATCGCCACCCACGTCGCGATGGGCGCGGGCGCGGACGTGCTGCTGGCCCGGCCCGGCATGGGCGTCGACGAGGCAGTGATGGTGACCAGGAACGAGATGGCACGCACCCACGCGGTCATCGAGCACAGGAGCAGACGTGACGGGACTCAGTGACATCAGGATCATCGCCGTCGAGCAGTACGGCGCCGGCCCATTCGGATCGTTGCACCTCGCCGAGCTCGGCGCCGACGTGATCAAGATCGAGGACGCGCGTACGGGCGGCGACATCGGGCGGCATGTCCCGCCGTTCGCCGAGGACGACGACAGCCTCTTCTTCCAGAGCTTCAACCGGAACAAGCGCAGCATCTGCCTCGACCTCTCGGTTCCGGCCGGCGTGGCGGTGCTGCACCGCCTCGTCGAGGGCGCCGACGCGCTCATGTACAACCTGCGCGGGGACGTGCCGGACAAGCTCGGCCTCCGGTACGCCGACCTGAGCCACCTCAATCCGCGGCTGGTGGTCTGCTCGCTGTCCGGTTACGGGATGACCGGGCCGCGGCGGGCGGAGCCGGCGTACGACTACGTCGTCCAGGGTCTCGCCGCGTGGATGGACCTGACCGGCGACCCGGCCGGACCGCCGACCAAGAGCGGCCTTTCGCTGGTCGACTACTGCGGCGGAGTCGTCGCGGCGATGTCGTTGCTGGCTGGGATCCACGTCGCCCGGCGCGACGGCGTCGGCGGCGAGTGCGACGTCAGCCTCTTCGACACGGCGATGGCGATGCTCTCCTACCCGGCGACCTGGTTCCTCACCCGGGGGCACGAGACCCGCCGCAAGACCCGGTCGGCGCACCCCTCGGTAGTGCCGTTCGGCGCGTACCCCACCGCGGACGGCTGGTTGATGCTCGCCTGCGTCAAGCCGGTGTTCTTCGAGCGCCTGACCAAGGTGCTGGGCGTCGCCGAGGTCGCCGCCGATCCCCGGTTCGCGACGCTCGCCGGCCGCCAGGCGCACCAGGCCGAGCTGGACGCGGTGCTGGACTCCGCCCTGTCCCGGCACGGCACCGACCACTGGGTCGGCCTGCTGTCGGCGGCGGGCGTGCCGTGCGGCCCGGTCAACGGGCTGCGCGAGGCATTCGAGGAGCCGCAGGCCGCGCAGCGCGGCCTGGTCGTCGACACCGACCACCCCAGCTTCGGTACGGTACGGCACGTGCGCACGGCGGGACGCGCCTGGTGGGAGAACCCGGCGCCGGACCGCGCGCCGGGCCTCGGCGAGCACCGCGAGCAGATCCTGCGGGAGGAACTCGGCATGAGCGCCGCGGAACTGGCCGATCTTGCACGGGGCGGCGCCTTCGGCGGTGAACGGTGAGCGGCGCTCCCGCCGCCGTGGTGGCGCTCGCCGCCCGGCTGAACGCTTTGACCCAGCTGATCGAGGACGACATCGCGGCCGGGAAGAACGGCCCGATGGCGGGCTGGACCATCGCGGTCAAGGACAACATCGACGTCGCCGGGACGGTGCGCACCGACGGGCTCCGCGACCCGCATCCGCCCGCGGCGGTGATCGACGCGGAGGTGGTGCGCCGGCTGCGGGCCGCCGGCGCGCGGATCGTCGCCAAGGCGAACCTCGAGGAGATCAGCTTCGGGGCGACCACGCAGAACGACACGTGGGGCGCCTGCCGCAACCCGTGGGACCTGGACCGGATCCCCGGCGGTTCGAGCGGCGGGTCGGCCGTCGCGGTCGCCGCGGGCCTGGTCCGGCTCGCGATCGGCACGGACACCGGCGGCTCACTACGCAACCCGGCCGCGTTCTGCGGGGTGACCACGCTGCGCCCGAGCCACGGGCTGGTGCCGACGCTGGGAGTGACGCCGCTGAGCCCCAGCATGGACGTCGTCGGGCCGCTCGCGCGTAGTGCGGCCGAGGCCCGCATCGCCCTGGAGGTCATGGCCGGCACGGGCTCGCGGCCCCTTCCGCCGCGGGACCTGTCCAGCCTGACCGTGGCCGTACCCAAGCAGTACTTCCTCGACGACCTGGAACCCGCGGTCGCCGCCGGCTTCCGCGATCTTCTCGACCTGCTGGGCGCGCACGGCGCGAAGATCCGGCGGGTGGCCCTGCGCGACGTCGATCGGGTGCACCAGGCGATGGCCGCGCTGCAGAACTCCGAGGCGATCCGCCACCTCCGGCCGTACTGGCACGACGCCCGCGTCTGCGCCGGGATCAAGGGGCGGATCGAGGCGGGCCGCCGGGTCACCACCGAGGAGATCGAGAGCGCGCTCGCGGTGGCCTCCGTCTGGCGGGCCCGGGTCGACGAGGTGCTCGCCGAGGCCGACGTCATCGCCGTGCCGGCCACGCCCTTCGTCGCGCCCGTTGCCGGGGACGGCGATCTCACCCTCGTCAGCCGGCGGATCAACCAGCTCACCGGCTGCTGGTCGGTCACCGGCCTGCCCGTCGTCGGCCTGCCGGTGTCGCCCTCGCCGGCCGGGCTGCCGGTCGGCGCACAGCTGGTCGGCCGGCGCGGCGCCGACCGGGCGCTGCTCATGGTGGGCGAAGCCGTGCAGGCGGTCAGCGACTGGCATCGCCGCCGCCCGCCCGGCGCACTACCCGACGACGCCTGGTAGTGCCGCGGCGACGTGCGCCTCCAGCAAGGGCAGAGGCAGCTGCCCCGCGCCGAGCACCACGTCGTGGAACCGGGCCAGGTCGAAGCCGGCACCCTGCCGGCGCTCCGCCTCCCGCCGGATCCGCACGATCTCGAGCCGGCCGACCAAGTAGGCCAGAGCCTGGCCCGGCGTCACGATGTACCGGTCGACCTCCGCGTCGATGTGCCCCGGGCTCAGCGGTGAGTGCTCGGCCAGGAAGCGCTTGGCCCGCTGCCGGCTCCAGCCCTTGGCGTGCAGGCCGGTGTCGATGACCAGGCGGCAGGCCCGCAGCGAGTCGAACGACAGCATGCCCAGCCGGTCCAGCGGGCTGCTGTAGAGGCCCATCTCGTCGGCGAGCCGTTCGGCGTACAGCCCCCAGCCCTCGAGGAAGCCGGTGACCGTGGTGGTGCGGCGGAACTCCGACAGCTCGGTGAGCTCGGCGGCGAGGCCCATCTGCAGGTGGTGCCCGGGAACGCCCTCGTGGAAGGCGAGGGCCTCAACCTCGTACCGGGCCCAGGCACGCGGATCGGAGACGTTGATGACGAACGTCCCGCCCCGCGAGCCGTCCTTCGGCGCAAGCATGTACTGGCCGAGCGATCCGCTCGTCGCCGCCTCGACCGCGCACGCGGCGCGCGGCAGCCGCCCGAACCAGCCCGGGGCGCGGTCGGTCGCCCGGGCCAGGGCGACCTCCGCGGCGCGTACGAGGCCGGCGGCGTCGTCGAAGTGCAGGGCCGGGTCGTCGCGCATCCTGGCCATGACGGCGGCCACGTCCGAGGTGCCGAAGACCTCCCGGCCGAGGGCGGCGTACTCCTCGTCCAGGGCCGCGACCTGGGCGAGCCCGATCTCGTGGATGCGGTCAGGGTGGAGGTCGGTGGTGGTGTGCGAGCGGACCAGGGCGGCGTAGACGCGATCGCCGTCGCCGAGCCAGCACAGCCCGCACCGCCCGTCGGGCCGCGCGGACGGCGCGACCTCCCATGTCAACGCGTTGGCATAGTCGGCCAGCGCGGGGCGCACCACCTCGCCGACCACCGCGCGCAGGTGATCCGTGCGCGCGGCGCGGTCGACGGCCAGCAGCGGGTCGTCCTCGAGCGGGGTGTGCAGCCACTTCCGCACCCTGTCCACGGTGTCCGCCACGGCGAAGGCGACCGGGGTACGGCCGGCCGCGCGGCCCGCAGCGAGACGCTCCAGCCTGTCGCGCAGATTGCGCGCGAAGCCGCGGTACTTCTTCGGCAGGGCGCCGGCCACCTCGGCGGACGGGAGCGCCAGCTTGGCGACCTGGCCCGGGAACTGGGTCACCGGCCCGAAGAGCGGGTCGACGTCGAGCTCGGCGAACCGGTGTTCGAGCACGTCGGCTCTGGTCGCGGCCTGCCAGGCGAGGACCGCGCCGTCGAGCGAGACGGGTGTGCCGTCCGGCGTACGGGCGAGCGCGGCGGCGGCATGTGCCACCTCGCGCAGCTCGCGGAGCTCGGCCGCCTCGGCGGTCGCGCTGACGTCCTCGAAGTGCCCTGCCACCGAGTACTCACCGATCAGGTGCGCCCAGGTGGGCGCCGTGCGGTACCGGAGCTCCTGGTACCGCTTGCCGAGGCTTTCGACGTCCACCAACCCGGACCCCTCCGTCATTTGATCCATGTTTCACCTAGTCGGGTACGGTCTGACGGACGACGTTAAAGTGAGGGGCGACCGTGGGGCTTGGGTCTGGCCACGATCGAGCACGGGCACCTTTGTGGGCTTGGACAAGAATCGCTGCCGCGCTGTGGCTTCAATCGTGGGTTACATCACCCAGCGCCGAGCTGGCTCGTCCCGCCGGCCGCAGAGGAAGTCACACGCCAATGGTCCGAAATCGCACTTTTCGTGTCTCGATTTCCGTATTGTGCTCGACGGTCGCGCTGGCTGCCTGCTCCAACGGTGGGAGCACCGGTAGCTCGTCCGGCGACGACTATGCCGACGGTGGCTCGCTCACCATCGCGATCGACAGCGACCCCGGTGCGCTCGACCCGCAGCGCTCGGTCAACGGCGTCAACAAGATGATGGCCGTCTTCGCCTACGACACGCCCGTCAAGCTGCTGGACTCCGGCGAGGTGGCGCCCAGCGTCGTCAAGTCGTGGACCGGCGAGGGAACCTCCTACACACTGACCGTCCGCGAGGGCGTCACCTGCTCGGACGGCTCGCCGATGGACGCGCAGACGGTGGCCGACAACATCAACTACGTGGCCGCCGAGGGCAACGGCTCACCCATGCGCGGCGCCGCCGTTCCTGCCGGCGCCACGGCAACGGCCGACAAGGCCGCCGGCACCGTCGCGGTCAAGCTCAAGGAGGGCGCGCCCTTCTTCTTGCAGAACCTGGCCGAGCTGCCGCTGGTCTGCTCGAGCGCCATCAAGAACCGCGACTCCCTGAAGGCCGCCTCCGCCGGCTCCGGTCCGTTCGTCCTCTCCAGCGTGCAGGCCGGCAACCAGTACACGTACACCCGCCGCGACGGGTACGCCTGGGGGCCGAACGGCGCCTCGACCGCCGAGAAGGGCATGCCGGCGAAGGTGACCTTCAAGCTCGTGACGAGCGTGACCACGACGGCCAACCTCCTGCTGAGCAAGGGCGTCAACATCTCGCTCCTCTCCGGTGCCGACACCCGGCGGCTCAAGGCCGCCAAGGTGTTCTCGGACGGCGGCAGCATCATCGACGACGAGCTCACCTTCAACCAGGCCGCCGGCCTGCCGACCGCCGACGTCAACGTCCGGCGCGCGCTCGTCGGCGCTCTCAACATGAAGGAACTGGCCCAGGTCGCCACCGGCGGCCTCGGACAGGAGGCCAACGGGCTGCTGACCGACCCGAAGATCTGCAGCGGTGACACCGTCACCCCGAACAAGCCGGCGTACGACGCGGCCGCCGCGGCGGCGCTGCTCGACCGGGCCGGCTGGACGGCCGCCGGCGGCGGAGCCCGGGCCAAGGACGGCAAGCCGCTCGAGGTCGCGTTCGTCTACGACAACGAGGACACCACGACCGCGGCGGCGGCCGAGTACATCGGCCAGAAGTGGACGGCGCTGGGCGTCAAGGTGGACCTCAAGGGACAGTCGTTCAACGCGCGGTCCGATGTCGTCTTCGGCGGCAAGGGCCCGTGGACCGCGACCCTCATCGGCCTCGGCGTGTCCAACCCGGCCACGCTCGTGCCGTTCTTCTCCGGCGCCACCCCGTCGCATGGCGGCATCAACTACGGCTCGATGCACAACGACGTCTTCGACAGCTCGATCAAGGCAGCGCAGGCGAAGTCCGGCACCGGCGGCTGCGCCGACTGGAACGCGGGCGAGGGCGCCCTGATCAAGGACGCGGACATCACCCCGATCGCCGTCTCGCCCTACCTCTACTGGGGCAACGGGGCCAAGTTCGACGTCGTCGCCCGCGTGCTGGAGCCCACCTCGCTCCGGGTTCTGCGCTAGGTACGGCGGGGAGGATGGGAGGTTCCGTGAAGTCGTCGCTGCGCGCCAGGCACCCGTGGCCGGCATTCCTGATCCGGCGGCTGGGGAGGTTCGTCGTCTCGCTGGCGGTCGTCGTCACCGCATCGTTCGCCATGGTCCACGCGCTGCCGGGCGACCCGGTACGCGGAGCCCTGGGCCTGATGGCGCCGCCGGAGACCATCGCGGCCACCCGGGAGCGTCTCGGGCTCAACGACCCGCTGTGGCGGCAGTACCTGGACTATCTCTGGAACCTGCTCCACCTCGACCTCGGTACGTCCCTGGACACCCAGACGCCGGTGCGGGAGAAGATGGCACAGTTGGTGCCCGCGACCCTCCAGCTCGGCCTGACCGCGTTCGTGGTCTGCCTCGCGGTGGCGATACCGGTGGGCCTGCTCCTCGGTATCGCCACCCGGGACGGCCGGGGCCGCGGCCTGCACTTCGGCTTCGGCGGCGTGACCGGGCTCGCGCTCTCCGTGCCGGACTACCTGGTGTCGGTCGGACTCGTGTTCGTCTTCGCCGTCTCCCTCAACGCGCTGCCGGTCGCGGGCCTGTCCGGTCCCGCGTCGTTCGTGCTGCCGGTGACCGCCCTCGTCGTGGGGCCGGCCGCCTACCTGGCGCGGATCGTCCGGGCCGAGACCCAGCGGGTGCTCGGCGAGGACTACATCCGGGCGGCCCGCGCGAAGCGCCTCCCGGCGCGGCTGATCTACCTGCGGCACGCGCTGCCGAACACGCTGACCCCGACGCTGACCGTCTCCGGCATGATCCTCGCGTCGATGGTGGCCGGCACCGTGCTCGTGGAGAACGTGTTCGCCTGGCCCGGCGTCGGCGCCGAGCTCGTGCATTCGGTGCTCGCCAAGGACTACCCGGTCGTCCAGGCGGTCGCGCTCTTCTTCGGCGCCGGCATCCTGCTGATCAACCTCGCGGTCGACATTGCGATCGCCGTCATCGACCCGCGCTCGACGATCAAGGAGAGCTGACGTGTCCTGGTCACGTACCCGCCATCACCTGTCGTCGCCGCTCGGCGTGGTCACGGTCGCCCTGCTGCTGCTCCTGGTCGCGACCGCCGTCGTGGCGCCGCTGCTGCTCGGCGACCGGGCCACGGAGATCGCGGGCGGCGCGCTCCAGGCGGGACCGTCGGCGGCGCACCCGTTCGGCACGGACGCCCTCGGACGCGACGTCCTCACGCGGACGCTGGTGGCCACCCGGCTGTCCCTCGTCCTCGCTCTGCTCGTCGTCGGCATCGGCGTGGCCTGCGGGCTGATCATCGGCACCGTCCCCGTCGTGCTCGGCCGGCGCGCCGGCCGAGTGGTGGTCGCCGTCCTGAACCTGATGGTCGCCTTTCCCGGGCTGCTGCTCGCCCTGTTCCTCGCCATGATCTTCGGAGTGGGGGCGCGCGGCGCCGTGCTGTCGATGGCGATCGCCTTCGCGCCCTCGTTCGCGCGGCTGACCCACACCACCGCCAGCGGCGTTGCGAACGCCGACTACGTCTCCGCCGCGCGACTGCTCCGGGTCCCGCGGTGGCGGATCCTGATTCGCCACGTCATCCCGAACATCTCGGAACCCCTCGTCATCAACGCGACCAGCCAGGTCGGGGCGGCGCTGCTCAGCATATCGGCGCTGTCCTACATCGGCTTCGGCGTGCAGCCGCCGCAGTACGACTGGGGACGCATGCTCGCCGACGGGCTGCCGGCCATCTACACCAACCCCGCGGCCGCGCTCGCGCCGTCCATCATGATCGTCGTCGCGGGTCTCGCATTCGTCCTCGCCGGCGAGCTGCTGACCCAGGTCCTCGGCGGCAGCCAGCACGGTCACCTCCGGCTCCCGTCCCTCAGGTCCCAGCGCCGGGATACGGCCCCGGCCGAGACGCCGCCACCGGGCGACGAGGTGCTCCGGATCGAGCGCCTGACCGTCACCGTACCCGGCGAGACCGCGCCCTTCTCCCCGGTCGTCGACGTCAGCATGCGCCTTCGCCGCGGCGAGATCGTCGGGCTGGTCGGCGAGTCGGGATCGGGCAAGAGCCTCACCGCCATGGCGGCCGCGCAGCTCACCTCGTACCCGAACGTCGCTGAGGCCGACGTGCACCAGATCAAGGGCAACGAGCTGCGGCGGATGCGCCCCCGCGACCGCGAGCGGCTGCTCGGCACCTCGCTCGCGATGGTGTTCCAGGATCCGATGTCGTCGCTGAACCCGGCGCTCAAGGTCGGACGCCAGCTCGCCGAGGTCGCGGAGACCCACGAACGCCTCAGCCGCCGGGACGCGTGGCGACGAGCCGTCGACCGCCTCAGCGCAGTGCTGATCACCGACCCGCAGGCGCGGGCGAAGCAGTACCCGATGGCGTTCTCCGGCGGCATGCGCCAGCGTGCGTCGATCGCGATGGGCCTTATGGCCCAGCCGGCGCTGATCGTCGCCGACGAGCCGACCACCGCCCTCGACGTGACCGTCCAGAAGGAGGTGCTCGGCCTGCTGCGGCGCATCTCCCGGGAGAGCGACGCCGCCGTCCTGCTGATCAGCCACGACATCGCGGTGGTGGCTGAGAACGCGTCCCGGGTCCTGGTCATGTACGCCGGCCGGGTGGTCGAGGAACTGCCGGTCAGCGGGCTCGCCGAGGCCACGCATCCGTACACCCGCGCGTTGATCGCGAGCATCCCGGACATGTCGACGGACCGGTCGCGGCCGCTCGCGAACATTCCCGGTCGCCCGCCGCACGCCTCTGACCTGCCGCCGGGCTGCGCGTTCGCGCCCCGGTGCGGCCGGGCGGACGACCGATGCCGGCAGGCGCGTCCCGAACTGGCCGACTCGGGCGGCGGCGGCGCCGTCGCCTGCTGGCATCCGCTGCTGCCGGTCCTAGAAAGCGAGGCGTGACGTGCTCGAGCTCCGCGACATAGTTGTCCGGTACGGCCACCATCGGGGCGCCGTGACGGCCGTCGACGAGGTCAGCCTGACCGTGGCGGCCGGCTCGGTCGTCGGGCTCGTCGGCGAGTCGGGGTCCGGCAAGTCGACCCTCGCCCGGGCGGCGGTCAGCCTCGCCCCGCTCACCTCGGGCACGATCCTCTGGAAGGGGGCGGTGCTCGACCCGCGCGACCGCCCGCCGTTGCAGTACGTGTTCCAGGACCCGTACGCGTCCCTCAACCCGCGGATGAGCGTCGGCGCGTCGATCGCCGAGGGCCTGCCCCGGGGGAGCGGGCGGCGGGAGCGGTCGGCCCGGGTCACCGAGCTGCTCGAGATGGTCCGGCTCGATCCTGGCGACGTCCACAAGCGCCCCCGGCAGCTCTCCGGCGGACAGCGGCAGCGCGTCGCCATCGCCCGCGCCCTCGCCGCCGAGCCCGAGGTCCTGATCGCCGACGAGATCACGTCGGCGCTCGACGTCTCGGTCCAGGGTGCCGTACTCAACCTGCTCAAGGAGATCCAGACCCGGACCGGGGTCGGGATCCTGTTCATCTCGCACAACCTCGCCGTGGTCCGCTACGTGGCCGACTCGATCGCGGTCATGAAGTCCGGCCGGCTCGTCGAGCACGGTACGACGGAGGACGTCATCGAGCGTTCCGCGCATCCGTACACGAAGCAGCTCCTCGAAGCCGTCCCGACCATGACGATGGGTGGCCGCTCATAGCCGAGAGTCGATGCCGGACTCGAGGTGTCCAAGTCGTTCCTCACCGACACCTACGCGACGCTCGACCTGGTGGCGGCGGGCGATGATCCTGCGCCACCGGGCGTCGTACCACAACCACCGGGTCATCCTCGGCGGGGCCGTCGGTAAGCAGCTCGCCGGCGTAGCCGCCCCCACCGCGACACCGAGCTTGCGCATCTGCACGGCCTCGGTGAGGTGCGGCGTATGGTCCCGCCGGACGAAATCCGCAGCCGGCGGACCGATGCCGGACAACGCGTTCCGCTCGATCAACCCCCAGCCGGTGGAGACCTTCGGCTGGCCCGCCTTGGTCCGCCAAGCTCCACGGCGGTGGCCCACACCGCAGCCCTGCGCCTGCCGAATCCGTGCATCTCAAGTGGCATTTGAGTACTTGTGGAGGATGCCTCTGAGCCGGTCGCGTCGGTGTACGTTCAGGTCGACGATTCATGCTGGATCGGGGCCGGTGCGCAGTGGAGCTGCCTGGCCAAGGGCTTGGTGAGCTCGGTGCTCGTTGTAGAACGCTGGTACTCGCGCAGGGCATGGCGTAGATGGTGTGCCGCTCGAATATTGAGTTATGTGGTCTGAGCTGTGGTTACCCATCGCGGTGGTATTCGTTGATCGCGCCGCTGACGATGGGGGAGGCGGATGGAGCGCAGGTGGTCATTCGAACGGCCACGGGCTGGCTGCGTTGTCAACCGGATCACTGAGGCGCTTCCTCGATGAGGAACGGTTCGCCTCGTCTCAGGGTCTCTGTCAATTTCCGAGGGGTCTTGGTGATGGCCAGGGTAGGAGCGGCGTACCGTTCGCCGGCCGTCAGCTTGCCGACGCCATCTCGAAGGCGGCGAGGCAGCGTGGCCGCCTTCGCGGGAGCACGTTGGTCACCTCGTCCAGCATCGCGCGCAGCTCCGCCAACCGGCGCAGCCGTACCGCAGGCGCCAGATCGGCGACCTCCCGGCAAAAACGATCAACATCAGCACGCAGGAACGCCACACCCTCAGAATCCGCCACCGGGCAAGGCTGACCTGGTCAGACCTACAGTGTCAACAGATGTGACACCAAACCCGGTTCACCGTTCCACTCCTACTGGCAGGCCACGTTGGTGGCGTTCTCGGCCTCATATCGTACGGTCGCCGCGCGGGCGGGCAGCGCCACCAGGGCGGACAGGATGACACAGGTGGCGGCGATCGGGACAAGGGTGCGTAATCGGGATGAGAGCACGTTCTTTCCTCCGGGGGTCAGGTGAGGGTGATGCGATCGAGGTTGGGGCCGCCGTTCGCGGTGACACCGGTCAGGCGGATCGTGTTCGGACCGGCGTTCAGCGTGACGGTGAGGGCGCTGTCGGCCCAGGCGTCCCAGTTCGCCGTCGGGCCGAACGAGCGCCCGGCTGACACGACTGTGCCGTTGACGGCGATGTCCATCGGGCGGTCGGCGGTGGTGCCGTTGGCGTAGCGGATGGTCAGGGTGGCCGGGCCGCCGGTTCCCTGGACGGTGAACTCGACGTAGGAGCCGGTCACGTTGTCGTTGTTGACGAAGCCCGTGCCGGTGTAGCCGATGTGGTTGGATTCGACCGCGCCCTGGAAGATCGTGGCGTCCTCGGCCTGGTAGTCCGCTGAGCTCGGTGCGATGTCGAGGTAGTCCACGTTGGGGCCGCCGTTCGAGGTGGTCGCCGTGGCCCGGACGATGTTCGCTCCTGTGGCGAGCGGCAGCGTGAACGTGGCGTTCGCCCAGGTGTCCCAGGAGCCCGTGCCGGAGAAGTCGCGAGTGAGGGTCACGCCGTTCAGGGTGACGGTCATCGGGCGATCGGCCGTCGTGCCGTTGGCGTAGCGGATGGTCAGGGTGGCCGGGCCGCCGGTTCCCTGGACGGTGAACTCGACGTAGGAGCCGGTCACGTTGTCGTAGTTGACGAAACCCGTGCCCGAGTACCCGGCATGGTTGGATTCGACCGCGCCCTGCGAGATCGAGGCGTCCTCGGCCTCGTACCGGGGCGCGGCGGAGGTGGGACGTGCGCGGATGAGGCGGGTCTCGCCCGGGCGCAGCGTGGCCGCGTACGAGGTGGCGACCGTGCCCTCCGATGCCCCCGACCACAGGTTCGTGACGTCGGCGGAGCCCGTGAAACCGACCTGCGACCAGGTGACGCTCACCGTGGAACTGCCCGACGTGCCCGTGTTGTACAGAGCCACGATGTAGTCGCCGTTCGCCTCCCGCTTGCGCCAGACCTGGTTGACGCCGCTGTTGACGACACGCTGCGCGGCCACGCCGTCCTGGTCCACGGCGATGAGCCGGTCGTTGGTCAGCATGGCCAGGTCGGTGGCGGTGAGCGCCGTCAGGTCGGTGCCCAGCAGCAGCGGGCTGGCGATCATCGCCCAGTGCGTCATGTGCGAACGGCGCTGGTCGGCGGTCAGCCCAACCTGGTCACCGTTGCCGACCTGCAGCGAGTCGTAGTCGTTCCACCCGCCGGGGCCGGCGTAGGGCTGCCAGGAGGCGGCGGAGTTGAACCGGCTCACGACGTGGGCCCAGTCGGTCAGGGGGAAGCCGCTGCCGTTCGGGCCGGGGCCGCAGTAGCACTCGACGTCGCCTTGGGTGCGCCAGCTGTTGGCCAGCCGTTTCCATGTGGTGGCCTGTGCGATGGGGAGGTTGTTGGACAGCGCGAAGGTGATGGGACGGCCGGTCTGGCGCAGGGCCTTGTCCCATGCTTCGACGTCGGCGACGGTGGTCGCGTCCACGCCGTCGATCTTGAGGTAGTCGACGCCCCAGGAGGCCATCTGGTTCGCCCAGGAGTCGATGAACGCCTGCGCGCCCGGATGGGAGTACTTCAGCCGGTACATGTTCTTGCAGTTGTAGTTCTTGTGCGTCTGGGTGGTGTCGGCGATGTCCTGTGCGTGGTAGGAGGTGCCCTCGATCGGCTTGTTGGCGGTGACGGCGTTCTTTGCGATGCCGGGCGTGACGTAGAAGCCGAACTTCAGCCCCTTCGCGTGCACGTAGTCCGCCAGGGCCTTGATGCCGCTGGGGAACTTGGCGGCGTCCACCGCCCACCGGCCGAAGGAGTCGACGACGAAGCCGTTGGCGTCGCACTTCTGGTAGAAGTCGTCGAGGTTGACGTACACGTAGCCCTTGGCGGCCAGGCCGCTGCTGACCAGCGCGTCGGCCTGGGCCTTCATCTTGGTCTCGTCCGGCCAGCGGCGGACGAAGCTCCAGCTGCTCCAGCCCATCGGGGGCCTGATCGACAATCCGTTGTCCGAGGCCGCGGCGGGCGCGGCGGGACCGGCGAGTCCCGCCGCGCCGAGCACCAGGACCGCGACGGCCGCGCGCCACCTGTTCATGGGGCTCCTCCCCTAGCTGATCGTGATGCGGTCGAGGTTGGGGCCGCCGCCCGCCGTGGTGGCCGTGGCCCTGATGACGTTGGCGCCCGCCGTCAGCGGGACGGTGAGGGATGCGGTCGCCCAGGTGTCCCAGTTCGCCGTCGGCGGGAACGAGGCGGATCCGGCCGGGACGCCGTTGACCGTGATGTCCATGGGCCGGTCGGCGGTGGTGCCGTTGGCGTAGCGCAGCGTGAGGGTGGCCGGGCCCGTTCCCTGGACGGAGAACTCGACGTAGGAGCCGATCAGGTTGTCGTAGTTGACGAAGCCCGTGCCGGTGTAGCCGGTGTGGTTGGACTCGGCGGCTCCCTGGGAGATCGTCGCGTCCTCCGCCTGGTATGTCGCGCTGCCGCCCGCGGTGAGGTCGAGATAGTCCAGGTTGGGGTTGCCGCCCGCGCTCGTGGCGGTGACCCGGATCGTGTTCGCGCCCGCGCCGAGCTGCACGGCGAAGGCGTGGGTGGCCCAGGTGTCCCAGTTCGCCGTCGGCGGGAACGAGGCGGATCCGGCCGGGACGCCGTTCACGGTGATCGCCGAGGGCCGGTCGGCGGTGGTGCCGTTGGCGTAGCGCACCGCCACGGTCGCCGGTCCCGCCGCGCTCGCCTGGACCGGCCACTCCACATACGAGCCGGTCGCGTTGTCGCCGTTGACGTAGCCGGTGCCGCTGTAGCCGGTGTGGGTGTTCTCGAAGGCGCCCTGGGAGATGGTGGCGTCCTCGGCCTCGTGACGGCCCGGGGGGGGAGTGGCGCCGCCGGGGTACTGTTCACCGATCCAGGCCTCGTCCACCCGCCAGCGGGCTATGCCGTGGTGGCCGGTCTTGGTGAGCCTGACGTAGCGGGCGGTCCTCGCGGGCAGGTCGATGATCTGCACGCCTCTGGCGTTCGGCACGGTGCCCGTCTTGATCGCGCTGCCCCAGGTGGAGCCGTCGTCGCTGACGTGCACCTGGTAACCAGAGAGGCGCGCCGACCCCGAGGACGGGTAGACCGTGGAGTCCTCGCGCTGGTTGAGCGCCACGTACTGGACGCGCTTGGCCGAGCCGAGGTCGAAGGTCAGCGTCGCGGGCTCGGCGGCGTCGCTGTCCCAGTAGGTGAGGAAGTCGCCGTCGCCCGCCGCCGCGGCCGGATGCCCGGCGGCGGCCGAGCCCGCCGACATCGTCACGCCGGTGTGGATGCCCTGCCGTCCCCTGGAGACGACCTTGAAGACCGTGTCGTAGGGGTCCCAGCCCGAGATCCCGCTCAGCGTGAGCGTGCCGCCGGCCTGCGTGAACGTGACCGGGGCGCCGGTGCGCAGATTGGTCACCGAGGCGATGGCGTAACCGTTGTCCCGCAGCGACAGCGTGCTGCTGGACGGCGGGGTGAGCACGTGGACGTAGTGCCGGTTCGGGTCGTTCTTCGCGATCGTCGTCACGCCGTGCGCGCCGTCGTTCCAGAACCCGGGTTTGAGGCCGCCGTACATGTAGCCGCCGCCCTCGGTGCCGTCCAGCGACTCCCAGATCTGGTCGAGGTAGCCGGCGGCGAAGGTGTTGAAGGCGGCCTGCTGCGCCGGGAACCTGCCGTTGACCATGGCGGTCTCGGCCATAAGCGCCTTGACCGACGATCCGGCGTTGGTGACGAGCCGGCCGAGCGTGAGCTTGCGGTCCACGGCCTGGTCGGTGCCGCCGTACCACCAGGGGCCGCCGGTGGGGAGCTTGAAGTCGGCCTCGATCAGGCGCGGCAGCGCCGTGTAAAGCGCCTGCGGGTAGTCGTAGGACGGCGTCATGCCGGTCTTCTGCTCGTTGCTGATCATGTCCATGATCGGCGTGTCTTCGTTGTTGTTCGACAGCGTCATGTCGGGGCGCTGCTGGTAGATCTTGGCGTAGAGGTTGTTGCGCTCCCAGTAGGCGTTGTCGTTGTCGATCCAGAACCCGGCGAGTTTCGGATAACGCTGCATCTGCTCGAAGAACTGCAGGTAGCTGAACTCGCCGAAGCCGTCGCGGGTGGTCAGGTCCACGGGGTGTCCCACGTAGGCGGAGAAGGCGGCGGAGTTGAGCCACGAGCCCGACGACAACCCCTCGCTGTGCCACTGCGGGTCGTCGGTCATGTAGTTGATGACCTTGAGGCCCCGCGCGTCCGCGGCGTCGATCAGCTCGCCGAGGAAGTCGCGCGTGGTGCGGCAGGAGCCGGGGATCTGCGACGGGTACGGCCTGGCGTAGCCGAGCCTGCTGTGGAACGTGGCCAGCACCAGGTACTGGGCGTGCAGCTTCAGCGCCTCGTTCACCCAGTAGTCCGGCGTCCAGCCGCCGCTCGTGACGTCGGATTCCCAGGCGCTGCAACTGGTGTGCTGGGGCGAGGTGCGTTCGCCCCAGTGCAGGAACAGCCCGGCGGTCGAGCCCCGCAGGAACGCCTGGCGTGGATGCTGCAGGTCGGCCCGCGCGGCAGGCGCGATGAGCAGGAGGGCGAGCACGGCGATCATCGCCGTCCGCGACGACGCACGGAACATGACGGGGCTCCTCGGGCTTCTAGGCGGGGGTGGCGACGTCGAGATGGTCGAGGTTGGGGCCGCCGGTCGCGGTGGTCGCGGTGGCCCTGACCGTGTTGGCGCCGGCGACGAGCGGGACGCTGATCGAGGCGGTTGCCCAGGCGTCCCAGGAACCGGTGCCGGGGAAGCCGAGGACGGCGGCCACCGTGCCGTTGACCACGATGGCCATCGGACGGTCGAGGGTTGTCCCGTTCGCGTGGCGCAGGGTGAGGGTGGCCTGTCCGGCGGTGGCCGAGGTGACGGTGAACTCCACGAAGGAGCCGGTGAGGTTGTCGTAGTTGACGAAGCCCGTGCCGGTGAAGCCCGGGTGGTTGGACTCGACGCCGCCCTGGGAGACCGTCGCGTCCTCGGCCTCGTACCTGGTCGGGGGCGGGCCGTCCGCGGGCTCGAAGGCGGGGTCGCTGGACAGGACGACCCGGTCGAGGCGGGCGCCGTCCTCGCGGTAGGCGAAGGTGATGCTCTGCCGGCCCGGCGCCAGGTCGTAGGTGACCGGGAGTCGCACCCAGTGCCATGCCGTGCCAGGCGGGATGTTGTTCCAGCTGGTCCAGGCCCCGGTGCCGGAACGCACCCAGAACGAGTCGTCGGAGGTGGTCGCCGCGATCACGCGAGCCCACACACCGAACGTGCCGGCATCGGGCACGTCGAACGGCAGCGTCGTCCAGCCGGTGGACGGCGGGCTGGTCTGGCTGTTGTTGCCTGCGGCGACGCTCACGTACGAGCCGCCCGAGGCCGCGGGGTCGGCCGAGATCCGCATCGGCTCGGTGACCGTGCCGGACTCGGCCTCGGAGTACCGGGTGACGGGGTTGCCCGGTATGGGGGTGGAGTTCGTGGGACGCACGCGCAACGCCCCGCCGCCGGTGTTCGCGCTGTCGCGCACGGCATACCCGGTGACGCCGCTGAAGCCCACGTCATAGGCGCTGCCGGTGCCGCGTTGTGCCACCACGCCGGTCAGCACCACGTTCGAGGCGTCGTCGACGATGACGGCGGGCCGGTCGTCGTTCTCGTCGAACCGGGTCTCGCCGTTGAGGGTGATGCCGGTGGCGTGCCTGATCCAGTACCCGTACGAGGGCCGTGCGCCGTAATCACGCGGGGGATAGGTGGTCAGGAACTCCCCGGGGACCCGGGTGGCCTCCGAGGCGGGGTGCCCGCCGGGAACCTGGAGATCCACGTCGGTGAGTGTGATGCCCGGACCGATGTCCACCGAGGGTGTGCCCGTCATGGTGCTGGTGTAGTCGGAGGCGCCGACCGTGCCGGTCACGACGGGGGCGCTCAGGTCGGTGCCGGTGACGCGGGTCAGGGTGATGTTCCTGATGCGCCCGACGGGCGGGGAGCCAGGACAACGTCTCCGTTCGCCGATCTTGAAGAAGAGGGGCGAGGTCGTCTTGGTGAGCGTCACGTCCTCGTAGGCGACGTCCTCGATGATCGCGCCGTCCATGGAGACGATGCCGATGCCGGCCTTGCCCGCGCCGAGCACGCTGATCCGCTCGAACCTGAAGTCGCGGAAGTTCCCGCAGGTCTCCGAGCCGAACTGCAACGCGTTGTTCTCGTGGGAGTAGACCGTGGTGTCGCGAACGCGGACGTTCTGGCTGGTGTAGGTGTGCCCGAGGGCGTAGTCGCTCTTGAACACCAAGGCGTCGTCGCTCGCCTCGATGCGGCTGCCCGCGACGGTGACGTTCCAGCTGTTGATCAGATTGACGCCGTCGCGCACGCCGCTGCTGGAGTAGACCGTCGTGAGGTTGTCGATCGCGATGTCGTGACAGCCGTTGATCAGCGCGGCGAAATGCCCGCCACGCCGGAAGGTGACCCCGGACAGGCTGACGTCCGAGCACTCGGTGAGCGTCAGCGCTTTGTCGGCCTGGCCCGAGGAGGGGGTGCCGGTGACGAGCTTGCCGTCCCCGTCGATCGTGCCGGCGCCGGTGAGGTGCACGTCGGTGACGCCGCTGCCCCACATGAGTGAGTTGTGGAAGTGGCTGTGGCCGTAGTCCTGGTAGGCGTCGTTGGCGTTGGCCTCGGGAACGTCCATGCCGCTTCCCGCAGCCAGGATGGTGGCGCCGCCGTCGAGCCTGAGCGTGATGTGGGACTTGAGGTGGATCGTTCGAGCCCGGTACCGGCCTGGAGGAAACACGACGATGCCTCCAGGGGCGGCGCTCGCGGCGTTGATCGCCCGGTCGACGGCGTCGTCGTCGTTCGTCGAGCCGTCCCCGGTCGCGCCGTAGTCACGCACGTCGAACTCCGCGGCGGCGAACGCCGTGGCGGACAGGGCGGGGATTCCAGGCCAGACGAGAGCACATACCAGGAGAATCCTTCGCAGGACGGTCATGGCCGGAGCTCCACGTAGTCGAGATTGGGCAGGCCGCCCGAGGTCGTGGCGGTGAGCCGTACGGTGTTGACGCCCGCCACCGTGGGAATGACGGCCGAGGTCGAAACCCAGGTCGTCCAAGCGCCGGTGCCAGGAGCGTTCACTGACGGATTGACCAGCATGCCGTTCACTGTGAGCGAGAAGGGCCGGTTGGTCGTGGTCCCGTTGGCGTAGCGGATGGTGAGCGGGCGCTGGCCGGGCTCGGGCAGCGTGACGGAGAACTGCACGTAGGCTCCCGTGACGTTGTCGCTGTTGACGAACCCGGTCCCGGAATAGCCGGCGTGGTTGGACTCGACGACGCCCTGCGAGATCGTGGCGTTCTCGGCCTCGTAGCGGTCCGCGGGAGGCGGCTGGGTGTTCGAGATGTCCCTGCCGTTGACGAAGACGCCGGTCAGCACGAGGTCATCGACGTAGGTGGCGGTGGGAGCAGCCGTGGTGACGCGGGTGAACACGCTGTTGCTGATCGTCACGTTCTTGATGTGGTCGCTTGAGCGTCCCTGCAGGTCGTATGCCTGCGCGGCGCCGTCGATCGTCACGCCGTCGGCGGTGACGTTCTGCACGACCGGCGGCAGCGATCCGGACGTCTCGTAGTTCAGCGTGATGAAGAGGGCGCTGCGCTCCAGGTTCCTGCCGGAGATCCGGCGCAGATGGACTCCGTCCACGAAGCCGCCGCGGTTGAAGCTGGTCTTGACGTAGAGGGCGTACTTGAGGGGGTAACGGCCGGGGAAGTCGGCGGGGTTGCACACGCAGTCCTCGGCGAAGACGTCGCGGACGCCGCCGGACATCTCGCTGCCGATCGTGACGCCGCCCCAGCGACCGCTGAACCGGCAGTTCTGGATCACGATGTTCTGCGACGGCCTGCCGACGCGGCGTCCGTCCCGGTCACGGCCTGACTTGACCGGGACGCAGTCGTCGTTGGTGTTGAACCGGCAGCCGGTGATCAGGACATCGGTGCACGAGTCGGGGTCACAGCCGTCGCCCTGGGAGTTCGTCGAGTAGAAGGTGACGTCGCGCACGGTGACGTTCGAGCAGTACACCGGATGCAGGGTCCACATCGCCGGGTTGCGCAGGCTGACGTCCTGCACGAGCACCCCCGTGCAGCGGTAGAGCCCGATCATGTTCGGGCGCAGTTTGTGGCCCGCGCCGAACTGCCGTTGTGCCACCGGGTGGTCGCCGGCGCCCCAGGCGCGGAGCTGGTCCCGGTCCGCGCCGCCGTTCCCCCACGAGGCCCACTCTCCCGCGGGCGCGTTGCCGTCGATGGTGCCCGTGCCCGTGATCGCGATGTTGGTCTGGCCGTCGGCGTGGATGAAGGGTGAGTAGTTGTAGCACTCGATGCCCTCCCACCGGGTGAACACGTTCGGCAGGTAGGAGCCGGTGTCGGTGCGGAACCTGATCGTGCCGTTCACCTGGAGGTTGACGTTCGACAGCAGGTGGATCGCGCCGGTGCGGTAGACGCCCGCCGGGACGACGACCCGTCCGCCGCCCGCGGCGTTGCAGGCGGCGATGGCCTGGCGGAAGGCGGAGGTGCAGTCGGTGGTGTCGTCGCCGACGGCCCCGTGGTCGGTGATGGAGAACGTGCGGTCGGGGAAGGCCGGGGGCACGATCCGGGCCAGGATCTCGGGCACCCGGTCCCATGGGCTCGCCGCGGTGCTCCCCGCGGCTGCGCTCGCCGCCCCTCCTCGCGCCTTGCTCGACATGGTGATGATCGCGCCGCCTGCGAGGATCCCCGTACGCAGGACGTCACGCCGCGACGGTCTCATTGGAGCACCTCCAGGTAGTCCAGGTTCGGGCAGCCGCCGGCCGCGGTCGCGGTGAGGCGGAGCGTGTTCGCACCGGCGACGAGGTCGGCGGCGATGCTCTTGGACGCCCACGCGGTCCAAGAGCCGGTGCCGGGGAAGGAGACGGCGGAGGCGACCAGCGTGCCGTTGACGGAGACGTCCATCGGGCGGTCGGCTGTCGTGCCGTTGGCGGCCTCCAGCCGCGTCGCCGTGGCGGCGACCTGTTTGTAGGCACGCATGTTCGTCAGCAGCAGGTAGCACTCCTGCAGCGAGCCCGAGGTGTCGCCGAGCGATCGGTAGATGCCCCATTTCGGGCGGACCCGGTCACCGAGATAGGTGTCGCCGGTCCTGGTCGCGTCGATCAGCGTGGTCCCCGCGCGACGCAGGACCCAGCGGACCGAGCCTGCGCTCCCTTCGCCGATCCTGATCTCGTACTCGGCGTCGATCCAGGTGTCGTGCAGCGGATTCAGGGGCGCCCGGCCGACCAGCACGTCACCCTCGATGATCTTGTGTTCGATGGTCTGCACGCCGTCCACACGGCGTAACGACGTGACGGTGATCGGAAGGGTGCCCGTTCCCGGTCGCTTGGTCTGGCTGATGTGGGTGAAGGTGGTGGAGGCCTTGAGCGAGCTCGGGATGTACATCGAGCACGTCACGCGCCAGGTCTCGCCGAGCAGCCGCCGGAGGTATCCGGTGGGTGTCCGGGTGCCGGTGACCTCCTGGCGCTGGCGGTCCGTCATCGTGTCCCGGTCCACCGTGTGCATGGTGAAGCGGAAGTTGTTCCCCTCGGGGAAGATGTGCGGCTGACCGGCCGGATGCGAGCCGGCACGATCGTCCTCGATCGTCTCGAACGCGTCGAGGCCGCCGGTGGACGCCTCGGGCGCCCACATCAGCTTCCACGCCACGCCTGACGTCGTCGTGGCGGGGCGGGCTGCGGCCGGGGCGAGCAGTGCCGCGCCGACGAGCGTGCCGAGCTGCCGGCGTGACAGGTTGCCGCCCGTCATGAGCCGACCTCCAGATAGTCGAGGTTGGGGCCGCCGGCGGCCGTGACGGCCGTCGCCCTGACACTGTTGCCCCCCGCCCGCAGCGGGGCTGCGATGGCGGTGGTCCGCCACGTCGACCAGGCCCCGGTGCCGGGGAAGGACTTGCCGGGCGCGACCACGATGCCGTTGACGGCGATGTCCATCGGCCGGTCGGACGTCGTGCCGTTCGCATAACGCAGGGTCAGGGTGGCGTGTCCCGCCGCGGCCGCATTCACGGTGAACTCGACGTAGGAGCCGATGAGATTGTCGTAGTTGACGAAGCCGGTGCCGGAGTAGCCCGCGTGGTCGGATTCGGCCGCGCCCTGGGAGATCGTGGCGTCCTCGGCCTCGTAGCGGACCCCTGTGGGCGGTGGCTGTCCGTACAGGGTGCCGTTGATGCGGACGTTCTGGAGCAGCACGTTGTCGGCGTTGGTGATCTGCGGGGCAGGTGCGTCGATCTGGGTGAACACGCTGTTGGTGATCGTCACGTTCCTGATGTGGCTCGCGGCCGAGCCCGACAGCTTGACGGCGAACGGGGAGCCGGCGATGGTCAGCCCGTCCACGGTGAGGTTCTGGATCACCGGGTTGACGATGGGGCCGTTGCCCGGGCCGGTGAGGCTGTAGTTCATGTCGACGAAGAAGCCGCCGCGGTCGCACGGGCCGCCGGTCAGATTCCGGACGTGGACGCCGTCCACCACACCCCCGCGCCGGTTGTTGGTCTTCAAGTAGACGGCGTAGAAGCTGTGGTAATCGGAACCGGCGTGGATGCGGTTGTTCTCGGCGAAGACGTCGTGGACGCCGCCGGACATCTCGCTGCCCACCGTGATCGCGCCCCACCGGCCGTAGTAGTCGTTGTCGCGGATGACGATGCCGGTCGACGGTACGCCGACGCGGCGGCCATCGGTGTCACGGCCCGACTTGATGACGGTCCCGTCGTCGCCGGTGTCGAACGAGCAGCCCTCGATCAGCACGTCGGAGCAGCATTCGGGGTCGACGCCGTCCACCATGGCGCCGCGGCTGTAGATTTTGATCCGCCGTAGGGTGATATTTCGGGACAGCACTGGATGGACCGTCCACATGGCCGGGTTCCGCAGGTTGAGATCCTCGATGAGGATGTTCGTGCAGTCGTAAAGCTGGATCATGTTCGGCTTGAGGTAGTGCCCATCGCCGAACTGCCGCTCTTCCACCGGCACGCCGTCCACTGCCTGTTGCTGCAGCAGGTCCCAGTCGGGGCCGCGCTGGGAGTCGAAGCCGAACCAGGGGCCGGCCGCCGCGTTGCCGTCGATCGTGCCGGTTCCCGTCAGCGCGAGGTTCGTCTGGCCGCGGGCGTAGATGAAGGGCGAGTAGTTGTGGCACTCGATGCCCTGCCAGCGGGTGAAGACGTTCGGCAGATAGGAGCCCGCGTCGGACCTGAACCTGATCGTCGCGCCGGACTCTACGTGCAGGCGCACGTTCGACAGCAGGTGGATCCTGCCCGTCCGGAACCTACCGGTCCCGGGCACGAGTACGGTCCCGCCGCCCGCGGCGTTGCAGGCGGCGATGGCCTGGCGGAAGGCGGAGGTGCAGTCGGTGGTGTTGTCGCCGACGGCCCCGTGGTCGGTGATGGAGAACGTGCGGTCGGGGAAGGCCGGGGGCACGATCCTGGCCAGGATCTCGGGCACCCGGTCCCACGGGCTCGCCGCGCTGGTGGAGGAGGCCGGGAAGGAGGCGGACGCGGTGGGGGCGAGGAGCGCGGCCTTGAGTACGGCCCTTCTGGACGGAGGCATCAAGGGCTCCTGGGATCGGTCCGGCGGCCGCGCACCGGCGCGGCCGCCGGTGGTTTCACTGGATGGCGGAGCGGCGGATCGTGTCGGCGGTGCCGTCGCCGTTGTTGTCGGAGTTGGTCGAGCCGAACCAGATGGCGGCGGCGTTCGGCGCCTTCTCGACCGCGCGCAGCCTGCCGTAGGTGGCGTTGAAGTAGGAGTTGACCGTCGAGACGTTCTCGCCGTTCAGCACGATGCGCCACAGCCGCTGCCCGCGCAGCGCCGCCATGAAGATCGTGTTGTTGACGATGGCGATGCCGCTGGGCGAGGCCTCGGCGACGCCCCAGGTGTACTTGGGGTTGGTCATGCCGGAGGTGGTGCAGGTGCCCTCGCAGGTGGGCCAGCC
>NZ_JBFAOV010000041.1:0-81347 GCF_040675375.1 Nonomuraea sp. NPDC049607
TTTCAGCCGTTCAAGTCTCTGTCAAATTGACCGGACTTGCTCGACCTGCGGTAATTAAGTCGCGCCCCGCTTCCGGGACAACCCCTCTAACTTACCAGCCTGTCGCTCGGTTAGCGAACCGATCTTCAAACCCGCGAGCCAGAAGGGATTGCCGTCGTGGGACGTCGCAACGCACCAAAGTCACCGGAGTGAAGGGAGTGGGTTGCGCCGCACCTCGTCGGCTCCTAAAGATTAGCAGCGCTCCTGAGCGCTCGGGACGCGTTCGTCATGTCTCCCGGCCACAGAACGATCACGGCCGAACATAGACTCCCCCCGTGAGCAGCAACACGCCGCCAGTGGCGAAGAAGGTACCGACTGAGCGCAACCATCACGGCGACACGTTCATCGACGAGTACGCCTGGCTAAGCAACAAGGACGACCCGGACACAACGGCGTACTTGGAGGCAGAGAACGACTTTCTCAAAGAGCACACCGCGCATCTCGCCGAGCTCCAGGAGCAGGTCTTCCAGGAGATCAAGGGACGCACGCAGGAGACCGACCTGTCAGTGCCGAGCCGCAAGGGGGCGTGGTGGTACTTCACGCGTACCGAGGAAGGCAAGCAGTACGCGGTGTCCTGCCGGGTGCCGGCCGACAGTGACGCGCCGCCGCAGATCACCCCGGGCGAGCGCCTTGAGCGCGAGCAGGTCGTGCTCGACGGCAACGAGCTGGCGGGCGACAGCGCGTTCTTCTCCGTCGGCACCAGCGCCGTCACGCCCGACGGGACGATGCTGGCCTACTCGACCGACTACAAGGGCGACGAGCGCTTCACGCTGCGGTTCAGGAACCTTGAGACGGGCGAGGTGCTGCCGGACGAGATCGAGGACATCTTCTACGGCGGCGCGTGGTCGGCCGACGGCTCGGCGTTCTTCTACACGCGGGTGGACGACGCCTGGCGTCCCTACCAGGTGTACCGCCACACCCTCGGCACGGAAGAGGACGTCCTGGTCTACGAGGAGACCGACGAGCGCTACTGGGTGGGCATCGGGCTGACCCGCAGCGAGCGGTACCTCGTGCTGGGCGCGGGCAGCAAGATCACGAGTGAGGTGCGCATCCTCGACGCCTCCGACCCCACCGGCGAGTTCCAGGTCGTCAGGCCCAGGAAGACCGGCGTGGAGTACGGCGTCGAGCACGCGGGCGACTTCTTCTACGTCCTGCACAACGAGAACGCCGAGAACTTCGAGCTGGCCACGGCCCCGATCGACGAGCCCGCCACCTGGACCCCGCTGATCGGGCACCGCGAGGACACCCGGCTGCTGGAGATCGACGCGTTCTCCGACCACGCCGTGGTGCACTTCCGCCGCGACGGGCTGACCGGCCTGCGGGTGCTGCCCTACAGCGCCGCCGGCGCCGGCTGGCGCGAGCGGATCGAGGCGGCCGAGCGCAACGCGTACGAGATCGACTTCCCCGAGCCCCTGTACGACGTCGGCCCGGCGGGCAACCCCGAGTTCACGACGACGCGGCTCAGGCTGGCGTACACGAGCATGGTGACGCCGCCGAGCGTCTACGACTACGAGCTGGACTCGCACGAGCTGATCCTGCTCAAGCAGCGTCCGGTGCTCGGCGGCTACGACGCGGGCGACTACGAGCAGTTCCGGGAGTGGGCGACGGCCGAGGACGGCACCCGCGTGCCGATCTCGATCGTCAAGCGCAAGGACACCACGACGCCGGCCCCGACGCTGCTCTACGGCTACGGCAGCTACGAGACCTCGATCGACCCGGGCTTCTCGGTTCCCCGGCTGTCGCTGCTCGACCGCGGGTTCGTCTTCGCCATCGCGCACGTCAGGGGCGGCGGCGAGATGGGCCGTCACTGGTACGAGGACGGCAAGCTGACCAGGAAGCGGAACACGTTCACCGACTTCGTGGCCGTGGCGCGGCACCTGAAGGAGAGCGGCTGGAGCGGGCGGGTCGTCGCGCGCGGCGGCTCGGCGGGCGGGCTGCTGATGGGCGCGGTGACGAACCTGGCTCCCGAGCAGTTCGCGGGGGTGGTGGCCGAGGTGCCGTTCGTGGACGCGCTCAACACGATCCTCGACCCGTCGTTGCCGCTGACGGTGATCGAGTGGGACGAGTGGGGCGATCCGCTGCACAACCCGGACGTCTACGCGTACATGAAGAGCTATTCGCCGTACGAGAACGTGGACGGGAGGGCGTACCCGCCGATTCTGGCGATCACCAGCCTGAACGACACGCGGGTGCTGTACCACGAGCCGGCCAAGTGGATCGCGCGGCTGCGCGCGACCGCGTCCGGCGGGCCGTTCCTGCTCAAGACGGAGATGGGCGCGGGGCACGGCGGGCGCAGCGGGCGGTACGACGCCTGGCGCGAGGAGGCGTTCGCGCTGTCCTGGATCATCGAGAGGGGAACGGCGTGAGCTACCGGGCCGACGAGCGGCGTTACGAGCGCCAGCCGTACAACCGCAGCGGGCGCAGCGGGCTGAGGCTGCCGGCGGTGTCGCTGGGGTTGTGGCACAACTTCGGCGACAACCGTCCGATCGAGAACTCGCGGGCGGTGCTGCGGCGCGCGTTCGACCTCGGGGTGACGCATTTCGACCTGGCCAACAACTACGGCGTGCCGTACGGGTCGGCGGAGCGGAACTTCGGGCGGATCCTCCGGGAGGACTTCGCGGCGTACCGGGACGAGCTGGTCATCTCCACCAAGGCCGGGTACGACATGTGGCCGGGGCCGTACGGGGAGTGGGGGTCGCGCAAGTACGTGCTGGCCAGCCTCGACCAGTCGCTGACCCGCATGGGCCTGGAGTACGTGGACGTGTTCTACAGCCACCGTCCCGACCCGGAGACGCCGCTGGAGGAGACGATGGGTGCGCTGGACCGGGCGGTGCGCTCGGGCAAGGCGCTCTATGCGGGCATCTCCAACTACTCGGCCGAGCAGACCGCGCAGGCCGCGCGGATCATGCGCGAGCTGGGCACGCCGCTGCTCATCCACCAGCCGTCGTACTCGATGATCAACCGCTGGATCGAGGACGACGGGCTGCTCGACGTGCTGGAGGAGGCGGGCATGGGCTGCATCGTGTACTCGCCGCTGGCACAGGGGCTGCTCACCGACCGCTACCTGGAGGGCGTGCCCGAGGGGTCGCGGGCGGCGACGAGCCGGTTCCTGAGCGCCGACCAGATCGACCGGGACCTGGCGCGCGACCTCAACGAGATCGCCAGGGGCCGCGGGCAGACGCTGGCCCAGATGGCGCTGTCGTGGACGCTGCGGGACCCGCGGGTGACCAGCGTGCTGATCGGCGCGAGCAGCGTCGGGCAGCTTGAGGACAACGTGGCGTGCGTGGACGGCCCGGTGTTCACCGAGGACGAGCTGGCGGCGATCGACAAGATCACCGCAACGGTCGCGTCGGGACGCTGATCAGCCGTGGCGCGTGGGGCCCTGTGCCGCCCGAGGGCGGTTCACAGGGCCTCGTGCCGCTGGAGGTAGGTGAAGGCGGCCCAGCCGGGCAGCACCGGCAGCCAGAACGTGAGCAGCCGGTGCAGCAGCACGGCCGAGGCGGCCAGGTCCCATTCGAGGCCGGCCGCGACCAGGCCGAGGGTGAGCGCGTACTCGACGGCGCCGAGGCCGCCCGGCGTGGGGGCGGCCGAGCCGATGGCGTTGGCCGTGAGGTAGACGACGGCGACGGCGGTGAAGCTCAGCTGGCCGCCGAAGGCCGCGACGCAGGCGTCGAGACAGGCCACGAACGCGATCGTGATCATGAGTGTGCCGAAGGCGGCCTCGATCATCTTGGCCGGCGACTGGAGCACGTCGAGCAGGCGGGGCAGCACGTTCGAGAACAGCCTGCGCATCCGCACGGTCACCATCCGGCGCAGCGGCGGCACGCCGAGCACCACCGCGACCAGCAGCGCGATGGCGAGCATCGCCACGACCAGGCCGCGCGAGGGGGTGAACGAGGTGGCCGCGTCGGAGCCGGTGATGTAGGCGAACAGCAGCAGCAGGGCGATGTGGAAGACCAGCATGATGAGCTGCGAGGCGCCCACGCTGGCCACCGCGAGCGCCGGCGCGATGCCGCGCTTCTGCAGGTAGCGGGTGTTGATCGCGACCCCGCCGACCGCGGCGGGCGCGACCAGCTTGACGAACGACGACGCGAACTGCACCAGGACGGTACGCCAGAGCGGCAGGCGTTCGGGCACGAAACCGCGCAGCATGAGGGCGGCGGCGACGAAGCTGGTGAACGAGGCGATCAGCGCCAGGCCGGACCAGGCCCAGTTGGCGGTGGTCGCCACCTTGTAGAGGTCGACCTTGCTGAGCTGGGACAGCACGACGTAGGCGGCGACCGTGCTGGCGATGATCGTGATCAGCGTGCGCGGCCGGAAGCGCTCCAGGCGCACCTCTTCGACCTTGCCCTGGGGCTTGAGCGCCACGATGTGGTCGCGCAGGCCCGTGAGCACGTTCTTGGCCTTGGACAGGGCCGAGCGGGTCTCCCTGGTCAGGGCGATGCGCTGGAGCAGCGGCATGGCCGCGGCCAGGGCGTCGGGGCCCATCACGGCGGCGGCGGCCCGGACCGAGCGCTCGGCGCCGACGCGCAGCGCCAGATAGGTGAGGAGCTGGGCGATGTCGAGCCGGAGCAGCAGGTCGCCGGCGGCGATCTCGCCGCTGCGGGCGTCGGTCAGCACGACCCGGCCCGCGCGGTCGAGGTGGATGCTGTCGCCGGTGAGCCGGCGGTGCGCGAGCCGCTGGATCTGCAGCAGCTCGACCTGCTCCCAGATCTGGGCGAGCAGGGCGTCGTCGATCTCGGCGTCGGGCACCTCGTCGAGCGGGCGGGTCTCGATGTGCTCGTAGGCGAGCAGGGCGGCCTCGGTGCCGATCTCGCTGGTGCCGAGCAGGCGCGGCGTGCTGGCGCCGGCGGCCTGGGCCGCGTACGCCATCAGCGCCTCGCGTTCCAGTTCGGCCCGCAGTGAGCGGATGGCCCTGCGCCTGGTCTCGGAGTTGAGCCTGATGCGCCGCCACAGCCGGTACGGCAGCCCGGCCACCTGGCGGTCGCGGTCGAGGACGGTGACGTCGAGGCTGGTGCCGTCCTTCAGGCCGATGGCGTAGCGGCGGCTGCCCTGGTGGTCGTCCTCGATGCGGCGGGCGGAGACGGGTGAGAACGACAGCTTGCGCAGCGCGGCGACCACGGCGCTGCCGGGCGGGCGGGTGTTGGGGCTGCCGACGCCGTAGAGGGTGGCGTAGCCGATGGCCATGCCGACCAGGACGGTCACGATGGCGCTGGGCAGGGTGATCTGCCTGCCGGAGAAGTAGGTGAGGATGTAGAGGGCGATCGAGGTCCACATGAGCATGCGCCACGTGGGGCGGCGGGCGATGCGGACCGCGGTGGTGTAGGCGATGACCGAGGTGAGCAGCGTGTTCAGCGGCTCGATCTCGCGGTCGCCGGTGAGCAGGATGCGCAGGTCGGTCAGGCTGCTCGCCTCGATCCACTGCCCGAGCAGGAACGACCCGGCCATGCCGATGATGGCCGCGATCAGCCCTTCGGCGACGCGCAGGCCGTCGCGGTGGAAGACCCGCTCCACGGCGAACGCGGCGGGCACGATCAGCACGGCCGCGCTGCCGATGAAGGCGGCGACCCGGCTGAGCAGCGGCACCATCTCGGCGCCCACCTTGACGTCCTGCTCCAGGCCGTTGAGCGTCTGCTTGGCGACGAGGGCGAGCAGGATCACCGCCGCGAGCACCGCCAGCGTCGCGAAGAAGCGCAGCAGGTCGGACGGCCGCCGCAACCGCTGGGGAAGGAGCGGCTCGACTACGTAGACGCCGCCGTCGGCGCGTGGCTCGGCCACGGCTGGATCCCCCTCCGCGAGGTCCTCCGTGTCATCATCTCGTTCCCTGATTTCGGCCACCGACAGTGATTCTGCACCTTCCCGGCCGGACCGTACGATCTCTGTTCTCCAGTGTCCTCGTTCCTGGTCCCGGCGAGCGCACCGGGTGAGGATTCGACCAGCATTGACCTGCCCGCGGGTGGAGGCCGTGAAGCCCTGGGACGTTCATGGCATGTTCACTCTCGCGATGCCGCCGTCGGCCCCCGTGGCCCCCGACGCCTGGGCGGCCCGGTCGTGACGTGTCGGCCGAGTACGTCGTGTCCAGGCTGCGCGAGGCAGGGTACACGGTGGAACTCCAACCCTTCACCTTTGCGTTCTTTCCCGAGGTCGGATCGGCGGTGTCGCGGGGGCGGGCCGTTCACCGGCGCGTCGGCGCGGGCGGTCGCCCGTCACGCCCGGCCCTCGACGTAGGCTGTCCGCATGTCGGGTGATTTGAGGGTTTTGGGGGCATGTCCGCTTGACTGCCCGGACACCTGCTCGTGGGTCGTCACCGTCCGGGACGGGCAGGCGGTCAAGATGCGCGGCAACCCCGACCATCCCTACACCCGCGGCGCGCTGTGCGTGAAGGTCAACCGGTACCTGGAGCACACGCAGGCGGACGACCGCATCCTGTACCCGATGCGGCGTACCGGGCCGAAGGGTTCGGGGCAGTTCGAGCGGATCACCTGGGACGAGGCGCTCGACGAGATCTCGACGCGGCTGCGCGCCATCGTGGACGAGCACGGCGGCGAGGCGATCTGGCCCTATCTGGGCACCGGCTCGCTGGGCTACCTCCAGGGGTGCGAGGGCGTGGCCGGGCGCCGGTTCTGGAACGTGCTGGGGGCGTCCAAGCACTGGCTGAACATCTGCTCGGCGGCCGGGAGCAGCGGGCTGATGAAGGCCAACGGCACCGCGGGCGGCATGGACCCGGAGAACTTCGCCCAGGCCAGACTGATCCTGCTCTGGGGCACCAACACGCTGACCAGCGGCCACCACCTGTGGAAGTTCATCCAGGACGCCCGGGCTGACGGCGCGTACGTGGTCGCCATCGACCCCATCCGCACCAGGACCGCCGACCAGGCCGACCAGCACCTGGCGATCAGGCCGGGCACGGACGCCGCGCTCGCGCTCGGGCTGCTCAACGTCGTGCTCGCGGAGAACGCCCAGGACGAGGAGTTCCTGGCCAGGCACACCGAGGGCTGGGAGGACTTCCGCAAGGAGATCCTGGAGCACCCGGTGGAGCGGGTGGCGGAGATCACCGGCATCCCCGCCGAGGACGTCCACAGCCTGGGGATGCGCCTGGCCCACACCCGGCCGACCGCGATCCGCGCCACCATGGGCATCCAGCGGCACGCGGGCGGCGGCGCCGCGATGCGGACGATCGCCGCGATCCCCGGCGTGACCGGCGACTGGCGGCATCCGGGCGGCGGCGTGGCGTACTCGACGACCGGTCACGTGCGGGTGAACGTCGACACCCGGAACGACCTGCTGGCCAAGCCCGTGCGCACGCTGGTCATGACCAAGCTGGGCTCCCAGCTCGACGACGTCAAATGCCTGTGGGTGTACGCCGCCAACCCGCTCGGCTCGACCCCCGACGCCAACACGATCAGGCGGCAGCTCGCCCGCGAGGACCTGTTCACGGTCGTCATGGAGCAGTTCCCGACCGACACCGTGGACTACGCCGACATCGTGCTGCCGGCGACCATGCAGACCGAGCACATGGACCTGCACGCCGGTTACGGCCACATGTACCTGCTGTGGAACGAGCCCGCCGTGCCGCCGCCCGGCGAGTGCCTGTCCACGACCGAGACCTTCCGCCGGCTGGCCGCGCACATGGGGCTGACCGAGCCGTCCCTGTACGACTCCGACCTGGAGCTGGCCGAGTCGCTGCTGGCGAGCGGGCATCCGTCGCTCGAAGGCGTGACGCTGGACCGGCTGCGCAAGGAGGGGTGGGTGCGGATGAACTACCCCAAGCCGTTCGCGCCGTTCGCCGAGGGCTTCCCGACGCCTTCCGGGCGGCTGCGCTTCCCGCCCTCGGGGAAGGCGTACGTGCCGCCGCACACGGCGGGCGCCGAGCGGTCGGCGTACCCGCTGACGCTGGTCACGCCGGCCTCGCACACGTTCCTCAACACGATCTTCGCCAACAACCCGGAGCTGCGGCGGCGGGCCAAGGAGCCGGCGGTGCTGGTGAACCCGGCCGACGCTGCGGCCCGCGGGCTGACGTCCGGGCAGCGCGTACGGGTGCACAACGACGGCGGCGAGTTCCTGGCCGACGTGGAGATCAGCGACCGGGTCGCGCCCGGCGTGGTGGCGACCCCCAAGGGCCGGTGGCCGAAGCTCAGCCCGGGCGGCGCGAACGCGAACGCGGTCGTGGCCGAGCGGGACGCCGACATGGGCAAGGGGCCCGCCTTCCACGACAACCTGGTCGAGGTCAGCCCTTGTGCCGGTCCATGAACGCCACGACCGTGTCGAGTACCTTGGTGGCGTGAGGGCTGCCGACCAGGGCCGAGGCGTGCAGCGACTCGCCGGGGATGACCATCACCTGGTTGTCCGGGGCCTTGGTCGCGGCGGCCTCGGCCGCGCGCATCGACTCGGCGCCGCCGTAGGAGTCGTGCTCGGAGCCGATCTGCAGCAGCGGCACGGTGAGCGCGGCGGCGTCGCCCTGGTCGATCTCGCCTGACAGGGCGACGACGCCGGCCACCTTCACGCCCGCCTTCCCGGCCAGCCTCTCGGCCGCCGGGACCGAGGCTGTGGCGCCGATCGAGCCGCCGACCAGGAACAGCCGCTCGACGCCCTTCTCCTTGGCCAGGCGCCTGCCCATGGCGACCGCGCCGTCCTCGGGCAGGAGGCCGGCGTCCCTGGCGTAGAGCAGGACGCGGTAGCCGGCGGCGACCAGGCGGTCGGACAGCGGGCGCCAGGAGCACACGGTGCCGCGGCGCTCGTAGCTGATCACCACGCCCACCGGGCCGTCGCCGGTGATCACGCCGGGCAGGCCGCGGACGTGGGTGAAGATCTTACCGTCCTGCTCGGTGAAGCAGCCCGAGACGTTGGGGCCGGTGGGCGGCGGGCTCGGGGTGGGGGTCGGGTCAGGGGAAGGGGCCTCGGCGGCCGTGGTGCGGACGGCGGTCGCGCCGGTGCCGACCGTGCCCCCGCAGCCGGTCAACCCCAGTGTGAGGAGTGCCATCCATCCGATGATCTTCCGCATGGCCGCCGCGCCCTTCTTCTGACTATGTCTGAACTGACATAGTGCCGCAAGCACCATATCCTTGGACCCACCATGACCTCAACGCTCGGATACGCGATCCTGGCCGTGCTGGCGCGCGGCGACCGCACCGGATACGACCTGGCGGCGGCCATGCGGCGGCCGGTCGGCTACTTCTGGACGGCCGGGCACAGCCAGATCCACGCCGAGCTGCAGAAACTCCGGGCGGCCGAGCTGGTCGGGTTCGAGAGCGCGCACGGGCCGGGGCCGCAGGCCAAGAAGGTCTACCACCTGACCGCCGAGGGGCTGGCGGCGTTGCGGGCATGGGTCACCGAGCCGCCGCGCGAGCGGCCGGAGCGCGACGAGCTGGTGCTCAAGACGTACGCGGCGTGGCTGGCCGAGCCGGAGCTGCTGCGGCGGCTGTTCGCCGAGCAGCTCGCCGCCCATGAGGAGCGGCTGGCCGACTACGAGCGGCAGGAGGCGTCGTTCGGCGGGCAGCCGGCCTTCGGCGACCCGGGGTTCGGCGGCTACGCCACGCTGCGCTGCGGGCTGAGCTACGAGCGGCACCGGGCCGAGTGGTGCCGCTGGATGCTGACCCAGCTCGGCGGCGGCCTTTAGCCGGAGGCCGTTCCGCTCAGCTCAGGGTGAGTTTGTAGCCCTCGTGGGAGGCGGTGAAGCCGAGGGCGTCGTAGAAGCGGTGGGCGTCGGCGCGCGACTTGTCGGAGGTGAGCTGGACGACGGTGCACCCCCTGGCCCGCGCCCGGTCGATCGCCCACTGGATCATCTTCCCGCCCAGCCCCTGGCCGCGCGTCGTGGCCGCCACCCGGACGGCCTCGATCTGGCACCGCTCCGCGCCCAGCCTCGACAGCCCGGCCAGGTACGTGAGCTGCATCGTGCCCACCACCTCGCCCTCCTGCTCGGCCACGATCAGCTCGTCGTACGGGTTGGCCTCGATGCGGTCGAAGGCCATCAGGTAGCGGGTGTCGTCGGGCTCCCCCTCGCGGGCGGCGCCGAGCGGGTCGTCGGCCAGCATCCGCACGATGGCCGGGACGTCCTCCTTGCGCGCCTGGCGGAACAGCAGGGACAACACGTAGTGGGACTCCATGAGGGACGGGTTGGAGGGCAGGGCCATGACCTTGCCGCTGCGGGTGAAGCCCTTGGCCGCATAGAGCGCGCGGGCGGCGTGGTTGGCGTCGACGGCCCACAGCTGCACCTGCTCGGCCCCGGACGAACGCGCCCACCCGACGGACCGGTCCACCAGCCGGGAGGCGAGGCCGCGTCCCCTGGCCTCGGGGGCGACCCACATGGACAGCAGGTGGGCGCCGGACTCCTCCAGGAGCATGCACACCAGGCCCACATCACCCAGGCCGTCGTCCTCGGCCACCCACCAGCGCGAGTGCGGGTTCTTCAGCCGTTCGGTCCATTCGTCGGCGGAGAACCCGGCCTCCCGCGCGTACGAGGAGCCGAACGCGTCCGGTGACTCCTGGAGCGCCCGCAGCCGGACCTCCTTCAGCCGCTCCCCCTCGTCCGGCCCCAACTGCACAATGGCGATTTCCGTCATATGGGAATCATGTCAGGGACAGGTCAGGGTCGGTCCCCGATGCCTCCAGGGGGGTCGCGGCGGCACCATGAGGACATGAACGAAATCAGTAGACGCGATGAGGTCTCACTGTCCGCGGCGGCCCTGCGGGGCGCCCCTTGGAAGACCGCCGCCATCGGCGGCGTCGTGGTCTCGGCCGCCAGCTTCGGGATGGGCGCGCTCACCGGCACCGGCGACCTGGTCTGGGCCCTGGGGCTCGGCATCAGCCTCTTCGCCCTGATCGCCGCGATCGGCTCGGTCGCCAAGCCGAACGAGGGCGACCGCGTCACCCGCCAGGCCCGGCTCTGGTCGCTGCGGCACCCGTGGAAGTTCGCGCTCCTGCCCGCCGCGATCACGGCGGTGCTCGACTACCCGGTGCAGCTCGTGCTCGACGGCGAGGGCGTGTTCGGCTCGGCCGTGCAGGCGATGTGGCACGGCGCGCTGGTCTACCTGATCGCCGCGATCCTGACCGTCACGATGAAGGGACGAGCACAATCTTCCCGGTGACCCGCCGCTCCAGCAGGTCGTCCATGGCCCGGCCCGCTTCCGCCAGCGGCCTGACCTCCGGCGCCTCCGGAACGATGCCCGGCATCGCCAGCAGACCTTCGAGCAGGGCCCGGTTGTCCGCCGGGTGGCCCAGCGACCACGCACCCCAGTCGACACCCACCACCGCCCGGTCACGCAGCAGCACCTGGTTGGCGGGCAGCCTCGCGATGCCGCCGGAGGCGAATCCGACGACCAGGAGCCGCCCGCCCTCGCGCAGCCCGCGAAGGGCCTGTTCGGACAGCTCGCCGCCGACCGGGTCGACCGCCACGTCCACGCCCCACGCCCTGGCCGCGTCCTTCAGACCGTCGTAGCCGGTCACGTCGTCGGCTCCCGCCCGCCGGGCGCGCTCCCTCTTGTCACCGGTGGACGCCGCCGCCAGCACGACGGCCCCGAGCGCCTTGGCGACCCGGACCACGGCCAGCCCCACACCGCCGCCCGCGCCGAGCACGAGCACCCGCTCGCCGGGGAGCAGCCGGCCGCGCTCCCTGAGCGCGTACATGGCGGTGCAGTGACTCTGCGGGAACGCCGCCGCCGCGAGCACGTCGAAACCCTCGGGCAGCGGTACGGCCTGCGTCCGGTGCACCAGCACCCGTGTGGCGAACCCGCCCAGCCCGGTGATCGCCACGACCCTGCGTCCGTCCGGCAGCCGGCCGGCCACCTCGTAGCCGGGGGTGAAGGGCAACGGCGGCCTGATCTGGTAGCCGCCGCGCACCATCAGCCCGTCCACGAAGTTGACGCCGGCCGCCTCGACCTCGACGACCACCTGGTCGGGACCGGGGATCGGATCGGGCAGCTCGACCAGTTCGACCGGCTTGCCGTATTCGGTGCAGACGACGGCCCTCACGCTCATGGGGCCAGCTTCACCGACAGAACATCATTCCGGCAAGGCCCTCTCGGCCTCGCTCCTGCACACGCAGAACTCGTTCCCCTCGGGGTCGAGCATCGTCACCCAGCCCGAACCGTCGGGCCTGCGCTGGTCCTGGAAGAGGGTCGCGCCGAGGCCGAGCAGCCGCTCGACCTCCTCGTCGCGCGTCCTTCCGTCTGCGTTGTTGACGTCGAAGTGCACGCGGTTCTTGGCGGTCTTGGCCTCGGGCACGCGGATGAACAGCAGGAACGGGTCCTGGGGCGTACGCAGCATGACCTCGTCGGCCCCCGGCTTGTCACCCTCGCCCAACGGCCACCCGGTGGCCTGGCTCCACCAGTTCGCGATCTCATAGGGATCGGCGGCGTCGACGGTGATGGCATGGATCTCAATCATCGCACTAGTGTCCACCAGCCAGATTGAGCCCCACGACACCGGCCAGGATGAGCGCGATCGAGGTCAGGCGCAGCGGCGACACGTCGTCGCCCATGGCGACCATGCCGAGGATCGCGGTGCCGACGGCCCCGATGCCGGTCCACACGGCGTACGCGGTGCCGACCTCCAGGGACTTGAGCGCGTAGGCGAGCAGCCCGAAGCTGAGGGCGGCCGTGGCCAGGAAGGACACGGTCCACCACAGGTTGCTGAGGCCGTTGCTGAGCTTGAGCGACAGTGCCATGGCCACCTCGAACAGGCCGGCCAGCACGATGAGGATCCACGCCATGATCAGTTCTCCTGGGGACGAGACGTACAGGTACGTGCGTCGTCTTGGCGTTCCGGGTACGGCGCGTCTCGTCCGGGAGCAGTCAGCTCAAGTGTTCCAACGGCCCAGAGAAGCGGATCATTCCCACCAGACGGTGACCCAGCGGTCGCGTGGCACCGGCCACATCCCCAGCTCGACCGCCGTCTCGGCCACCTCCTCCACCCTGGACGGGTCGAGGCACACCCGGCGGCAGGCGCTCTCGGCCAGCTCCTCGACCGTCGTGAAACGTTCCAGGGGCGCCTCCCGCTCCTCCACGCGCACGGCGAAGCCCAGCGCCGCCGCCAGGGCCACGCAGTCCTCGGCGATGGGACGGACCGGGCGGTCGACGCCGTGGAAGTGCTGCCAGAGCGGCGTCATCCAGCTCATGGGATGGCGATGCGACAGTTCGAGCACCACCCGGCCACGGGTGTGGCGGTCGAGCGCCCGCAGGAACTCCGCCAGGTCGGGCACGTTGTAGACCACGTGCGCGGCGACGGACACGTCGGCCACCGGCACCTGGCCGGCCACGTCGGGCCAGCGCCCCTCGACGGTGGTGGCCGGCACGCCCAGGTCCATCGCCCTGACCTTCAGGTGCTCCAGCATGGGCGCGGAGGTGTCCACCGCGTAGAGGTGGCCGATGCGCTCGCGCAGCGGCAACGACGCGGCGCCGGGGCCCGAGCCGACGTCGAGGAGCGTGCCCTTGTCGGGCAGCGCCTCGGCGAGGCGGGTCATGGTCGGGCCGTCGTCGGGCTCGGCCAGCGCCCGGTCGGTGCTCGTGGCGAACCGGGCCGGTGAATGGCTCCACGGATCGGCCGGAGCCTTGGCCAGGATCTCCTCGGGGATGGCCCAGGATTCCAGTCGCTCCCGCCACCTGGTGGCGAGTTCTTCGGCGTCCATGGAGTCGAGCATGCCATGCATGGCCGGGGTTACTCGCGGGTAGCATTGCAGGTAAGGTTACTGGCCAGTACATGAAGACCTCGGTTCAAGGAGATCTGCACCCATGGGCCACTACAAGAGCAATGTGCGTGACCTGGAATTCAACCTCTTCGAGGTGTTCGGTCGACGCGAGATCCTCGGCACCGGGCCCTTCGGCGAAGTGGACGAGGACGTCGCGCGGAGCATCCTGGACGAGGTCAACAGGCTGGCGACCGGCGTGCTCGCCGACTCCTTCGAGGAGGGCGACCGCACCCCGCCGGTGTTCGACCCCGCGACGAGCACGGTGACCGTCCCGGCGGGCGTCAAGAAGTCGTTCAAGGCGCTCGTGGAGGGCGGCTGGGCGCACCTCGACCTGCCCGCCGAGCTGGGCGGCCCCGGCATCCCGCGCAGCCTCGCCTGGGCGACCGCCGAGATGGTGCTCGGCTCCAACCCGGCCCTGTACATGTACGCCGCCGGCCCCAACTTCGCCTACACCCTGTGGAAGCTGGGCACGCCGGAGCAGAAGCGCTTCGCCGAGCTGGCCATCGAGCACAACTGGGGCGCCACCATGGTGCTCACCGAGCCGGACGCGGGCTCGGACGTCGGCGCCGGCCGGGCCAAGGCCGTCCAGCAGCCCGACGGCACCTGGCACATCGAGGGCGTCAAGCGCTTCATCACCAGCGCCGAGCACGACATGGCCGACAACATCTTCCACCTGGTCCTGGCCCGTCCCGAGGGCCACGGTCCCGGCACCAAGGGCCTGTCGATGTTCCTGGTGCCCAAGTTCCACGTGGACCTGGAGACCGGCGAGCTGGGCGAGCGCAACGGCGCCTACGTCACCAATGTCGAGAAGAAGATGGGCCTGAAGGTCTCCACGACCTGCGAGCTCACCTTCGGCGACAAGCACCCGGCGATCGGCTGGCTGGTCGGCGACGTGCACGAGGGCATCAAGCAGATGTTCATGGTGATCGAGCACGCCCGCATGATGGTCGGCACCAAGGCCATCGCCACGCTCTCCACCGGCTACCTGAACGCCCTCGACTACGCCAAGTCCCGCTACCAGGGCGCGGACCTGACCAAGATGGCCGACAAGTCCGCCCCCCGGGTGACCATCACCCACCACCCGGACGTGCGCCGCGAGCTGATGCTGCAGAAGGCGTACGCCGAGGGCATGCGCGCCCTGGTCCTCTACACGGCCACCTTCCAGGACGCCCTCCTCATCGACCCGGCGGACCGGCACGCGGAGGCCATGAACGACCTGCTGCTGCCCCTGGTCAAGGGCGTCGGCTCCGAGCGCTCGTACGAGCTGCTGGCCCGCTCGCTGCAGACCCTCGGCGGCTCGGGCTACCTGCAGGACTACCCGATCGAGCAGTACATCCGCGACGCCAAGATCGACTCCCTGTACGAGGGCACCACCGCGATCCAGGGCCTCGACCTGTTCTTCAGGAAGATCCTGCGCAACCAGGGCGCCGCGGTCGGCGCGCTGCTCGCCGAGATCAACGAGTTCGCCGCCTCCGAGGCGGGCAACGGCCGGCTCAAGGAGGAGCGCAAGCTGCTCGCCGAGGCCGCCGCCGAGGTCAAGGCCATGGGCGACACCATGGCCGGCTGGGCGCTCGGCTCGCTGGAGAAGCCGGAGGAGGTCTACAAGGTCGGCCTGAACAGCACCCGGTTCCTGCTCTCGCTGGGCGACCTGGTGATCGGCTGGCTGCTGCTGCGCCAGGCCGAGGTGGCCCTGGCCCGGCTGGCCGAGGGCGAGGACCCGTTCTACCAGGGCAAGGTGGCCGCGGCGTCGTTCTTCGCCGGGACCGTGCTGCCCAGGCTGACGACCGAGCGGCGCATCCTGGCCGCCACCGGCCAGGAGCTCATGGAACTTCCCGAAGAGGCCTTCTGAGCCTCGGAACCTGACGGCGACGCCCGCTTCCCCTCCGGGAGCGGGCATCGCTGTTAGGTTCCGGGCATGAGCTCGTCATCTCATGACCACCCCCTGCCCCCGCCGCGCGTCGAAGAGGTCTCCGAGGGCGTCTACGCCTACGTGCAGCCCGACGGGAGCTGGTGGATCAACAACACCGGATTCCTGGCCGGGCGGCGCGGCGTGATCTGCGTCGACGCCTGCTCGACCGAGCGCCGCACCCGCGACCTGCGCGAGGCCGTCGGCAAGGTCAGCGGCAGGCCGATCACCACGCTGGTCAACACCCACCACCACGGCGACCACACCTTCGGCAACTGGCTGTTCCCCGAGGCCACGATCGTCGGGCACGAGGGCGTACGGGCCCAGATCCTGGCCGACGGCGTCCCGGCGTACCGGGGGGCCTGGTCGGCGGAAGTGGTGTGGGGGGCGATGGAGGTCGCGCCGCCGTTCCTGACGTACACCGAGGGGGTCACCCTCTACTCCGACGACCTGCGGTGCGAGGTGCGGCACGTCGGGCCGGCCGCGCACACGACCAGCGACTCGATCGTCTGGATCCCGGAGCGGCGGGTGCTGTTCTCCGGCGACCTGGTCTTCAACGGCGGCACGCCGTTCGTCCTGATGGGCTCGGTGGCCGGGACGATCGCCGGGCTGGACACGCTCAGAGGGCTGGACGCCGAGACGATCGTCCCCGGGCACGGCGAGGTGTGCGGGCCGGAGGTCTACGACCGGGTCGAGGGCTACCTGCGGTTCGTGCAGGAGGCCGCCCGGCACGGCCGTGAGGCGGGCCTGACGCCGCTGGAGGCCGCGCGGGAGACCGACCTCGGCGAGTGGGGCGGGCTGCTCGACCCCGAGCGCATCGTGGGCAACCTCCACCGGGCCTACGCCGAGCTGGACGGACGCCCGCCGGGCGCGCCGATCGACGTCGGCGCGGCCGTGCAGGACATGATCGCCTACAACGGCGGGCGGCCATTGTCCTGTCTCGCCTGACCCGGCGAGGGTGTGATCACCGATACCCGGGTATGACCGTGGGCGTACTTCGCCTTTGCCTGGAGGTCGTCATGGGTGTCGGGGTCAGCATCTTCTTCCTCACGCTCGGCGCCATCCTGAAGTTCGCCATCGAGCCGGACGTGTTCGGCCAGAGCGTGCACATGGACATCATCGGCGTCATCTTCATGATCGTCGGGGGCGTCGGCGTCGTGCTCAGCATCGTGCTCGCGCCCCGGCGCGGGCGCACCTCCGACGACCGGCTGATGCACCGCGAGAACCACCCGCCGGAGCTCTAGAGGCTGAGCTGCACGGCGGCGCGCGTCGCCAGGATCGGCTTGATGTACTGCGCGATCACGGCCTGGTGGCGGGGATGGTCGCGGTAGATCACGAAGTCGTCCACGCTGTCGAGGTCGGCGACCACGGCGAACTCGTGGTTGCCCTCGGTGATGCCGGCGTCGGGCCCCACCGTGTACGCCCGTAGCTGCGGGATCTCGCCCGGCAGCTTGCGCAGCTCGGTCGCGACCGCGGCCTTCTGCTCGTCGGTGGCGTCGTCGGCCCAGGTGAACAGCACAATGTGACGGATCATGCGCCAACCCTATCGACACCCACCCTTCTCGGGGGTTATTCTCATGTCGAGATTGACTCAGCTTGAGAAGGACGTGGGCATGGACGAGTTCCTGGCCGGCTACAACCCCCGGCTGTACGCGCCGGTCGCGGTCACCGTCGACGTGGTGGCGCTGACCATCCGCGACCGGCGGCTGCACGTCCTGATCGTCGAGCGCGGCGTGGAGCCGTACGCGGGCCGTTGGGCGCTGCCCGGCGGCTTCGTCAGGCCGGACGAGGACCTGCCCGAGGCGGCGGTGCGCGAGCTGGCCGAGGAGACCGGCGTGTCCACCAGGCCGGCGCACATCGAGCAGCTCGCCAGCTACGGCGGCCCCGGCCGCGACCCCCGCATGCGGGTGGTGTCGATCTCCTACCTCGCCTTCGCCCCCGACCTGCCCGACCCCGAGGCCGGCACGGACGCGGCCGCCGCCGTGTGGCACCCGGTCGACGACGTGCCGCCGCTCGCCTTCGACCACGCCCGCATCCTGGCCGACGGCGTCGAGCGTGCCCGGTCGAAGCTGGAGTACACGCCGCTGGCCACGGCCTTCGCCGGCCCCGAGTTCACCGTCTCCGAGCTGCGGCTGATCTACGAGACCGTGTGGGGCACGCCGCTGCACGCGGGCAACTTCCACCGCAAGATCCTGTCCGTCCCCGGGTTCGTCGAGAGTACCGGCCAGACCACCGAGACCGGCGGCCCCAGGGGCGGGCCGCGCGCCAAGCTCTACCGCGCGGGCGACGCCCGGCTGCTCCACCCCGCGCTGCTGCGGCCCGCACGGGAGGAGGAGGTGCGATGAACACGGCGGAGGCGGCGGCGATCGTCGCCGCGGCACGATCGGCCCAGGAGCTGTTCACGGGCGGCTCTCCGGCCCGCGTCTACCGGCGGCTGGCCAGGGCGTTGCACCCCGACCTCGCGCCGGGCGGCGAGGAGGCGTTCAAGCGGCTGGTCACGCTCTGGGAGACCTACCACCGGGGGCAGCGGGTCGGCGACTTCCTGGTCGGGCCGCCGCTGCACAAGGGCGGCACCGCCGTGCTCTACCCGGCCGGGCGCGGCGCCGGGCGCGACTCGCTGCTCAAGGTGGCCCGCGACCCGGCCGCCGGCCGGCTGCTGGTCCGCGAGGCCGCCGCGCTGCGGAAGCTCGCCTCGGACGGCGACCCGCGCCTCCTGCCGTACGTCCCCCGCCTGGTCGCGAGCTTCCGCTACCGGAGCGGCGAGGTGGTCCGGCAGGCGAACGTGCTCAGCCGGGCGCCCGACGGGTTCGTCACCCTCGAACGCGTCGGCACCGGCCGCGACCCCCGCGACGTGGCCTGGATCTGGCGGCGGCTGCTCGTGGCCGCCGGGTTCGCCCACCGGGCCGGCGTCGCGCACGGCGCCGTGCTCCCCCGCCACGTCCTCGTCCATCCCCTTGACCACGGGCTCGTGCTGGTCGACTGGTGTCACGGCGACCGGCTCGACGAGCGCGCCGACATCACCGCCCTGACCAGGTGCGTCGAGCGCCTGCTGGGCGAGTGCCCGCACCGGATGCGCGCCTTCGTCCGCGGCTGCCTGCTGCGCCCGCCGTCCGACGCGTGGGAGCTGCTGCGCGAGCTCGACGACCTGCTCGACGACCTGTACGGACCCCGCACGTACCGTCCGCTCCACCTTTGAGGGAGGCTGCCATGGGCAGCGGAATCTGGTCCACGAACGTCTACGACTCCGCCGCGCGCTACCGCGCGGCCACCGGCTCCAGCGCCTTCGCCTACAGCGACGGCGGAGCCCGGCAGGTCCACCCCGACCTCGACCCCTTCGGCGTGACGCGGGAGAGCCGCGACTCGGCCGAGCACCCCGACTCGCTGGCCATCGCCGTGCTCTTCGACGTGACCGGCTCGATGCGCGCGGTCCCCCGCGAGCTGCAGACCCGGCTGCCCGACCTGCTCGGGCTGCTGCTGCGCAAGGGGTACGCCACCGACCCGCAGATCATGTTCGGCGCGATCGGCGACGCGACCTGCGACCGGGCGCCGCTGCAGGTCGGCCAGTTCGAGTCCGACAACCGCATGGACGACCAGCTCGGCCTGGTCCTGCTGGAGGGCGGGGGCGGCGGCCAGAAGCGCGAGTCCTACGAGCTGGCCATGTACTTCATGGCCAGGCACACCTCCATCGACTGCCACGAGAAGCGCGGCAGGCGCGGCTACCTGTTCGTCATCGGCGACGAGATGCCCTACCCGCGGGTGTCCAGGAACCAGGTCAAGGACCTCGTCGGCGACCGCCTGACCGCGCCCCTCGGGGTGGCCGACATCGTCGGCGAGCTGACCCGCAAGTACGACGTCTACTTCATCCTCCCCCAGGGGGCCAGCTACGCCGGCGACCCCGAGGTGCTGGACGCCTGGCGCGACCTGCTCGGCCAGAACGTGCTGGAGCTGGACGACCTCGACGCCGTGTCCGAGACGATCGCGCTCACCGTCGGGCTCGGCGAGGACGCGATCGGCCTGGACGAGGGCCTTGAGGACCTGGCCGAGCTGGGCTCGACGGCCGGCGCGTCCGTGTCGCGGGCCCTGGCCAGGCTCGACCGCGGCACGGTGGTCACCGCCGAGCCGCTCGACGGGCTCCGGCCGTGAACGAACACCTCGTCGTCGTCGACCTCGGGTACGGCGACGCCGGCAAGGGCACGGTCGTGGACTGGGCGTGCGCCACGCTGCCCGTCCAGGCCGTGGTCCGGTTCAACGGGGGCGCGCAGGCGGGGCACAACGTCGTCCTGGACGACGGGCGGCATCACACGTTCGCGCAGTTCGGCGCAGGGACGTTCCGAGGGGTTCGTACGCATCTGTCGAGGTTCGTGGTGGTCGATCCGCTGGCCCTGTCGGCCGAGGCGGAGCATCTGGCGCGGCTCGGCGTGCCCGACCCCTTCGGGCTGCTCACGGTGGACCGGGACTGCCTGCTGGCGACGCCGTACCACGTGGCGGCCGGGAGGAGGCGGGAGCTGGCGCGGGGGGCCGCGCGGCACGGGTCGTGCGGGATGGGCGTCGGGGAGGTGATGGCGTACCGGCTGGAGCACGGCGCGCTGGCGCCCCGGGCGGGCGACTCGCCGCGTGAGCTGACACGGAAGCTGACCGTGCTGCGGGAGGCGCTGGGCGGCGAGGGGCCTGCGGTGGCCGACTGCGTGGCCGTCTACCGGGCGTTCGCCGAGCGGGTGCGGCTGGTGGACTCGTCGTACACGGCCGGGCTGGTCAGGCGGGGGCCGGTCGTGTTCGAGGGGGCGCAGGGGGTGCTGCTGGACGAGCGGTGGGGGTTCGACCCGTACACGACGTGGAGCACGACGACCTTCGCCAACGCGCTGGAGCTGCTGGAGGGGGCGGGGGCGGCGCGGCTGGGGGTGCTGCGGACGTACACGACCCGGCACGGCCCCGGCCCGCTGGTGACCGAGGACCCCACGCTGACGCTGCCCGAGCCGCACAACCCGGCCGGGCCGTGGCAGGGAGCCTTCCGGCTCGGGCACTTCGACGCGGTCGCCCACCGGTACGCGGCCGAGGCGGCGGGCGGCGTGGACGGCCTCGCCCTCACCCACCTGGACGCGGACGTCTCGCGCATGTGCGTGCGCTACGACCGGCCCGTCACGTTCGCCGAGCCGGACCGCACGTCCCGGCTGCTGCGGGCCGCCCCCGTGTACGAGGAGGGTGTATCAGACTGGCCCGCGGCGGTCTCTCATGTCGTGGGCGCGCCCGTGTGGCTGGAGTCGTACGGCCCCCGCGCGAGTGACAAGAAGGCGCCCTGGCCGAGCCTGCGGTGACCACCGGGGAGAGGGGTCCTCCCGGCGGTCACCGCCTGGCTCTAGCCCCAGGCGAGCATGCGGAGCGGGTCCTCCAGCATGGCGCCGACGTCGCGCAGGAACATCGAGCCCAGCTCGCCGTCGACGATCCGGTGGTCGAAGCTGAGCGCGAGCGTGGTCACCTTGCGCACGGCCAGCTCGCCGTCGACCACCCACGGCATGTCCCTGACCTGGCCGAAGGCCAGAATGGCCGACTCGCCCCGGTTGAGGATGGGAGTGCCGGCGTCGACGCCGAACACGCCCACGTTGGTGATCGTGATCGTGCCGCCCGACATCTCGGCCGGCTGGGTGCGGCCCGCCCTGGCCGTCTCCGCCAACGCGCCCAGTTGCCTGGCCAGCTCGGGGAGGGAGAGGGCGTGGGCGTCCTTGACGTTGGGCACCACGAGGCCGCGCGGGGTGGCGGCGGCGATGCCCAGGTTCACGTAGTGCTTGACCACGATCTCCTGGGCCGCCTCGTCCCACGACGAGTTGATCATCGGGTAGCGCCTGACCCCGGTGAGCAGGGCCCGGCAGACCAGCAGGAGCGGGGAGACCTTGACCTCGGCGAAGTCGGGCAGGGCACGCAGGCGCCTGACCGCCTCCATGGTCTCCGTCACGTCCACCTGGAGGAACTCGGTGACGTGGGGGGCCGTGAACGCGCTGGCCACCATGGCCTGGGCGGTCATCTTGCGCACGCCCTTGACGGGGACGCGCTCCTCCCGCTGCTGGGGCTGAGCCTGCCGGACGGGCTCGGGCGCCGCCTGGGGGCCGCCCTCGGCGGCGGCGTGCACGTCGTCGCGGGTGATGGACCCCTGGGGGCCGGTGCCGGTGAGCGTGGTGAGGTCGACGCCCAGGTCCTTGGCCAGCTTGCGGACCGGCGGCTTGGCCAGCACGGCCACGCGGCCCGGACCGACGGGCGCGACGACGGGCGGGTGCCCGGCCGGCTCGACCGGGCGGGCCGTCGGGGCCGGGCCGGGGACCTCCACGCGGGCCGGATTGGCCACGGGCGCGGCCGCGATCGGCTCCGCCGGCTGCTTGCGGGGACGGCGCTTGGAGGCGCCGGTCTTGACGCCGTAGCCCACCAGGACCGCCTGCCGCTCCTCCTTGGGCGCGGGGCTGCCGTGGGCGCCGGGCTCGACGGCGCCCTCCTCCGGGGGCTTGGGGACCATGTCGTCGGCCAGCGCCTTGAGCCCCTGGTCGCCGCCGCCTCCCTCACCGGCCATCTCGCCGCCGCCGGTGTCCACGGAGACGATCGGCGTGCCGACGTCGACCGTGACGCCCTCCTCGACCAGCACCCCCGCGACCACGCCGTCCCAGGGGATCGGCAGCTCGACGATGGACTTGGCGGTCTCGATCTCCACCACGATCTGGTTGACCTTGACCTCGTCGCCCGGCCGCACGTGCCAGCGGACGATCTCGGCCTCGGTCAGCCCCTCCCCGACGTCGGGGAGCTTGAACTCGCGTCGCATGGAAGCACGTCCCCCTTTCAGAACCCGAAGGCGCGGTCGACGGCGTCGAGCACCCTGTCCAGGTCGGGCAGGTAGTGCTCTTCGAGCTTCGACGGCGGATAGGGGGTGGAGAAGCCGCCGACCCTCAGGACGGGCGACTCCAGGTGGTAGAAGCACCGCTCGGTGATCCGGGCCGCCAGTTCGGCGCCGAACCCGCTGTAGACGGGGGCCTCGTGGACCACGACCGCCCGTCCGGTCCGGCGTACGGACTCCATGACCAGCGGCTCGTCCAGCGGGTTGAGCGAGCGCAGGTCGATCACCTCCAGCGAGCGGCCGTCGTCCTCGGCGGCCGTGGCGGCCTCCAGGCACGTCTTGACCATCGGGCCGTAGGCCAGCAGCGTGACGTCGGACCCCGGCCGGACGACCCTGGCCTTGTCGAACGGCGTCCACCAGTCGGTCGAGGCCGTGTCGATGTCGGCCTTCTCCCAGTAGCGGCGCTTGGGCTCGAAGAAGATGACCGGGTCGTCGCTCCGGATGGCCTGCTGGATCATGGTGTAGGCGTCGGCCGGGTTGGAGCAGGCCACCACGCGCAGGCCGGCCGTGTGCGTGAAGTACGCCTCGGGCGACTCGCTGTGGTGCTCGACCGCGCCGATGCCGCCGCCGCACGGGATGCGGACGACGACGGGCAGCTTGATCGCGCCGAGCGAGCGCATCGGCATCTTGGCGAGCTGCGTGATGATCTGGTCGGCCGCCGGGAAGACGAACCCGTCGAACTGGATCTCGCACACCGGCCGGTAGCCGCGCAGCGCCAGGCCGATCGCGGTGCCGATGATGCCGGACTCGGCGAGCGGCGTGTCGATCACGCGGTCCTCGCCGAAGTCCTTCTGCAGGCCGTCGGTGACGCGGAAGACGCCGCCGAGCTTGCCGACGTCCTCGCCCATGATGAGGACCTTGGGGTCGTCCTCCATGGCCCGGCGCATGCCCTCGTTAAGCGCCTTGGACAGGCTCAACACCGTCATTTCTCGAAGCCCTCCAAGTAGGCGGCGAACTGCGCGCGCTCCCCGTCGATGAGCGCGTGGGGCTCGCGATAGACGTGGTCGAAGATATCGAGCGGCTCGGGGTCGGGCATCGCCAGGCACCGCCTGCGCAGGTCGGCGCCGAGCTGGTCGGCCTCCGCGGTGACGGAGTCGAAGAACGCCTGGTCGGCCAGCTCGTTGCGGAACAGGTACGCCTTGACCCGCTCGATCGGGTCCTTCAGCTTCCACGCCTCCAGCTCGCTGGCCACCCGGTAGCGGGTCGGGTCGTCGGTCGTGGTGTGGGCGCCCATCCGGTACGTGAACGCCTCGATCAGCGTCGGCCCCTGGCCCGTACGGGCGGCGTCGAGCGCCTTCCTGGTCACCGCGAGGCAGGCGAACACGTCGTTGCCGTCGACCCTGACGCCCGGGAAGCCGAAGCCCGAGGCCCGGCGGTAGAGCGGGATGCGGCTCTGCTTCTCCAGCGGCTCGGAGATGGCCCACTGGTTGTTCTGGCAGAAGAAGACGATCGGCGCGTTGAACACGCCGGCCCAGATGAACGACTCGTTCACGTCGCCCTGGCTGGTGGCGCCGTCGCCGAAGTAGGCGATCGCGGCGGCGGAGGCGTCGTCGCGCTGGATGCCCATCGCGTAGCCGACCGCGTGCAGGGTCTGGCTGCCGATCACGATCGTGTACAGGTGGAAGTTGTGCTCCTCGGGGTCCCAGCCCCCGTGGTTGACGCCCCTGAACAGGCCCAGCAGCTTCACCGGGTCGACGTCGCGGCACCAGGCGACGCCGTGCTCGCGGTAGGTGGGGAAGGCCATGTCGGTGTCGGTGAGCGCGCGGCCCGAGCCGATCTGGGCGGCCTCCTGGCCGAGCAGCGAGGCCCAGATGCCCAGCTCGCCCTGCCGCTGGAGCGCCACGGCCTCCAGGTCGATGCGCCGGACGAGCACCAGGTCGCGGTAGAGCGACCTGACCTCTTCGGGCGTCAGGTCTATGTCGTAGTCGGGGTGCTCGACCCGTACTCCTTCGGGGGTGAGCAACTGCACGAGCTCAGGGGGTGCTTCGGCACCACGAGAGGCGTCGACTGTCACGTGCCGCTCCTGTGCGATCGGGGCCGGTGTCGATGGGGTCGCCACCTGGGGCCAGCCGTGGGTGCGTGCGAACCATGTGGTGGTGGTTCGTACGCGTTTGGGGACATCGTGGCAGACGTCACAGCCCTCCGCGCAAGCCCCATGTCCTCCCCGTTCCCGTTGTGTCGACGGGCATGCACGCCGGTAGGCTTGCTTTCCCAAGCACCCACTCCACCCAGGAGGAACGCAGTGGCGCGCGTCATCGTAGACGTCATGCTGAAGCCCGAGATCCTCGACCCGCAGGGCCAGGCCATCGCCAGGGCGCTGCCCAGGCTCGGTTTCGCCGGCGTCTCGGCCGTCCGTCAGGGCAAGCGGTTCGAGGTCGAGCTGGAGGGCCCGGCCGACGAGGCGGCTCTCGACGAGGTACGGAAGATGGCCGAGACACTGCTGGCCAACACCGTGATTGAGGACTACAGCGTCCGAGTTGAGGGGTAGAAGGCACATTTGATGCCTGGTTTTACCCCTGGTGGGTTAAAGTCGCGTTCGGGCATGCCACAATGCCACGGGCGTGCCAACACTAAATAACAACAACGTGATTTTGCGGTTAGCCCCGATTTCACAGGGAAACCTACTCCAGGTGACATTCCGGAGCCCGGAGGAGTCCGGTGGATATTGAGTTCTCGTTGGCGCTGCCTCGGGATGCGATCGGCATACCGATGGTCAGGCGGGTGCTTGGCGATGCGATGCGTTCACTCAACGTGAGCGAGACCTGCATCGCCGACATGCTGCTCGCCGTCTCCGAGGCGTGCTCCAACGCGGTGCGACACGGCGGCCCGGCCAATCGTTACGAGGTCTCTGCGTCGATCGGCTACGGCCGCTGCGACGTGCGTGTCGCCGACAGCGGCGACGGCCTCCCGTCGATGCCGCTGCACTTTCCTCCGCCCGACACCGAGAACGGCCGCGGCCTGCTGATCATGCGGTCCGTGGTGGACGAGATCTCCTTCGGCACCACCCCGGGCCGCGGCACGACGGTCCACCTGCGCAAGATGCTCGCCTGGGACGACGAGGCCGAGGGCGCCCGTCACCGCGAGCTGGCCGCTGTCTGAGCGCTGTCCGGGCGCGGTCCGAGCCGCTGCCCGGAACACAGCCGCGCACCCGATAATCTGAGTACACCGCCGTAGACCGCCGTCCGCCCCTAAGAGACGGTGGCACGCGCGTGCGCATTCCTCGGAGGGGACGACTGTCATGAGCGCTGCCCGTGTGGGCGTAGTCACGTTTCCAGGAACTCTCGACGACCAGGACGCCGCCAGAGCCGTGCGCCTCGTGGGCGCGCAGGCGGTCCCGCTGTGGCACGCCGACCACGACCTGAAGGGAGTCGACGCCGTCTTCCTGCCCGGCGGCTTCTCCTACGGCGACTACCTGCGCTGCGGCGCGATCTCCAGGTTCGCCCCGCTGATGGACGAGCTCATCCCGGCCGCCAAGGCCGGCCTGCCGGTGATCGGCACGTGCAACGGCTTCCAGATCCTCTGCGAGGCCCACCTGCTGCCCGGCGCGCTCACCCGCAACGCCTCGCTCCACTACGTCTGCCGCGACCAGCGGCTCACGGTCGAGCAGCCCGCCACCGCCTGGACCGGCTCCTTCGAGCAGGGCCAGGAGATCGTGCTGCCGGTCAAGCACGGCGAGGGCCGCTACGTCGCCTCCGAGGAGACGCTGGCCGCGCTGGAGTCCGGCGGCCACGTCGTCGTGCGCTACGCCGGGGGCAACCCCAACGGCTCGCTCAACGACATCGCCGGCATCCGCAACGAGGCGGGCAACGTGGTCGGCCTCATGCCGCACCCCGAGCACGCCGTGGAGGAGCTGGTCGGGGCGCCGAGCACCGACGGGCTCGGCTTCTTCACGTCCATCCTGAAGAATCTGGTGAACGCATGAGCACCGACAACGTCAAGCGGGCCGCCGAGACCCCCGACGAGCCGATGCCCTTCGCCGAGCTGGGCATGAAGCAGGACGAGTACGACCGGGTCAAAGAGATCCTGGGCCGCCGTCCCACCGGGTCCGAGCTGGCCATCTACAGCGTCATGTGGTCCGAGCACTGCTCGTACAAGTCGTCCAAGGTGCATCTGAGGCAGTTCGCCACCAAGGCGCCCAAGTCCGAGGCGCTGCTCGTGGGCATGGGCGAGAACGCGGGCGTCGTCGACATCGGCGACGGCTGGGCGGCCACGTTCAAGATCGAGTCGCACAACCACCCGTCCTACGTCGAGCCGCACCAGGGCGCGGCCACCGGCGTCGGCGGGATCGTGCGCGACATCATGTCGATGGGCGCCCGCCCGATCGCCGTCATGGACGCGCTGCGCTTCGGCGGCGCCGACGCCGTGGACACCCGGCGGGTGCTGCCCGGCGTGGTCGAGGGCATCAGCCACTACGGCAACTGCCTGGGCCTGCCCAACATCGGCGGCGAGGTCGTCTTCGACCCCTGCTACATCGGCAACCCGCTGGTCAACGCGCTCTGCGTCGGCCTGCTGCGCAAGGACCAGATCAAGCTGGCCACCGCGCCCGGCCCGGGCAACCAGGTCGTGCTGTTCGGCGCGTCCACGGGCCCCGACGGCATCGGCGGCGCGTCCGTGCTGGCCTCGGCGACGTTCGAGGACGAGTCGCAGGCCAAGCGGCCCGCCGTGCAGGTGGGCGACCCGTTCATGGAGAAGCTGCTCATCGAGTGCTGCCTGGAGCTCTACGCGGCCGACGTCGTCGTCGGCATCCAGGACCTCGGCGCGGCCGGCGTCTCCTGCGCCACCACCGAGCTGGCCGCCAAGGGCACCGGCGGCATGAAGGTCGACCTCAACCTGGTCCCGCTCCGCGACCCCTCGCTCAGGCCCGAGGAGATCCTGATGAGCGAGTCCCAGGAGCGGATGATGGCCGTGGTCCGGCCCGACGACATCCCCGCGTTCCTGGCGATCTGCGCCAAGTGGGACGTCCCGGCCACCGTCATCGGCGAGGTCACCGACACCGGTCGCCTGATCATGACGTGGGACGGCGAGGTCATCGTCGACATCCCGCCGGGCACCGCCGCCGACGACGGCCCGGTCTACGAGCGTCCCTTCCACGAGCCGTCCGGGCAGGGCGCGCTCAACTCCGACACCCCCGACCGGCTGGCCCGTCCCGATGACCTGCGGGCCACCCTGCTGCAGCTCCTCGGCTCGCCCAACCTGGCCTCCAAGGAGTGGGTGACCTCCCAGTACGACCGGTACGTCCGCGCCAACACCGTGCTGGCCCAGCCCGCCGACGCGGGGATGCTGCGCATCTCCGAGGTCATGGCCGGGGCCGAGCCGACCACCCGGGGCATCGCGCTGTCCACCGACGGCAACGGGCGTTACGCCAAGCTCGACCCCTACGCGGGGGCGCAGCTCGCGCTGGCCGAGGCATACCGGAACGTGGCCGTGACCGGCGCCAAGCCGCTGGCCGTCACCAACTGCCTCAACTTCGGCTCGCCCGAGGACCCCGAGGTCATGTGGCAGTTCGCCGAGGCCGTACGCGGGCTCGCCGACGCCTGCCGCACCCTCGGCGTGCCGGTGACCGGCGGGAACGTCTCCTTCTACAACCAGACCGGCTCGACCGCCATCAACCCCACGCCGGTCGTGGGCGTGCTCGGCGTCATCGACGACGTGGCCAAGCGGGTGCCGTCCGGGTTCACCGCCGAGGGGCTGCGGGTCGTGCTGCTCGGCGACACCGGCGAGGAGTTCGGCGGCTCGGAGTGGGCCCACGTCGCCCACCGCCACCTGGGCGGCCTGCCGCCGAACGCGGACCTGGAGGCCGAGCAGGCGCTGGCGACCGTGCTGGTCGAGGCGGCGGCGCGCGGGCTGCTGGAGGGGTCGCACGACCTGTCCGACGGCGGCCTGGCCGTGGCGCTGGCCGAGTCGTGCCTGGCGCGCGGCGTCGGGGCCACGGTGGCGCTGAGCGGCGAGCCGTTCACCGACCTGTTCAGCGAGTCGGCCGCGCGGGCCCTGGTCGTGGTGCGGCCGGAGGCGTTCGACGAGTTCGCGGCGCTGTGCGGGCGGCACGAGGTGCCGTGTTACGGGCTCGGGGTCACCGGCGGGGAGTCGCTGGTGGTCGAGGGCGTGTTCGAGGTGGGGATCGAGGAGATCCGCGAGACCCACTCGGCGACGCTGCCCGCGCTGTTCGGCTGAGACCCAACGAGAAGGGCCGGTGCGGGGTGACCCCGCACCGGCCCTTTCATGTGTCGTCAGACCTTCTTGATGCAGACGACGTAGACCTTGCCGGAGACGCTGGTGCCGTTGTTGCCACCGCCGCTGGTGTAGTTGTTGCCGCCGCCGTTGTCGTCCTTGGCGACGGTCACCGTCCAGCCGGAGGCGCCGGGGTAGCTGCCCATGACGACGGCGTTCTTCAGGGTGCCGAAGGAGAAGCCGCCGCCGGTGGGGGTGCCGCCGTTGTTGCAGGTGGCGGTCACCGAGCCGAGGCTGCTGATGGTCGCGTCGTTGGTGTAGGTGCCGTAGGCGGCGCCGCCGCCGTCCTTGCCGGGCTCACCCTTGGGGCCCTGAGGACCCTGCGGGCCCTGCGGGCCGCGCTCGCCGTCCTTGCCCGGGAGGCCCTGCTTGCCGTCCTGGCCGTCCTTACCGGGAAGACCCTGCTTGCCGTCCTGGCCGTCCTTACCAGGAAGACCCTGCTTGCCGTCCTGGCCGTCCTGGCCGTTCTTCCCGGGGAGGCCGTCCTTGCCGTCCTCGCCCTTCGGGCCCTGGGGGCCCTGCGGGCCGCGCTCGCCGTCCTTGCCCGGGAGGCCGTTCTTGCCGTCCTGGCCGTTCTTGCCGGGGAGGCCCTGCCTGCCCTGGGGGCCCACCGGGCCCGTGTCGCCCTTGGGGCCCTGAGCGCCGGGCTTGCCCGGGGCGCCCGTGTCGCCCTTGGGGCCGGACGTGGCGCCGTTCAGCTCCGTCGTGCTGCCGCCGATCACGACGCGCTCTTCGGTCTTCCGGCACGGCGTTGTCGGGTTGACGATGCGGACGTACCGCGTCTTCTTGTGCACGCAGGCGTAGACCTCGCTCGCCGCCGACGAGGCGGTGGCCACGCCACCGACGGCGAGGAGCGAGGCGGCGAGCGCTCCGACAGTGGCGAGGGTGAGCGTACGCCCACCGCGAACCTTGATAGCCACGGCTTTCCTTCCAAGGGACAAGTGATGCTCAGGTTGTGCATGAGATTCACGTTTCGACCGTTCCAAAGGTTGGCAAGAACTACATAACGTGTATGTCACGAAACGGAGGGTTACTGACCAGATTGACCGACTGTCGCGCTGCCAGTGGGTAAAAGGACGCATTGGCGGCGGCGATCCCGCGTGGATAATCGGGTCTGTGCCCAGCCCCTACCTGCCGCCGGCCACGCAGCCCGTCCGAGGCGTGGTCTGGGGCATCCACCTCGTTCTTCCCCTGCTGGGGCTCTGGTTGCTGCTCGCGCAGCAGCACCTCAACGTCGTCTGGCAGCACAACGCGAGCCACTTCTGGATGATCCTCGCGGTGGCCGGGATCAACGTGGCGCTCGGCGGCCTGATCACCGAGGCCGCGCGCCGCCGTCAGGACGCCCGGCTGTTCCTGGTGTCCATGGTGTTCCTCAGCAGCGCGGGCTTCTTCCTGCTGCACGGCCTGGCCACGCCCGGCGTCATCCTGCCGACCGGCTCGCTGGGCTTCGACCTGGGCCAGCAGGTGGGGCTCACGATCGCGTCGATGTTCGCGTTCGCCTCGGCCCTGCCGCTGGGCGAGCGGGCGGCCAGGGCCGTCCTTGACGCGCAGCACTTCGTCCGGGCGATGCTGTTCGGCTTCCTGCTGCTGTGGGGGCTGGTCTCGCTGGTGCCCGAGCTGACCGCGCTCAGCGATCCGCCCCTGGTCGCGCCGGTGAGCTGGCTGGGCCTGGCGTCCGTCCCCGGCGTCCTGCTGTACGGCGCGGCCGGCGTGATGATGTTCCTGCTCCACCGCCGCCGCCCCTCGGCCATGCTGGTCAGCCTGATCACCGCGTACGCGCTGCTGGCCGAGGCGATGGTCGCCGGGATGTCGCAGCTCAACTGGCACCTGTCGTGGTGGGAGTGGCACGTGCTGCTCACCCTCGCCTTCGTGTTCGTGGCCTACAGCGCCTACCTGCAGTTCAGGCGCGAGGGGTCGAGCGCCGGCCTGTTCGACTCGGTGACGCTGGCGGCGACGGTCGCGCGCCTCCAGCAGGACTACGACCAGGCGCTGGAGGAGCTGGTCGAGCACGTACGAAGGGGCGAGCCGCTGGCCGCGACCCGGCTGTCGGGCAAGTTCCGGCTGAACGAGAGCCAGGCCGCCGTGCTCGACCGGGCCGGGGAGGCGCTGGCCCACGAGCGGGAGCTGTCGGAGCGGCTGGCCGCGCTGGTGGCGGTGAGCACGCAGACCCGCGTGGGCCTGCCGGAGGGCGAGCTGCTGACCACCGCGCTCGACCGGGTCAGGCAGGCGTACGGCGACGTCAAGATCGCGCTGGTCTCGGAGGGCCGGACGCAGATCGGCTCCCGCGCGTACGAGTTCGACGGCGACGGGCCGATCCGCCGCGACCACCGGCTGGCCTACCCGCTCACGGTCAGGGGCCACCTGGCCGGCGTGCTGGAGGTGCCGGTGGGCCGCACCGGCCAGGACGAGGCGCTGGCCGCCACCCTGGCCGGCCAGCTGTCCATCTCGCTGGAGAACGCCCGCCTCTACCAGGAGCTGGACACCCTCTTCCGCCAGTACATGTCGCCCGACGTGGCCAACGCCCTGCTCGCCGACCCCGCCCGGGCCGCGCTCGGCGGCGAGCTGAAGGAGCTGACCGCGCTCTTCGCCGACCTCAAGGGCTTCACCTCCTTCTCCGAGCAGGTCACGCCCGGCGAGATCGTCGAGATGCTCAACCGCTACCACACGGCCGCCGTGCCCTGCGTGCTGAACAACGGCGGCACGATCGTGCAGTTCGTCGGCGACGCGATGCTGGCCCTGTTCAACGCGCCGGCCACGCAGGCGGGGCATGCCAGGGCGGCCTGCCGGGCCGCGCTGGAGATGCAGCGGGCCGCGGCCGAGGTGGCCGAGGAGATGGCCTGGAAACGTGCGGACGACGTGGAGTGGCCGACCTTCCGGGTGGGCGTCAACACCGGTCCCGCGCTGGTCGGCAACATCGGCAGCCCCGAGTTACGCGGCTTCAACGCGATGGGCGACTGCGTCAACGTGGCCGCCAGGCTGCAGGCCCTGGCCGAGCCGGGGACGGTGGTGATCGGCGAGACGACGCTGCGGCAACTCGGCCGCGACGTCTCGGTGGACGCCCTGGGACGGCTCACCCTGAAGGGCAAGGAAGAACCCGTGGCCGCGTACGTTCTGACTGGAATGCCATAGAACGGCAATAGCCGTCCGTACATAATCGGCGCATGACTCCAGAGCCCGGCGAATTTCTTTCCATGCTCACCGCCGAGGAGATCGACACCCTGCGAGCCGCCGGGCGCCCGCGGCAGTGGGATCGCGGCACGACGGTGATCGGCGAGGGCGACTCGGCCGACTGGGTGGTCGTGCTGACGCGGGGCCGGGTCAAGGTGTCCTCGCACACGAGCAGCGGCACCGAGGTGGTCCTGGCGGTACGCGGCCCCGGGGCGCTGCTGGGCGACATGTCGGCCGTGGACGGCTCGCCGCGCTCGGCCACCGTCACCGCGCTGGAGCCCGTCCAGGGCATCGTGATCGGGGACTTCAGCGGCTTCCTGGCCGCGCACGGCCGCATCGCCGTCCTGCTCCTGCAGCTCGTCGTCGGCCGGCTGCGCGACGCGGACCGCAAGCGCGTCGAGTACGGCGCGTTCGACACCACCGGCCGGGTGGCGACCCGGCTGCTCGAACTGGCCGACCGGTACGGCGAGCCGACCACCGCCGGCGTGCGCGTGGCCCTTCCGCTCAGCCAGGACGAGCTGGCCGGCTGGACCGGCTCCTCCCGCGAGGCGGTCAGCAAGGCGCTGCGGAGCCTGCGCGACCGCGGGCTCATCGAGACGGGCAGGCGGCGGGTGGTCATCCACGACGTCGAGGGGTTACGCAGGCGAGCCAGATAACCCCTGCCACAAAACGGACGTACGACGTACGTCATAGTGGGAGTCATGGTCGCGGTCACCCCCGAAACCGGCACCTCCATGCGTTACGCGTGGCGCGTCTGCTCGGTCACCAGCCTGGGCCTCGTCCTCATCGGCATCGCGGGCAGCACGCTCAACGTCGCCCTGCCGACCGTGGTGCGGCACTTCCACGCCGACGCGACGCAGTCGGGATGGATCCTGCTGGCGTTCCTGCTGGTCAACACCGCGAGCCTGGTGTTCTTCGGCCGGGTCGCCGACCTGCTCGGCAGGCGCGAGGTGTATCTGGCGGGGTTCGCCCTGTTCACCGCGGCCTCGCTGCTGGCCGGGCTGTCACCGGACGTCTGGTTCCTGGTCGGCATGCGCGTGGTGCAGGCGATCGGCTCGGCGATGATCCTGGCCAACGGCACGGTGATCATCACCGACGCGTTCCCGCCCGAACGGCTCAGCCAGGGCATGGGCGTCTACATCGGCACGCTGTCGGTGGCCCAGCTCGCCGGTCCGACGCTCGGCGGCCTGATCGCCGAGACCGCGGGCTGGCAGTGGATCTTCTGGGTGAACGTGCCCGCCGGGCTGGTCGCGCTCGGCTGGGGCGCGGTGATCTTACGCAAGATGCCCCGGAGGCCGAAGCAGCCGGTGGACGCGCTCGGCAACGTGCTGGTGTTCGCCGCGCTGTCGGCGGTGCTGCTGGCGGTCAACGAGGCCGGGTCTGGTGGCCTGACCAGCCCCGTCGTCCTGACCGGGGCGGCGCTGTTCGTGCTGCTGCTGCCGCTGATCGTGCTGGCCGAGCGGCGTTCGGCGAACCCGGTGCTGGACCTGCGGTTGTTCGGCGGCCGGCTGCTGGCCTATGCGAACCTGGCCTCCTTCTGCAACGCGCTCGCCCGTTCGGCGCTGATCCTGGTGGTCGCGCTCTACTTCCAGGCGGCGCGCGGGCTCGACGCGTTCTCGGCCGGGCTGAGCGTGCTGCCGGTGCCGGTGGGCATCGGGCTGGCCTCGCCGATCGCGGGCCTGCTCGGGCCCCGGGTCTCGCCGTACGGGCTGTCGATCGGCGGCGCGGCGATGAGCGCGCTCGGGCTCGGCACGCTGATGCTCACGGCCGACCCGGCGACGCCGTACTGGGTGACCGGGCTCGCCCTGTTCGTGGCCGGGTGCGGCAGCGGGACGTTCCTGACCGGCAACACCACCCAGGTCATGGCCGCCCTGCCCACCGGCAGCCTGGGCGTGGTCAACGGCTTCCGCGTCATGATCATGAACGTCGGCATCGTGATCAGCGTCGGCCTGTCGCTCAGCGTCGTGACCAGCTCCGTGGGCCCGGCGCTGCGCGCCCAGGTGTACGCGGGCACGCTGTCCACGCTCTCCCCGGTGGCCGTCGGGCAGCTCATGGACGGCTTCCAGCGCGCGTACGCGGTGCTGTTCGCGGTGGCGCTGGCCGGCGCGCTGCTGGCCGCGCTCGCCAGGTCTCAGAGGGCGCCGGCGAGCCTGGACTCCACGTCGCGGTAGCGGGAGACCGGGATGAGGTGCACGCCGTCGAACGCGCCGGACTCGCGCAGCGCGAGCACCTGCTCGCAGGCCGCCTCGACGCCCGCCATGCGGTCGGCGGCCACCCGTTCGACCAGCTCGGCGGGCAGGGCGATGTCGGGGATGGCGGCGGCCAGCGTACGGGCGTGGCGCTCGCTGGCCAGCACCATGACGGCCGCGTAGACCGGCACGTCGATCCGGTTGGCCTCGCGCCAGCGCACCTGCGCCTCGACCGAGAAGCTGACCTGCGAGAACAGGAAGTCGGCCGCGCGCTTCCAGTCGGGCAGCGGGCGCAACCCGGCCGCCGCGCCGACGCGGACGGCCGCCGAGAAGCCCCTGGCCTCCTCGATCATCGAGCGGACCGTCAGGTCGCCGGTACGGCTGCCGCCGGCGGGCTTGTCGCCGTGGACGAACAGGAACTGGTCGACGCCGTACGCCGCGGCCGTCAGCAGGTCGCGGTGGAAGCCGAGCAGGTTGCGGTCGCGGGAGTTCAGGCAGGCGATGCTGCGCCCGCCCATCGCCTCGACCTCGTGGGCCACGGCCACGCTCGACACGGTGGCCCGGCCGATGTGGTTGTCGGGGATGAGGAAGGAATGGGCGACCTGGCTGAGCGTGCCGATCTGGTGGCGTACGCGCTTCAGGTCGGGCTTGGTGGGAGGTTCGATCTCGCAGACCAGCTCGAAGGGCATGATCCCGACTTTAACGTCCGGCGGCCAGCGCCTCGATGCCGCGCAGCACGAGATCGACGCCGAAGGAGTCGTAGAAGTCCGGGTCGGCCCCCGCCACCAGCGGTGAGGCCATCTCGACCAGGTACGGGTACTTCTCCGGCGACAGCGACTGGAGGCCGGCCCGCTTGACCCGGACGGCCTCCGCGATCTCCTCGCCGGTCCGGCCGGCCTTGAAGTGCACGGGCGCGTCGGCGATCGACAGCGCGCTCTGCAGCAGGTACTTGGTGATCAGGCAGCTCTCCTCGACGCCGAACCCCGCCGTACGGGCCAGGCCCAGGGCCTTGTCCCAGACGACCAGGAAGTTCGGGACGGAGATCGGGTCGATCTGCTCGATGACGTTCTTGGCGCAGGGATGGGCGCGCAGGGTGCTGATGAGCCCCTGGGTCAGGTCGCGGAGCTGCTGCTGCCAGGGCCGCTCGTCGGCCGGCGCGGGCACGAACCCGCCGATCAGGTGGTCGGCCATGCCGAACAGGAGCTGGTCCTTGTTCTTGTAGTGCCAGTACAGGGCCATCGGCGTCACGCCCAGGTCGGTCGCCAGCCGCCGGATCGTCACGGCGTCGAGCCCCTCGGTGTCGCCGATCTCCAGCGCTCGCTCGGCGATGGCCTGCGCGGTCAGTTTTCCCATCACGGTTGACAACTATACGTCGTACAAGTTGGACTGTACGACGTACAAGTACGGCGTATAGGAGGTTGTTCCATGCGATGGTGGGCGCTGGGTGCCGTGACGTTGGGCACCTTCATGACCTATCTCGACAACAACGTGGGAAATGTCGCGTTGCCGACGATCCAGCGGGAGCTCGGGCTGACGATCTCCGGGCTGGAGTGGATCGTGAGCTCGTACATCCTGGTCTTCGCCGGGCTCATGCTGGTCGGCGGCCGGCTCGCGGACCTGTTCGGCGCCCGCAGGGTGTTCCTGGCCGGGCTCGCCGTCTTCACCGTGGCCTCGCTGGGCGCCGGGCTCGCCACCTCGGGCGGCATGCTGATCGCGGCACGGGCCGTCCAGGGCGTGGGGGCGGCGCTGCTCACGCCCACGTCGCTCACCCTGATCAGCCAGATCTTCCCCGACCCCGGCGAGCGCGGCAGGGCCGTGGGCATCTGGAGCGCGTCCGGGGCGCTGTCCATGGCGCTCGGCCCGGCGGCCGGCGGATTCATCAGCGAGAACCTGCACTGGGGCTGGATCTACCTGATCAACGTGCCGATCGGCGTCGCCACCTTCGGCCTGGGGCTGTGGGCGGTCCGGCCCGCGTTCACCCGCCTGCGGCACCGGCTCGACCTGCCCGGCCTGGCCACCTCGGCGCTCGCGCTGGTCTCCCTCACCTACGCGCTCATCGAGGGCGACCGCGCCGGATGGACGTCGGCCGAGATCCTGGCCGCGTTCGGTCTCGCGGCGGCGGCGGCCGTGGCGTTCGCGCTGGTCGAGACGCGGGCCGAGCGCCCGATGATCGACCTGTCGCTCTTCCGCGCCCGCGTGTTCAGCGGCGGCGCGCTGACCATGGGCATCTGGTCGTTCGGCGTGTTCGGCATCTACTTCTTCAGCGCCCTGTGGCTGCAGAACGTGCTCGGCTTCTCCCCCACCCAGGCCGGCCTGGCGTTCGTGCCGATGGCCCTGGTCATGGCGGTCGTCGCCATCCTGTCGCAGCGGATCTCCGCGCGGCTCGGCACCGGCCCGACGGTGGCGCTCGGCATGGCGCTCATGGGCGCGGCGATCTACCTGATCTCCGGCGTCGGCGCCGACGGCGACTACGCCGACGTCGCGCCCTGGTTCCTGCTCTACGGCCTCGGCGGCGGCATGCTGGTGCCGCTCACCTCGGCGATCCTCGGCGGCCTGCCCAAGGAGCGGACCGGCGTGGCCTCGGGCGTGCTGAACGTCTCACGCGAGGTGTTCGGCCTGCTCGGCATCACCGTGCTGGGCGCGATCCTCAGCTCCAGCCAGAGCGGCAGCGACCGGCCGCCGCTGGCCGCCTTCCTCGACGCCTACCAGTTCACGCTGGTCATCGCGGCGGTGATCGTGCTGGCGGCCATCCCGCTCAGCCTGTACGCCCTGCGCCCGTCCCGCCGCCCGTCGGAGGCGGACGGTCCTCAGGCCACCGCCTCCGCCACCGTCGGCTCGTCGAACTGAGTGCGGTACAGCTCCTCGTAGCGGCCGCCCATGGCCAGCAGCTCGGCGTGCGTGCCGCGCTCGGCTATGCGGCCGTCCTCGATCACCAGGATCTGGTCGGCCGCCCGCACGGTGGACAGCCGGTGGGCGATCACCACGGCGGTCCGGCCCGCCAGCGCCTCCCCCAGGGCCGCCTGCACGGCCGCCTCGGAGGTGGAGTCGAGGGCCGCGGTGGCCTCGTCCAGGATCACCACGCGCGGCCTGGCCAGCAGGAGCCGGGCGATCGTGAGCCGCTGGCGCTCGCCGCCGGACAGGCGGTAGCCGCGCTCGCCGACCACGGTGTCGAGCCCGTCGGGCAGCGACTCGATCAGCGTCCGCAGGCGGGCCCTGGTGAGGGCGTCCCAGATCTCCTCCTCGCTCGCCGTGGGCCTGGCCAGCAGCAGGTTCTCCCTGATCGTCTCGTGGAAGAGGTGGCCGTCCTGGGTGACCATGCCGAGGGTGTCGCGGACGGCGTCGAAGGTCAGGTCCCGTACGTCCACGCCGCCGAGGCGGACGGCGCCTGAGTCGACGTCGTACAGCCTGGGCAGGAGCTGGGCGATCGTGGACTTGCCGGCCCCCGACGAGCCCACCAGCGCCACCATCTGGCCCGGCAGGGCCGTGAACGAGATCCCGTGCAGCACCTCCTCGCCGCCCCGCGAGTCCAGCGTGGCGACCTCCTCCAGCGAGGCCAGCGACACCTTGTCGGCCGCGGGGTAGGCGAAGCGCACGTCGTCGAACTCGACGGAGACCGGGCCGTCGGGGACCTCGCGGGCCTCCGGACGTTCCTGAATGAGCGGCTTGAGGTCGAGCACCTCGAAGACGCGCTCGAAGCTGACCAGAGCGCTCATCACGTCCACGCGGGCGCTGGCCAGGGCGGTCAGGGGCGCGTACAGGCGGGTCAGCAGGAGGGCCAGCGACACGACCGCGCCGGGTTCGAGCTGGTCGCGCAGGGCGTAGAAGCCGCCGAGGCCGTAGACGAGGGCCAGCGCGAGCGCCGAGACCAGGGTCAGGGCCGTGACGAACACCGACTGGTTCATGGCCGAGCGCACGCCGATGTCGCGCACCCGCCGCGCCCGCGCGGCGAACTCGGCCGACTCGCGCGCCGGCCGGCCGAACAGCTTCACCAGCGTCGCGCCTGGCGCGGAGAACCGCTCGGTCATCTGGGTGCCCATGGCCGCGTTGTGGTCGGCGGCCTCGCGCCTCAGCCGCGCGATCCTGACGCCCATCCGCCGCGCGGGCAGCACGAACACCGGCAGGAGCAGCAGCGCGAGCAGGGTGATCTGCCACGAGATGCCGATCATCACGCTGAGCGTCAGCACGAGCTGCACCACATTCCCCGCCACGCTGGACAAGGTGTCGGTGAAGGCCCGCTGCGCCCCGATCACGTCGTTGTTCAACCGGCTCACCAGCGCCCCGGTACGGGTCCGCATGAAGAACGCGACCGGCATCCGCTGCACGTGGTCGAAGACGGCCGTGCGCAGGTCGAGGATCAGGCCCTCGCCGATGGTGGCCGACTGCCAGCGGTTCAGCAGGCCGAGCCCGGCCTCGGCGAGCGCCAGGCCCGCGATCAGCACCGCGACCACCACGACCACGTCGAGCGGCTCGGCGTTGAAGATCGCATCGACCACCCGCCCGGCGAGCAGCGGCGACACCACGGCCAACCCCGCCAGCACCACGCTGAGCACGAGGAACAGCACGATCCTGCGGCGGTGAGGGCGGGCGAACCCGCCGATACGCCGGAGCGTCGCCCTGTTCAGCGGGCGACGCTCCGGACGGTTGTTCATCGAGTAAAGCTGATGCCAGGCGGTCACTTCCATGCTCATGGCATGGAGACTATTTCCTCAAGTTAACTTGAGGTCAACTGCCGATCTTCTTGCCCCTGCCGTGCCAGACCACCGCGACCGACGGGCGCGGCTGGTCACCGTCGGGCCAGCGGCTGGCCGGGTTGTCCGGGGTCGCGCCGTCCAGCTCGCCCGGGTGCTGCACGGCCACGAACACGCTCTTCTGGTCCGCGGTGACCAGCGGCCCGCAGGTCTCCGCGCCCAGCGGGACCGTGAGGAACTGGCGCAGGTGGCCGCGGTCGGAGCCGCGTACCGGCATGACGAACAGGCCGTCGTTGCTGCCGAGCTGGTTGCCGTCGGTGGAGATCCACAGGTTGCCGTCGGCGTCGAACGTCACGTTGTCCGGGCACGAGATCGGCGAGACCCTGGTCTTGTCGAAGCCGGCGAAGTAGGTCGCGGGGTCGTTCGGGTCGCCGCAGATCAGCGGGAGCGACCAGGCGAAGGTGGTCTCGCCGGCGTCGTCGCGCCGCTCGGCGATCTCCAGGATGTGGCCGTGCTTGTTGGACGCGCGCGGGTTGGCCTCGTCCACCTGGGCGGCGGTGCGGTTGGAGTTGTTGGTCAGGGCCACGTAGACGCCGCCGGTGACCGGGTTGCGCTCCATGTCCTCGGGACGGTCCATCTTGGTCGCCCCGACCTTGTCGGCCGCCGTACGCGTGTAGATCAGCACCTCGGCGGCGGTCATGCCGTCCACGTACGACCTGTCGCCCGACACCAGCGGGATCCACTGGCCCGAGCCGTCGAACAGCCCGTCGGAGGGCGGCTTGCCGGACCCGTCGATCTCGGCGGCCGGGCTGTCGCCGGTGAACTTGGCGACGTACAGGGTGCCCTCGTCCAGCAGGGCGCGGTTGTGCCGGTCGAAGCCGGGGATGTACCGGTTCTTCGAGACGAACTTGTAGATGTACTCGAAGCGCGAGTCGTCACCCATGTAGACGACCAGGCGGCCGTCCCTGGCCAGGGTGGTGTTGGCGGCCTCGTGCTTGAACCGGCCGAGCGCGGTGCGCTTGATCGGCGTGGAGTCGGGGTCGAACGGGTCGATCTCCACGATCCACCCGAACCTGTTGGCCTCGTTCGGGTGCTTGGCCAGGTCGAAGCGCTCCTCGATCCGGTCGAACCGGCGACTGCTCGCCGGGGTGCCCGTGGTGATCGTGTAACGCGAGATGTACGGCCGCTGCGCCTCGGGCACCTTGTCGCCGTTGACGAAGTACTGGTCGAAGTTCTCCTCGGCGGTCAGGACCGTGCCCCAGGGGGTGGAACCGCCCGAGCAGTTGTTCAGCATGCCGACCGGCGCCAGGCCCTTGGGGTCGGCGGCCGTCCTGAGCAGGTCGGAACCGGCGGCGGGGCCGGAGAAGCGCATCGGCGTCTGCGCCGTGACGCGCCGGTTGTAGCGGCGGCGGCCCTTGGTGGTGAGCTTCCACTCGCCGGTGCCGTGCGCCCGCTCGATCTCCACGACCGAACCGCCGTGCGCGGCCAGCGCGATCCTGATCTGCTCCTCGGTCGCGGCCGCGCCGCCCGTGTAGCCGCGGAACATCAGGTTCTCGTCGGTGTACTCGTGGTTCACCCACAGCAGGCCGCGGTTGTTGCCCATGGGGAAGAACGTCACGTAGTCACAGTTGTAGCCGAACTGCTTGTTCTGGGCGTCGGCCGTCTGGTTGTCGAAGTCGAAGGCCGGCGCGCCGGGCAGCACCGGGTCGCCCCAGCGCACGACCACGGAGGAGTTGTAGCCGTCGGGGATGCGCAGCGCGTCGTCCTTGTTCGGCGGCACGGAGGTGAAGGCGATCCCGCCACGGCCGCGCAGGCTCTCGGCGGCAGGCGCGGCCGCGGTCTCGGCCTCCGCCCCCGGCTCGTCGGCGAACGCCGGAACCGCGCCCGCCACGCCGGCGCCCGCCACCAGCGCGCCGAGCGCGCCCGCGCGCAGCATGCCGCGGCGCGACAGCGCCTCCTTCACCACGTCGCCGAAGTAGGCGTTGCCCGTCGTGTTGGCCACGTCGTGCGCGCACGCGTTCCCGCAACGGAACTGACAGGTCAGAGCGGATCGGCCACCTTTGTGCGGGGTGGAAAGCAGCGGCAGCAGCCGCCCCGCCTCAGGGTTCGCCACAGGTCCTCCAGATATGTGCGCAGTTGTACGGCGGGGACGTTACGGTCGCCGACGAAACCCGAGGTGAACGACGACCTCCGTCCCGGTGAACGCTTCCCGCGAGACAATGGACCCGTGCCACCACGCAAGATGGACCCGGAGAAGCTGCGCGCGGCCCTCGACGGCCAGCTCGTCGCCCTCGACCAGCCGCCCTACGACGGCCCCGCGTCGGCCCTGCCCGACGCCCTGGTCGCGGCGGTGCTCACCGCCTACGACCGCGGGCTCGTCCCCGAGCGCGACGCGGCCAGGCAGGCGGTGCGCCACCTGCTGGAGAAGCTGGCCGCCGCGGCTCCCGGCCGCACGGTCGAGGTGCGCGTGCCGCCTTACGCCGCCGTCCAGGCCATCCCGGGCCCCCGCCACACCCGCGGCACGCCGCCGAACGTGGTGGAGACCGACGCCCGTACCTGGCTGGAGCTGGCGCTCGGCCGACTGACCTGGGACGAGGCCATGGCCAGGGGCTCGGTCGCGGCGAGCGGTTCCCGCGCCGACCTGTCAGCCCACCTGCCGCTCTAGCGTCCCCTGCCCATCCAGGGGAACTTGCTCTCGAAGCACTGGTCGGCGAGCTGGCCGGGAAGATCGCCACATTCCTGGACCACCTTCCAGAACCAGATCGCGACGATCGCGAACAGCACCAGCGAGAGCACGCTGATCACGATCCCGGCGATGGCCCGGCCCCTGCCCACCCGCTTGGCGAGCGCCACGCAGCCGAAGACGATCGACAGGATCGCGGTGAGCACGCCGGTGAAGCAGACGAACACCAGGAACGGGCTCGCCACGCCCAGCACCAGCGAGGCGGTGGCGAGGCCGCTGCCCGGTGGCGAGGGCGGCTGGGTGCCGTAGGGGCCGTACTGGCCGTACGGAGGGCTTCCCGGGGGCGGGCCGTAGCCGGGCGGGCCGCCGTAGGGGCTGGAGGGGGTGGTCCCGGGGACGGACGTGTCCCGTCCGCCTTCGTACGACCCCGCTGGGCCCTCGTACGGGACCCCCGAGGCGCTGGGCCCCCCGTAGGCGCCCTCTCCCCCGTACGGCGCCCCTGGCCCCGCCCCGCCGCCTGCGCCTGGCGTGCTCGGCGTTCCCGGCGTGCCGGGGGCCTCCGGCGGGCCGCCTTCCTTACCGGGCTGACCGCGCAAGGGGGTGGTCGTCTCGGAGGGGGTGCCGCCCGGGGCGGGGGGCGGCTCCTCGGGACCTCCGGCCGCGTGGGTGCCGGCGGGCGGGGGTTCGAAGGTGGGCACGTCGCCGTACTCGTAGCGGGACGGCGCGGGCCGGCCCGGTTCCTCGTCGGGCTGCGTGCCCCAGCCCGGGTAGGCCGGGGTCGCGCCGGGCATCGGATAGACCTGCGTCTCCTCCGCGTCCCCCCTGCCCCAACGCGCCTCCCCCGTGTCGCCGACGGCCGGCGCCGGCGTCTCGGGCGAGGTGGGCAGGTCGGGATGGTGGGGCTGTCCCGTGGGCCTGGGCTCGTGCGTCGGCGGCACGTCGGGCGGCGGCACCACGGGCGGCGCGGGCGCGATCGGCTCCTCGCCCTGCGGCTCCTCGCCCTGCCGTTCCCCACCCTGTCGCTGCTCGCCCTGTCGCTGCTCGCCCTGCCGTTCGTCCTCGAACGGCCACTCGTCCGCCCACCGGCCGCCAACGGCCTGCTCCCCGGCCCCTTCGCCCTCATGCCGCCCGCCGCCGGGCCGGCTCCCCTCTCCGGGGCCGGCTCCGTGGCCGGCTCCTTCGCCGGGGGGCCCGCCCCGAGGATCGCCCGCCTGTCCAGGCGCCGGCTCGTATCCAGGGACATGGTCGGGGTCGGCGGCGGTCTCCGCCTCCTCGGCCGTCCCCTCTCGCCACCATTCGGGTGTGTGCTGCGGCGGAGCGTGTTCGGGCCGGCCCTCTTGGGGGTGGCCTTCGCGGTGCTGCGGGTCCTGCCCCTCGCGGGGCTCGTTGGGGTCCCCAGGTGTGGTCACGTCTGCGTCTCCCGACGGGTCTGCATGCCGGATACTTCACCCTTTCGCGGAGGGCATCGGCTAAAGCGCACGACACGGTAAGACGGGTGCCATCCTTGGGTCACCATGCGCCAAAGCGGCAGGCGGCGGGCAAGATGAGTGCATGCTGGACGAGACCCTGACGTACGCCCTGATCATGGTCATGAAGACCCATCGCAACCGGATGGCCGCCGCCCTGGCGCCACTGGGCCTGCACGTGGGCCAGGAGCTCCTGCTCAACCAGCTGTGGCGGCAGGACGGCCTCACCCAGAGCGAGCTGATCGCCCGTCTGGGCGTGGAGCCGCCGACCGTCACCAAGACCCTCCAGCGCCTCGAACGCGTGGGCCTCGTCTACCGCTCCCCCGACCCCGACCGCCCCCGGGTGGGCCGCGTCCACCTGACGGAGGCGGGCAAGGCGCTGCGCGAGCCGGTCGAGGAGATCTGGGCCAGGACCGACGAGGAACTCCAGCAGGGCCTGAACGACGCCGAACGCCACCTCCTGGCCCGCCTCGTACGCGCGATCCCCCAGTAGCCCGCTTCACCAAGAGCGAAACCCCCTTGCCGGAAGGGATCAATGCGACTTAGCTGGCTAATTAGTCGGCTAATCAGAAAGAGGCATCCCTATGCACGCGTTCATCACCGGCGGCTCCTCCGGCATCGGCGCCGCCACCGCGCTCGCCTACGCCAGGGCCGGCGCGCGGGTCACCATCACCTACAACACCGGCCCCGGCCGCGCCGCCGAGGTCGTCAAGCGCATCGAGGAGGTGGGCGGCGAGGCGACGGCCGTCCACCTGGACCTGGAGGACCACGCCACCATCGCGCCCGCCGCCGCCCAGGCGGGCCCGGTGGACGCCCTCGTGCTCAACGCCGTCCGCTGGGGCACGATCATGCCCAACAGCATGGACTTCGAGGACGTCCCCGCCGCCGAATGGACGGCCGCCCTGCACGCGAACGTCGTCGGCAACGCCCTGCTGGTCCAGGCCGTACTGCCCGGGATGAGAAGGAACGGCTTCGGCCGGATCGTCTTCGTCTCCTCGGGCGCCGCCGAGGAGGGCCGGCCGGGTCCGGGCCCGTACGGCACCGCCAAGATGGCCCTGCACGGCATGGCCCGAGCCCTGGCCTGGGAGGCCGGCGGCGACGGCATCCTGGTCAACGTGGCCGTGGCCGGGCTCACGATCACCGAGGCCGAACGCCCGGTCACCCAGGAGGCCCTCGACCGCATCGCCGCCCGTACGCCGAGCCGCAGGCTCTCGACCGCCGACGACATGGCGGCACTGATCCACTTCCTCGGATCGGCGGCCAACCGCAACGTCACCGGAGAGTTCGTCCGCGACGGTTCCAACGCCGGCAGATCGTCCCACGCCGGCTGATGGAGCACCCGGGTGCGCGAGCACGGAAGCCCGCAACCTAAACTGAGGCATGTGCTGAAGGGCGACGGCCGGCTCGGCCATGACCTGGACCCCCACGACCGCGCTCCCAAAGACGCCTGTGGCGTCTTCGGCGTATGGGCACCAGGCGAGGAAGTTTCCAAACTCACCTACTACGGGCTGTACGCGTTGCAGCACCGCGGCCAGGAGTCCGCGGGCATCGCGGTCAGTGAAGGCAGCCGCATCCTCGTCTACAAGGACATGGGCCTGGTGGCCCAGGTCTTCGACGAGTCGGTGCTCGGCACCCTCCGCGGCCACCTGGCCATCGGTCACTGCCGTTACTCCACCACCGGTTCCAGCGTGTGGGAGAACGCCCAGCCGACCCTCAGCTCCACCGAGGTCGGCGGGCTCGCGCTCGCGCACAACGGCAACCTGATCAACACGCCGGAGCTGGCCGAGCGCCTGGCTCCCGGCTCCACGAGGGCGACCACCGACACCGAGGTCCTGACCTCGCTGCTCGCGCAGGACCGCACGCGTTCCATCGAGGACTCGGCGGCCGAGCTGCTGCCGCAGGTCAAGGGCGCGTACTCGCTCGTGTTCATGGACGAGAAGACCCTCTACGCGGCCCGCGACCCGCAGGGCATCCGCCCGCTGGTCCTGGGCCGCCTGGAGCGCGGCTGGGTGGTGGCCTCGGAGACGGCGGCCCTCGACATCGTGGGCGCCACGTTCGTCCGCGAGATCGAGCCGGGCGAGCTGCTCACCATCGACGAGGACGGCGTCAGGTCGCGCCGCTTCGCCCTGCCCGACCCCAAGGGCTGCCTGTTCGAGTACGTCTACCTCGCCCGCCCCGACACCACGATCGCGGGCCGCGGCGTGCAGGTCACCCGGGTCGAGGTCGGCCGCGTGCTGGCCCGCGAGCACCCTGTCGAGGCCGACCTGGTCATCCCCACGCCCGAGTCCGGCACCCCCGCCGCCGTCGGCTACGCCGAGGAGAGCGGCATCCCCTACGGCCAGGGCCTGGTGAAGAACTCCTACGTGGGCCGCACGTTCATCCAGCCCTCGCAGACCATCCGCCAGCTCGGCATCCGGCTCAAGCTCAACCCGCTGCGCGAGGTCGTCGAGGGCAAGCGCCTGGTGGTCGTCGACGACTCGATCGTGCGCGGCAACACCCAGCGCGCCATCGTGAAGATGCTGCGCGAGGCGGGGGCGCGCGAGGTGCACGTCCGCATCTCCTCGCCGCCCGTGAGCTGGCCCTGCTTCTACGGCATCGACTTCGCGACCAGGGCGGAGCTGATCGCCGGTTCGCTGTCGGTCGAGGAGATCCGGGCCTCGCTGGGCGCCGACTCGCTGGGGTACATCTCCCTGGAGGGCCTGACCAAGGCCACCACCATCCCCGCCGAGCGGCTCTGCCGGGCCTGCTTCGACGGCTCGTACCCGATCCCGATCGACCAGGACAACGTGGGCAAGTTCGTGTTGGAGAGCAAAGCGTGAGCACATACGAGGCCGCCGGCGTCGACATCGAGGCGGGCGAGCGCGCCGTCACCCTGATGAAGGACAAGGTGGCGCGGGCCCGCCGGCCGGAGGTGGTCGACGACGCCAGCGGCTTCGCCGGGCTCTTCGACGCCTCGGCGCTGCTGCGTTACCGGCGTCCGCTGCTGGCCTCCTCCACCGACGGCGTGGGCACGAAGGTCATGATCGCCCAGCGCTACGGCAAGCACGACACGATCGGCATCGACCTGGTCGGCATGGTCCTCGACGACCTGGTGGTCTGCGGGGCCGAGCCGCTGTTCATGACCGACTACATCGCCGTCGGCAAGGTCGTGCCCGAGCGCGTCGCCGAGATCGTCGGCGGCGTGGCCGAGGGTTGCCGTCTGGCCGGCGCGGCGCTGGTCGGCGGCGAGACCGCCGAACACCCCGGCGCCATGGGCCCCGACGAGTACGACCTGGCCGGAGCCGGCACCGGCGTGGTCGAGGCCGACGCCATGCTGGGCCCCGACCGGGTCCGCGAGGGCGACGTGGTCCTCGGGCTCGCCTCCTCCGGCATCCACTCCAACGGCTACTCGCTGGTACGGCACGTGCTGCGCGAGACGTCGCTCTCGCTCGACGCGGTGCTGCCCGAGCTGGGCCGCCCGCTGGGCGAGGAACTGCTGGAGCCGACCCGCGTCTACTCGCTCGACTGCCTCGACCTGGCCCGCAGGTCCGAGGTGCACGCCTTCTCCCACATCACGGGCGGCGGCCTGGAGGCCAACCTGTCGCGGTCGCTTCCCGGCCACCTCGACGCGCTGCTCGACCGCTCGTCCTGGACCCCGCCCGCGATCTTCGGCGTGCTGGCCGGGCACGGGCGGATCGCCCAGAAGGACATGGACCGCACGTTCAACCTCGGCGTGGGCATGGCGGCCGTCGTGCCCCCCGGCTCGGTCGACGAGGCGATCCGCCTGCTCGGCGAGCGTGGGCTCGACGCGTGGGTGCTGGGCGAGATCGTCCAGGGCTCGGGCCAGGCCCGCTACCGCTGACCCCATGGGGGCCGGACCTGGTTCGGTCCCCAAGTCCGGTTCCCGGTCAGGCCGGCTTGTGGCGCTGGTAGTGGCGGGCGACGCGCACCCGGTTGCCGCACAGCTCGGGTGAGCACCAGCGGCGCCGGGGGTGGGCGGGCAGGAAGATCATGCGGCACCGGGGGCCCTCGCAGGCCCGGATCCGGCTCGCCGCCGGATCGGTGAGCAGGTCGGCCGCGGCCTCGGCGAGCTGCGCGAGCAGGCGGGCGAGCCGGTCGCCGTCCCTGCGCGTGCCCTTGGCCGGCCCGGCGTCCGTCACGTCCAGATGCCCGTACGCGGGCGCGGCGCGCATCGCGTCGTTGATCGCCCCGACCGCCTCGCCGGACGGCCCCTCACCCCGGCGTACGGCGTCGACCGCCGCCTCCACGTGTGCCCGTAGTTCCCGGACCGCCCCCAGCTCCTCCGCCGCGAACGGCCCCTCGACCGCCGCGAGCCGGCCCGCCTGACGATCGATCCAGTTCGCGAACCCCTCGGGCGTGTCGAGAACGTCGAAGTCCTGGGCACGGGTGTTCACCAGGTCCAGCGCGAGCGGCTCACCGATCAGGAACTCCATGGTTCCTAATGGTACATCCAGCCCCATGACGCGTTAGAAATGCGATGGGAGAACCCGACACTCAGACTCCATGCCGACCGGCGGGCATGACTGCGCCACCACCGGCCACCCACGCTGATCAAGCGGGACGACGCCTTCTCCCCGGAGCCGGGTACGCACGCCTACCCGCGGAACCCGCCGGACACGCTCGACACCGGGCACTCAGCGCCAGAAACCACTCAGCGCCGGAAGAGAGGATCGCCAAGATCGCGGGCCCTCTCGACCACACGCAAGCGTGATGAAAGCCTCACGGTTGCCCGTGAGGCCCGACGATCATGAACGAGGATCCGGCAGCACGCCGGACCCTCGGCCACGTCACTCTGAAGAACGGCTATCGGCGACCGGAAGGACGGTCGTCCCCGTCGTCCCCGGAGCCGTAGTCATCGGCGTAATCGGCATAGCGATCCGCCAGCTCATCGTTGAGGTCGTCGGCGTCGTCATTGCTGGAGTCGCCGACCCCGAGTTCGTCGCGAAGTCGGTCAAGATCCGTGCCACCGCTGTTGTACTTCAGCTGGCGAGCAACCTTGACCTGCTTGGCCTTTGCTCGGCCGCGCCCCATTGGCTCGACCCCCTCGTGTGGGATCGTCCCCGACCCCTCGTCGCTAACGCACCACACACTGACGCCGCCTGACTTTGGACGTCAGCCTATCGTTCGCCTATTACCGTACCTGTTTTGTGCCCAGCTCGGTACGTCGTATGGGCGTGGGGCGTCAGTGGCCCAGCCAAATAGCCCTAATACGCCCGACTTCCGACATTCTGCGCTCGGCTAGCCTATCCGCTGCCACAGCCGGAGGAACGCCCTCGTCCGCCGCGATCCCGAAGATCTTCAGGGTCGTGTCGTAGATCTGGGTCGCCTTCGCCCTGGCACGATCCATGCTGAAGCCCTCGATCTCGTCGGCGACCTGGATGACGCCGCCGGAGTTGACCACGTAGTCGGGCGCGTACAGGATCCCGCGGTCGGCCAGCTGCTTCTCGACCCCGGGGTGGGCGAGCTGGTTGTTGGCCGCGCCGCAGACGATCTTCGCCCGCAGTCCGGCCACCGTGGCGTCGTCGAGCGCGCCGCCCAGCGCGCAGGGCGCGAAGACGTCGATGTCGGACGTCGTCAGCGCCTGGGCGTCGGCGACCACCTCGACCTCGGGGTACCGCTGGCGCACCCGCTCGACGGCCCGCGGGTCGACGTCGCAGATCACGACCTCGGCCCCGTCCTCTCGCAGGAGCTCGACCAGGCGGTGGCCCACCTTCCCGACCCCTTCGACGCCGACCCGCCTGCCGTGCAGCGACGGCGTGCCGAAGACCCGTTCGGCCGAGGCGCGCATGCCCTGGAAGACGCCGAACGAGGTGAGGACGGAGGAGTCGCCGGCGCCGCCGTGGGCCAGGGTGCGGCCGGTGACGTGGCGGGACTCCCGGGCGACGATGTCCATGTCCTCGCTGAAGGTGCCGACGTCGCAGGCGGTGATGTAGCGCCCGCCGAGCGACTCGACGAATCTGCCGTAGGCGCGCAGCAGCGCCTCGCTCTTCTGCCTGGCCGGGTCGCCGATGATGACGGCCTTGCCGCCACCGAGGTCGAGACCGGCCAAGGCGTTCTTGTAGGACATGCCCCTGGCCAGGTTGAGCACGTCGGCCAGGGCCGCCTGCTCGCTCTCGTACGGATAGAACCTGGTGCCCCCGAGCGCGGGGCCGAGGGCCGTGTTGTGGACGGCGATGATGGCACGCAGGCCGCTCTGCTCGTCTGCGCAGAAGACGACCTGCTCGTGGACGTCCTTGTGGGACGTGCCGAAGACGTCGGTCACGGTAGTGACTCCCTGTCCGGCCCGCCGCACCTTCGCGGCGGGGATCACTCTCAGACTAGTAAGCCTCAACGGTGCACGCAGGTGCTCTTCGTGACACGATGCCTCCGTGCTGCCCTATGCCGCCTACCTCCGCGTCTATGAGCCACTGACCGCGTTCGCCGAGTCCGAGCGCAAGCTGTGGGCCGACTACGCCGACTCACGTGACCGTCCGCGCCGGGCGAACGCGCTCAACGCGGAGCACGGCGAGTCGGTCATGCGCCTGCTCGGCATGCCCCCTGAGCCCGTTCCCGCCCAGGAGAGCCCCAATGCCTATCTGCGGCGCGTTGAGGACCGTTTGTACGTATGTCCCTGGCAGACCCGGTTGCGGTCCTGGCTGGCCTTCTCACGGCTTCGTGGCGCCACTCCTGTGAAGCTGATGGACCGCCTCGTGCCCAAGGCCATCGCCGAGCAGACGGCCGACGACTTCGACCGGTTCAAGCGCCGGGCCGGTTCGTCCGCCTTGCGTACGCACATTCGCACCACGGCGTGGCATGTGCCGCCATCGTGGTTCGTACCGTTTGATGGGAACGAGCGCTGGCTGGTGCTCGGCTCCTCCACCCCGGGACAGGACGTGACGACCGCTACGGGCCGTAACCTCATCTACGTCACCTCCATGGCACAGGCCAGGAGGCGGGCCGCCCGCGCCCTCAACGTGATGCGCCGGCACCTCGGCGACACGTCGTCCAACCTCGACGTGGAGGACATCGCGCGCTGGCTGGAGGAGTTCCACCCGCACTCGCTGGTCGAGCTCGACTACGGCGGCCTGGTCCGTCTGATGAACGACGACGCGCTTCAGGCCGACCAGTCGGTTGCTGAGCTTTCGGCCGCTTTGACCGGTCTGGACACGGGTCAAGAAGAACTTGCCTATGCCATGTACCAGCGCGTCATCCTTCGGTGGAAGTCAATGCAACAGCTGGAATCAGCCAACTGAGCCCCAAAACAACCGTCTGACCTGCATGAGTAGGTCACGTCTCGCGGCTGCTCTCTTCTGCGAACTGAGTAGTTTGCCGTTTTCACTGCGATACCACGAACCGTGTCGCTAGAATCACCGAGCGTGACATCGCCATGGGGGCGGGCAGTTGGGTCAAAGAAGGGCTCGCCAATCGCTCTGCGTGGCGGTATGGTCACATCGGGTGATGCCGCATATGGCTCAGAAAAGCCGCACGCTCTGCGCCATAGGGGGACATCCGTGACACGCGCAAAGGCAGTCACAGGATCGCTAAGCCGGTCCACACGGAGGAGAGGCCGCACAAATGTCAGCTCGTACACCCGAGGCCGAGCCGCTGCTCACGCCCGCTGAGGTCGCGACCATGTTCAGGGTCGACCCCAAGACCGTTACGCGGTGGGCCAAGGCGGGCAAGTTGACGTCGATTCGCACCCTCGGTGGTCATCGGCGTTACCGGGAGACCGAGGTTCGCGCACTGCTGGCGGGCATTCCGCAGCAGCGTTCCGAGTAGTCGCAAGGGTCGTCACGAACCTCAGGGGGGTTGAGGGTGGACCAGGTACGCATGCCCGGTCCACCGACGTGACGTCGCACGGGGAAGTTGGCGTCGCCCGCCCGGCGCCACTCTTCCCCCGCTACGCCAGTTGCTCGCCGGTCAGCACGTCGAGCAGCTCGCCGACCCCGCCGTCGTAGGCGGCGGCGACGCCCAGCAGGGCCACCATGTGATCGACGAGCATCTTCTCCAGGATCGGCCGCTCGACGTCGCGATGCTCCAGCCAGTCGAGACCGGCCGTCTCCACGGAGGCGATCCACGAGCGCAGCGTGGTGCGCAGCACCGGGCTCGGCTCCTCGACGCGCATCTGCTTCTGGATGAGGCGGAACAGCCTCCGGCGCACGCCGTCGACGATCTCCCCCACTTCGCCCGCCCGGTTGGCGGGCCCACCGCGCAGCAGCGCGGCGAAGCCGGCGGCGTGCTCCTCGACGAAGTCGAAGTAACGCCCGAGGCCCGCGGCCAGCTCGTCGAGCGGCCTGCCGCCCTCGGCCGGGCGCAGCCGCGACTCCAGCTGCTCCGCCGCGCTCCTCAGCGCGGCCACGTAGAGCTCCTGCTTGCCACCGAAGTAGTGGTAGACGAGCGCTCGTGAGGCGCCTGCCGCCGAGGCGACGTCGTCGATCGAGACGGCCTCCGCGTCACGGGTGCTGAACAGCTCCAGCGCAGCCGCCATGAGCTCTTCGCGACGGCGGTCCACACTCAGCCTTCGGCGTGCGGGCCGTGCCGTCTCGGCCGACTTCCCGGGTGTCACACCTGCACAGTATCCGACGACGTGCCCAATAGCGGACGTGTGGCGAATGGGTCAATATCAGGCTTCCCTAACCCGAAGCCGTACCCTGCGGCTTACTCGATCGTTTGGTGAGACAGGTGCCCATATCCGCATCGCGGGGGAGACACATGTCAGGACCGCCCGTCAACACTTCAACCATCGCCGAGCTCCGCGAGGTAGAGCCATTGCCTCGGCCACGACCCACCATCCGCAACGTCGCCGAGCGAGCCGGCGTCTCGAAGTCGCTGGTCTCACTCGTGCTGCGCGGATCCCCGCACGTGAGCGAGCATCGGCGGCAGGCAGTGCTCCAGGCGGCGCGCGAGCTCGGCTACCGGCCGAACGCGGTCGCGCGCAGCCTGGTGGAAGGACGTACCCATCTGGTCGGGGCGCTCGTCGCCGACCTGCACAACCCGTTCTACGCCGAGTTCCTCGACGGCCTGCAGGAGAGCCTGCACGGCGACGGGCTGCGCATGCTGATCGGGAACAGCCAGTGGGACCCGGCGTTCGAGGACGAGGCCGTGGAGGCCTTCCTGGAGCTCCGGGTCGACGGGCTGGTGCTCTTAGGCATCGCGCCGACCAGCGAGACGCTGATCGAGGCCACCGCCTACACCCCGACCGTCGTCGTAGGGGAACGTGACATCGAGCTCGACGGCGTCGACATCGTGGTCGACGACGACCAGCTCGGCGCCCGTCTGGCCATCGACCACCTGGTGAACCTCGGGCACAAGCGGATCGCGCACATCGAGGGCCCTCGGTCCTCGCGCTGCGAGGGCTACCTCGTGGCGATGCGCAGGCATTCGCTGGCGCCGTACATCATGGTCGAGGCGGCGGACGCGACCGAGGAGGGCGGCCGGGAGGCGGCGATCGCCCTGCTGACCCGCGACCCGCGGCCGACGGCCGTGTTCGCGGCCAACGACGTGGTGGCGCTCGGGGTGCTGGCCGCCGCGGCCGAGCTGGGGCTGCGGGTGCCGGACGACCTGTCCGTCATCGGCTACGACAACACCCACCTGTCGGCCTCGCGGCACATCTCGCTCACCTCGGTCGACCAGCCGCGCCGCGCCATGGGCAGGTCGGCGGCCGCGCTGCTGAGCGACAGGATAGGCGAGCCGGCCAAGGGCGCCCGGCTGCGCGAGATCCAACCCGAGCTGATCGTGCGCCGCAGCACGGGACCTGCCTGAGGGATATCTGCCGGTTGCGCTGCCGTTGCGGGCCTTCGCCGGGCGCCGCAATGGCACGGCGGGCCCATGCGCAGGTCTCTCGTCAGCAAGGCCGCCCAAAGCCTGGGTCAAGCCGTACGGCAGCGTCGCCGCACGGCGGTTTACTCGTCAGGGTCATGCTAATTGTGGCCGAATCTGGTTCGGTCACGATCTGATCCGGGGGACAGTCATGCGTGATCCAGAACTGGTGTCCTGCGCCCAGCGCGCGGCGGCCGAGCTCGAACGCGCCTGGGGGCACTGGCGCGCCGGCAGGGGGCGGGGCGCCGACGTCGGCGCCGAGTCCGTCGCCAGCTACGTGGCGCACTCCCTCGACCATCCGTGGGGCCGCCCCCGCGTCGTCCTCGGCCTCGACGCCGAGGACGCGCGGGAGCTGGCCGCCCTGCTCGAACGGCAGGAGGTCGGCGAGCACGTGTGGTGAAGCGGACGGCGAAACCGCCAGGCGGACCGCCCCAGCGGTCCCGATCGGACGCTTCGGTGGGGCGGCAGGCCGACTCGCAGGATTCCTGTTGATACGGGCCTGAACGCGGGGCTTCACGTAAGTTGGAGCTCATGCGTGCTCTACCAGCCACCGTCCTCGCCGTCTGCGGCCTGATCGCCTCCGCGTGCGGCGGCACCGAGCCCGGTGGCGTCGCGGCAGGTCAGGCCGCCTCCTCCGCCGAGGCGCCGGCCCAGCCACCCGCCCAGGACGGGCCCATCCAGGGGACGCCCGCGCAGCAGGCACCACCCGACGCCAAGCCGCTCAACGGCAAGGTCGTCGTCATCGACCCGGGGCACAACGGCGGCAACTTCCGCGACCCGAAGGCCATCAACCGCAAGGTCAATGTGCTGACGCAGTGGAAGCCCTGCGACACGACCGGCACCGAGACCAACAACCACTACACCGAGGCCGCCTTCGCCTGGGACGTCTCCAACCGCATGGCCAAGATCCTCAGGGGCCGCGGCGCGACCGTCAAGCTGACCAGGTCCGACAACGACGGCGTCGGGCCGTGCATCACCCAGCGGGCCGCGATCGGCAACAAGGCCAAGGCCGACGCCGCGATCTCGGTGCACGCCGACGGCGCCGCCGCCGCGGGCCACGGGTTCCACGTGATCATCCCGAAGAAGATCAACGGGCCGGTGGACAAGGTCGTGGCGCCCTCCACCAGGCTGGGGGTGGACGTGCGCGACGCCTTCGCCAGGGGCACGGGCCTGCCGTACTCCACCTACGTCGGCAGCAAGGCGCTCAGCTTCCGCAACGACCTCGGCGGACTCAACCTCTCGACGGTGCCGAAGATCTTCGTCGAGTGCGGCAACATGCGCAACGCGGGCGACGCGGCCAAGTTCCAGGATCCGAAGTTCAGGCAGCGGATCGCCTTGGCACTCGCGAACGGGATGCAGCACTATCTCGAAGCATGATTCCTCGCCCAGAGCTGCTCAATGATCTTTCCGGATCCTTCGAACTGACCTCGGGCGCGACCGTCGCCGGTCCCTTCGCGGACGCGGTACGTCGCGCGCTCCCCCTCCTCGACCTCCGTCCGGGAGACTCGGGCGACATCGAGGTACGTCAGGATCCCGCGCTCGGCGAGGAGGCCTACCGGCTGACCACCGGGTCGCGCGGGGTCGAGATCGTCGCGGGCGGGGCGGCGGGCGCGTTCTACGCCGCGCAGACGTTGCACCAGTTGCTGCCGGACGCCTCCTACCGGTTCGCCGTGGGCGCGTCGTGGCCCGTGCCCGGGGTGCGGGTCGAGGACGCGCCGCGGTTCGCCTGGCGGGGGCTGCACCTCGACGTGGCCCGGCATTTCTCCCCCAAGCGGGAGGTGCTCCGGCTGATCGACCTGATGGCCGTGCACAAGCTGAACCGGCTGCACCTCCACCTGGTCGACGACCAGGGCTGGCGGGTGGAGAGCAGGGCGTACCCGCTGCTGCACGAGGTCTCCTCGCACCGGCCGCGCACGGCCAGCAACTACTACCGGGAGCCGGAGGCGTACGACGACGTCCCGCACGGCGGCTACTACTCGCTGGACGACCTGGCCGAGATCGGCGCGTACGCGCGGTCCAGGTTCGTCACGGTGGTGCCCGAGATCGACGTGCCGGGGCACGCCTCGGCGATCCTGGCCGCCTACCCGTCGCTCGGCGCCACCGGCGAGCGCTACGACGTGCTCGACCGGTGGGGCATCTCGCCGGCGATCCTGTCGCCGCTGCCGCCGACCGTCGAGTTCCTGACCACGATCTTCGACGAGATCATCGGCGCGCTGGGCGAGGTGCCCTTCTTCCACATCGGCGGGGACGAGGTCGTCCTCGACCACTGGGCGCAGTCGGCGGAGATCACGGCCTACCGCGACTCGCTGGGCCTGTCCACGGTGATCGACCTTCAGTCGTGGTTCCTGCGCGCGCTGGCCGACGCCCTGGCCGAGCGCGGCTCGCGCGCGGTGGTGTGGGACGAGGCGTTCGTCAGCGGCGGGCTGCGCCAGGACACCGTGGTCATGCCGTGGCGCGGCATGGGCGTCGGGCGGCGCGCCGCCGCGGCGGGTCACGACGTGGTCGCCACTCCGGTGTTCCCGCTCTACTTCGACTACGCCGAGGCGGCCTCGGCCGACGAGCCGATGGCCATCGGCGACGCCACCACGGTGGCCGACGTGGCCGCGTTCGCCCCGGCCCCCGCCGACTGGACGGACGAGGAGCGGGCGCGGGTCATGGGCGTGCAGGCCCAGCTCTGGACCGAGCGGGTGCCCGACCCGAGGACCGTCGACTACCGGCTCTGGCCGCGGTCGTGCGCGCTGGCGGAGGTGGCCTGGGCCGGCTCGGCCGGCGACGGGTTCACCGGGCGGCTGGAGGAGCACCTCGGGCGGCTCGACGCGATCGGCGTGGAGTACCGGCCGACGGCGGGCCCGCACCCGTGGCAGCGGCGGCGTCCGCACCGGCCGAGCGGCGTGCGGGTGAGCGAGGTGATGGAGCGCATCGACGCCATGACGCACGACGCGGAGTCGACCAGGCCGAGCGTCTGACCGGCGGTCACATGGGCGCGGGGCGGTCGTTGAGGATGACCTGGAACAGCACGTGGTCCTGCCACGCGCCGTCGATGCTGACGGCGCGGGGGGCCATGCCGTACTCCTCGAAGCCCGCCTTGCGCAGGACCGCCTGGGAGGCCTTGTTGTGCGGGAGCGTGCCCGCCTCGACCCGGTGGAGGCCCAGGTCTTCGTCGGCGGCCCGGCACGCCTCCAGCACCGCCTTGGTGGCCAGCCCCCGCCCGTTGTACGCGGCGTCCACCCAGTAGCCCAATGACGCGCTCTGGGCGGCGCCGCGGATGATGCTGTTCAGGTTCATCCTGCCCACGACGCGGTCGCCGTCCGCGAGCACCCACGGCATCACGAACCCGGCCGCACGGTCCTCGGCGAGTCGTTCGAGGCGTGCGGCCTGGCCGGCGGACGTGAAGAAGTCGGCCGGCCTGCGGGGCTCCCAGGGGCGCAGGAAGTCGCGGTTGCGGCGGTAGGCGGCGGCCAGCGCCTCCGCGTCGGACCTGGCGATCGCGCGCATGACGACGTCATCGGTGAGCCTCACCTCGGCATTGATCACGATCCCACGATAGGGGGAGACCTAGGCGGTGCGGCCGATCGCCTCGGTGACGGAGGACAGGCCGTGGCGGCGGACCCGACGGGCGAGCTGCCGGTGGATGCGGGCCGCCCACAGCGGGCCGCCGTAGATCCAGCCCGTGTAGCCCTGGACCAGGGTGGCCCCGGCCAGCAGGCGCTCCCAGACGTCGTCGACGTCCTCGACGCCGCCCACGGAGATCAGGGTGAGCCGGTCGTCGACCTTGGCGCGCAGCCGGCGCAGCACCTCCAGCGAGCGCGCCTTGAGCGGGCGTCCGGACAGGCCGCCGGTCTCGCCGCCGTGCCTGATGGTGGTGTTGGTCGCGATGATGCCGTCGAGGCCCAGCTCCACGGCCAGGTCGGCGACCGCGTCGATGTCCTCGTCGGCCAGGTCGGGGGCGATCTTCACCAGCAGCGGCGTGCGGCGCGGCGTCGCGTCGGCGACCTCCTTGACCGCGACCAGCAGCGGGCGCAGCAGCTCGACCGCCTGGAGGTTGCGCAACCCGGGCGTGTTGGGCGAGCTGACGTTGACCACCAGGTAGTCGGCCAGCGGGGCCAGCTCCCTGGCACCGGCCACGTAGTCGGCCACCGCCTCGGACTCCGGCACCACCTTGGTCTTGCCGATGTTGACGCCGACCACGACGGGCACCCCGCGCGTACGGCGGAGCCGGCGGGCGGCGGCGCGGGCGCCGGAGTTGTTGAAGCCCATCCTGTTGATCACCGCCCGCTCCCCCGGCAGCCGGAACAGGCGAGGGTGCGGGTTGCCCGGCTGGGCGTGCGCGGTGATGGTGCCGACCTCGACGTGGCTGAACCCGAGGGCGGCGATCGCCTCGGCGCAGGCCGCGTCCTTGTCGAACCCGGCGGCCAGGCCGAACGGGCCGGGGAAGTGCACGCCGAACGCGGTCACCCGCAGGACCGGGTCGTGCGGGGCGAACGCTCGGTGGAGCAGCCGCTTGAGCATGGGCAGCCGGGCGAGCACGGCCAGGCCCCTGACGGTGAGACGGTGCACGGCCTCGGCGTCGAACCGCCGCAGGACCTGTGTGAACACGAGGCGATACATCACAGGTCAGGCTACCAATCCCGCTTCGTGGGCGATGATCGCGGCCTGGACGCGGTTGCGCACGTCGAGCCGGGTCAGGATCGTGCTCACGTACGCCTTCACCGTGCCCTCCACGATGTGCAGCCGCTTGGCGATCTCCGCGTTGGACAGGCCCGCGCCGAGCAGGGCCAGGACCTCCCGCTCGCGGTCGGTGAGGCCGCCGACGCGGTCGCGGGCCTGGGCCTCGCGCGTCATCCTGCCGCCGGCGAGCTGGGCGATCACACGCTGGGCCACCTTGGGCGACAGGTACGCCGCGCCGTCGGCGACCGCGTGGATGCCGGCGATCAGCTCGCGCGGGTCGCCGGACTTGAGCAGGAACCCGGCGGCGCCCACCTCCAGCGCCTTGGAGATGTAGTCGTCCTCGCCGAACGTGGTCAACATCACCACGGCCGTGGCGGGCGCGACGCGGCGCAGCTCGGCCGCGGCGGCCAGGCCGTCGAGCCGTGGCATGCGGATGTCGAGCAGGGCGACGTCGGGACGGTGGCCGATGGCCAGGTCGACGGCCTGCCTGCCGTCGCCGGCCTCGGCCACGACCTCCAGGGACGGGTCGGAGTCGAGGATCGCCCTGACCCCGGCCCGGATCATGGCCTCGTCGTCGGCGAGAAGTACGCGGATCACACCCTCTATATTGCCGACATGGCACAAGTGAAGGTTTACGGACGGCGTGACGTGTGGGGCGGACGGCAGCGGGAGATCTCCGATCTGCTGCAGTCATGCCTGGTGAGCGCGTGGGGCGTGCCTGAGGAGAAGCGCTTCCACCGGTTCCTGCTGATGGACGCCGACGACTTCGTCTGCCCTCAGCGAAGCGCGAACTATCTGATCATCGAGGTCGTGTGCTTCACGGGACGCAGCGACGACGCCAAGCGGGCGCTGATCCGGGCGATCTACGAGAAGTCGGGCTTCGACCCCGAGGACGTGGAGATCACGATCATCGAGATGCCCAAGGTGAACTGGGGGATCCGCGGGGTTCCGGCCGACGAGCTGACGCTGTCGTACAAGGTGGAGGTCTAGCGTCAAGGGTGACCTGGGGCGGGCGGTATGGTCCGAGTCATGAGCACTCACTATGACGTCGTCGTTCTCGGCGCGGGTCCCGGAGGATACACGGCCGCCGTCCGCGCCGCCCAGCTCGGGCTGCGTACCGCGGTCGTCGAGGAGAAGTACTGGGGTGGCGTCTGCCTGAACGTGGGCTGCATCCCGTCCAAGGCGCTGCTGCGCAATGCCGAGCTGGCCCACATCTTCCACAACGAGGCCAAGACGTTCGGCATCAGCGGTGAAGTGAGCTTCGACTACGGCGCGGCCTTCCAGCGCAGCCGCAAGGTGGCCGACGGCCGGGTCAAGGGCGTTCACTACCTGATGAAGAAGAACGCCATCACCGAGTACGACGGCCGCGGCACCTTCCTCGACGCCAACACGCTGCAGGTCAACGACGAGACGATCACGTTCGACCACTGCATCATCGCGGCCGGCGCCACCACCAGGCTGATCCCGGGCACGCAGTTGTCGGAGCGGGTGGTGACGTACGAGGAGCAGATCCTCACCGAGAACCTGCCGCGCAGCATCATCATCGCGGGCGCGGGCGCGATCGGCGTCGAGTTCGCCTACGTGCTGCACAACTACGGCGTCAAGGTCACGATCGTGGAGTTCCTCGACCGGGTCGTGCCGCTGGAGGACGAAGAGGTCTCGGCCGAGCTGGCCAAGCGCTACAAGCGGCTCGGCATCGAGGTGCTGACCTCGACCCGCGTCGACGGCATCGAGGACACCGGCGGCTCGGTCAAGGTCACCGTCACCCGCGACGGCCAGACCCAGGTGCTGGAGGCCGACAAGGTCATGCAGGCCATCGGGTTCCAGCCGCGCGTCGACGGCTACGGCCTGGAGAAGACCGGCGTGCAGCTCACCGAGCGCGGCGCGATCGCCGTCGACGGCCGCTGCCGCACGAACGTGCCGCACATCTTCGCCATCGGCGACGTCACCGCCAAGCTCATGCTGGCCCACGCCGCCGAGTCGATGGGCATCATCGCCGCCGAGACCATCGGCGACGCCGAGACCATGGAGCTCGACTACGTGATGATCCCGCGGGCCACGTACTGCCAGCCGCAGGTGGCCAGCTTCGGCTACACCGAGGCGCAGGCCCGCGACCTGGGCTACGACGTCAAGGTGGCCAAGTTCCCCTTCACGGCCAACGGCAAGGCCCACGGCCTCGGCGACACGGCCGGGTTCGTCAAGATCATCAGTGACAACACCCACGGCGAGCTGCTCGGCGCCCACCTGATCGGCCCCGAGGTCACCGAGCTGCTGCCCGAGCTCACGCTGGCCCAGCAGTGGGACCTCACCGTGCACGAGGTCGCGCGCAACGTGCACGCGCACCCGACGCTCGGCGAAGCGGTCAAGGAGGCGATCCACGGCCTCGCGGGCCACATGATCAACATGTGATCCCGTCGCGCGGATGCGCATCCCGGTGCCCGTCCATCGGGATGCATCCGGCCGGTTCAGACCCAGACGTACAGGGCCACGCCCAGCAGCGCCACGGCCAGCGCCGAGGCCCATCCGCGCAGCGTGTTCCACCGGGTCCAGCGCGGCGCGTACGCCTTCCACGCCAGCTCGCCCGCCTCGATGGCGTTGTTCATCGGCACGTTGACCGCGGCCGTGACGACGATCGAGCCCGCGAAGTAGACGGCGGCCGCCGCGAACGCCAGGACCGCGGGCCCGCCGTCCCCGCCGATCAGCAGGAACACGCCGGCCAGCAGTGAGGCCACGGGCGCGAGCGTGAACGTCGACAGGAACCCCGGATTCAGGATCTTCCTGTTCATGCTGCGCATGGCGGCCGTCGCGCCGTCCTCCCCCACGGCGTCCAGGCCGGGCATGACCGAGGTGGAGAAGGCGAAGAACACGCCCGCCATCAGTCCGTTCAGGACCAGGGCGAGCACCGAGAGAACGATCGCGACTACGCTCACGTCCCTATGATCCCTTAAGTCACAGTTGTCCGGAAACGAGGGGCAAGCCGCGATTCTCATTGAACGTTCATGTATTCCTGAGATGTCTCTGAGACCGGGGGCGCAGCGTGGTGCGCGTGCCTCCAACGAACGCGCAAACGCAGATCGCACGGCTCGGCGCCGTCACGGTACGCCTGGGGCTCTTCGGCCTGGTCGCGCTGGGCATCCTGGGCGCGGCCCTGGAACTGGCCTTCGAACGTCACTGGCAGTCCTGGCAGCAGTTCGTCCCGTGGGTGGCGCTTTTGGCGCTCGGGGCCGCGCTCGTGGTGCTCGCCCTGGACGCCTCCCCCCTCACGCTCAAGGTCGTCCGCGGGATCGCGCTGGTGGTGCTGCTCGCCTCGGCCTACGGGGTGTACGCGCACATCTCGGCCAACCATGACATGGGCGCCTTCGACCCCCGATACGCCGACACCTGGCAGACCCTCTCCCCCCTCACCCAGTGGTGGTACGCGCTGACCAAGTCCGTCGGCCCGGCCCCGCCGCTCGCGCCCGGCATGCTCGCCCAGAGCGCGCTCCTGCTGCTGCTGACCACCCTGGCCCCCGCCAAGGCCAAGGAGAACGCCTGATCACACCCCGCAGGCGGCCCGGACGTCGGCGACGAGCCGTTCGGCGGCGGCCACCGTACGGGTGATCTCCTCCCGCGTGCCGCCGACGGACGCGAACAGCGCCTGGGCCCGCTCCCCGAACCCGGCGGGCGCCGAGGGCAGCCGGTCGGCGGCGGCGACCATGCCCTTCTCGTTGATCAGCCAGGCCCCGTCGGCCGCGTGCAGGGCGTGACAGGCGACGCCGATCGCCCGGAACAGCGCCCCGGCCGCGTACGCGGGGTCCTGGCCGGCGGCGCCGTACCCGGCGATCGTCAGCGAGAAGCCGGCCTCCCACAGCCCCTGGACCAGCGCCTCGCGCAGCGCGGGCGGGTACTCGGCCGTCTCGGCGCGCAGGGCCGCCAGCTCGCCGGACGGATCGGCGAGCACCTTGCACAGCGCCACCTCGCCCGCGTAGGCGTGGGAGTAGAAGCCCAGCGGATGGCCGGCCTGGACGCCGACCTCGTACCGGCCGGCGAGGCAGTCGTGCCAGACGCGGCGCACGCGGTCGAGGTCGCGGTAGATCCAGTCGACCCGCAGACCGTCGATGGTGAGCCAGCCGCCGCCGTCGACCCACGGGCCCCAGCCGCCGGGCTCGGTCACGTCGGTCGGCTCACCGGTCATCTCCCGGGCCAGCTCGCGCAGGTCGGCGACGGCCAGGCGCCCCCGGTAGTAGAGGCCGAGGTCGATGTCGGAGTCGGGCCGGTGGGTGCCGCGTGCCCGGCTCCCGCCGAGCGCCACGGCCACCACGCCGGGCACCTCCGCCAGCCTTCCGGCGATCTCCCGCAGCCGTTCGTCAGTCATCTCGTCCGCCATTCAGCCCACCCTAGCGAGGCTCAAACCGCATATTTCTGAACCACTCCGACATCTTTCGCGTCACACTCATGCACCGCCCGGTGTGTGACCCGTGAGACTGGAGACACCGAAGTGGCTTTAGGTCGCAAGCTCGTAGCCATGGCCGTGATGACGGCCGCCGTGCTCACCACGGAAGGGGCCGTGGCCCGGGGCGAGGCCCGCCCGCCGGCCGCCGCCGCCCAACAGCCGACCCCCGTGACCACCACCGCCCTGACCGCCGCCCTCACCGCCGGCCCCATCACCGGCGCCGAGCCCACCTGCATGCGCGTCAAGGGCGCCGAGGCGTGCGTGGGCCCCGACGGCAGCGACCGGCCGGGCATCTGGATCGAGGACACGCGGAACGACAAGCTGCACGCCGCGGTCGAGTACCACCTGAACGAGTACCTCGGCACCAAGTACGTCATCCACAACCTGGGCGGCAAGGGCGAGATCCGGGGCAACCGCGAGATCGGCAGGACCGTGACGTTCCGGGCCGCCGTGTACGAGGGCAACCACCGCGTCAAGGTGGGCCGCTGGAAGACGGTCCGCAACCTCACCAAGTACCCGGTCAGGCGCGACACCGAGGTCACCCCGGCCGCCGCGCGGGGACGTTCGGAGCGGTGCACGTCCACCAAGGGCGGGGCGAGCGTGTGCTTCCACGAGCGCGACACCTACGTCTTCGCCTGCGACACCAGGGCCGACGAGTACCAGGCGCGCGCCGAGTACTTCGTGGCCGGCGACCCGACCGCCCGGTACGAGATCCACCAGCTCGCCGGCCTCGGCACCTGCGGCAAGGCAGAGCACGGCGACAGGTCGGTCAGCATGTACCGCGCCTCGGTCTTCAACGGCTCCCGTCGGGTCGCGACGCGGCAGTACAAATACAACTAGTTTGCAAGCGGCCCGGCAAGCCGGATGAAATCGGTCCAATGCACCGTGTGGTCATCCCCCGAGAGGAAGGAACCCCTCGATGACCACCTCCCGTACCGCCGCCGTCCTGACCGGTGTCGCCGCTGCCGCCCTGCTCGCGCTCGCCGCCTCCCCCGCCCAGGCCGCCTCGGCGGCCTCGTGGGGTCCCTACTACGCCCCCGGGCACGCCGCCAAGGCGACCGGCTCGCTGAGCGCGACCGGCGAGGACCACGCCGACCTGCCGACCGCCGACGCGGTGCGGATCTCCGGCAAGCTGACCGACCAGACCCGCAAGGACTCGGCCTGCGGCTGGGCGGTGTTCCGGATCACGTACCGCGACGGGAGCAACCTGCCCTTCAAGGAGCGCAGCGTCCGGAACTGCTCCTACGGCTCGGCCAAGCGGTTCTCCTTCGAGTACCGCGACGTCTACCAGGTCGAGCTGAAGGTCTGCGCCGAGGGCAGGGGCTCCAAGCCGTCCCTGAACTGCCTGTACGCGGGCACCTGGAAGACCCTCTACCTGTCCAAGTGACGCATCGGCGGCGGCGTCCCGGCCATCCACCGATCGGTGGATGTCGCGGCCGCCGCTCCGCCGTGATGCTCAGATCATGACAGTCATCGAGATCGACGACCTGCGCAAGAACTACAGACACACCCGGGCGCTCGACGGCGTCTCCCTGACCGTGGAACGCGGCGAGATCTTCGGGCTCGCCGGGCCCAACGGCGCGGGGAAGACGACGGTCGTGGAGTGCGTGTCCGGGCTGCGGCGTCCCGACGGCGGCAGCGTGCGCGTGCTGGGCCTCGACCCGCAGGGCGACCGGCGGGCGCTGCTCCAGCGCGTCGGCGCCCAGTTGCAGGAGGCCGCCCTCCCCGACGGCATCAAGGTCGGCGAGGCCCTGCGGCTCTACGCCTCCCTGTACGACCACCCCGCCGACTGGCGGGCCGTCATGGACGAATGGGGCCTGACCGAGAGGAAGGACGCCCGCTTCGGCGGCCTGTCCGGCGGCTGGAAGCAGCGCCTGTTCATCGCGCTGGCCCTGGTCGGCGACCCCGAGGTGGTCCTGCTCGACGAGCTGACCACCGGCCTCGACCCCGACGCCCGCCGCACCACCTGGGGGCTGATCAAGGCCATGCGCGACCGGGGGATCACCGTCGTCCTGGTCACCCACTTCATGGACGAGGCCGAGGCCCTGTGCGACCGGATCGCCGTCATCGACCGCGGCCGGGTGGTGGCCGAGGGCAGCCCGCGCGAGCTGATCGGCGAGGCGCGGGCCGCCTCCCTGGAGGACGCCTACTTCACCCTGACGGGGAGGGCCCAGGCATGAAAGGCTTCACGCGAGTCATCGCCGTCGAGCTCAGGCTGGGGTTGCGCGATCCGATGTCGGCCTACTTCGCACTGGCCTTCCCGCTGGTCATGCTCTGGGTCAAGCTGCGCGGCGGCGACCGGCCGCTGCCCGGCGGCGAGCGGCTCGTCGACGCGACCGTGCCGATGCTGACCGTCTTCGTCGTGGGGCTGGCCGCGCTGGTCGTCCTGCCCGCCACGCTGGCCCAGTACCGGGAGCGGCGGGTGCTCAAGCGGCTGCGGGCCACCCCGGCCACGCCGTTCATGCTGTGCGGCGCCCAGTGGACCGCGCACATGCTGCTGGCCGTGCTCGGAAGCGTGCTGCTGGTCGTCCTCGGCGTGGCCGGCTACGGGCTGAGCGCGCCCGCGAGCCTTCCAGGCGTGGTCCTGGCCTGGTTGCTCGGCGCGCTCAGCCTCGGCGCCGTCGGGCTGCTGCTGGGCGCGCTGGCCCCCAGCGGCCGGGCGGCGACCGTGATCGGGCTCGCCCTGTTCTTCCCCATGGTGTTCCTGTCCGGCGCGGTGATCCCGCGCGAGACCATGTCGGGGTCGATGCGGGCGATCGGGGACCTGACGCCCATGGCGCCCGCCGTCCAGGCGATCCGCGACGGCTGGTCGACCGGCGCGCTTCCGCCGCTCGCGCTCGGGATCATGGTGGCGGTCGGCGTGGTCGCCGGCGGCGTCGCGGTGAAGGCCCTGCGGTGGTGAGCCGGTGGGAGCGGGTGACCGCGGCCCTGCCGTACCTGCTGGTGCTGCTTCCCGCGCTGTTCTCGCTGCTGCGGGCCTGGCGGGTGGAGGTGCTGGCGCTGGCGCTGTTCGCGGCGGCCTGGCACTGGTTCGTGGTCGCCTACCGTCCCGGCTGGACGGCGCGGGCGTGGGTGGTGGCCGGCTACTTCGTGGTGCTGCTGGCGGTGGTCGTGGCGCTGGTGCGGATCGACACGGTCTTCACCGTGACCGGGGTGGGGGTGTTCGTCCAGTGCTTCGCGCTGCTGCCGGGGTTGTGGGCGTACGCGGGGGTCGCCGTGACGGTCGGGACGCTGGTCGTCGCCCGTCCGCCGGACGGTCGCAGCCCGGTCGAGCTGCTGGCCTCGTTCGTGGTCGGGGTGCTGGTGGCGTCCATGACCGGGCTGGTGTTCCAGACCGTCTCCGAGCAGAACACGCAGCTGAAGGAGAAGAGCGCCCGGCTGGCCGCGCTCGCCGAGGAGAACGCCGAGCTCCAGGCCCGGCTCCTGGTCCAGGCCCGCGAGGCGGGCGTGCTCGGCGAGCGGCAGCGGCTGGCCAGGGAGATCCACGACACCGTCGCCCAGGGGCTGACCGGCATCCTCACCCAGCTGGAGGCGGCCGACGAGGCCGTCGGAGCGGCGCCTGCGGTGCGCGCGCGGCTGGCGACCGTACGCGAGCTGGCCAGGGAGAGCCTGACCGAGGCCCGCCGCTCGGTCCAGGCGCTGCGCCCGGCGCCGCTGGCCGCGGCGCAGCTCGGGACGGCCCTGTCGGAGGTGGCGGCGGCCTGGTCGCGGGCGTCGGGGGTGCCCGCCCCGGTGTCGGTCACGGGCGACGCCCGGCCGCTGCACACCGAGGTGGAGAGCACGTTGTTGCGGGTGGCCCAGGAGGCGCTGGCCAACGTGGGCAAGCACGCGCGGGCCGCCCGGGTGGGGATCACGCTGTCGTACATGGAGGACGTGGTGGCGCTCGACGTCCGTGACGACGGGTCCGGCTTCACCCCCGGCTCCGGCTCCACCGGCGGGTCCGGCGGCGGGTTCGGGCTGGTGGCCATGCGGCAGCGGGTCACCCGCCTGGCCGGCAGCCTCGCCGTCGAGAGCGCCCCTGGCCAGGGGACGGGCATCTCCGCCACCGTTCCGGCCATCCCCGCCGACCCGGGAACGTGAGCCATGCCCGTACGCCTGATCATCGTCGACGACCACCCGGTGGTCCGCGACGGGCTGCGCGGCATCTTCGAGACCGACGGCTTCGAGGTGGTCGGCGAGGCCGCCGACGGCGCCGAGGCGCTCGCGGTGGCCCTGCGCACCGGCCCCGACGTCGTGCTCCTCGACCTGCGCATGCCGGGGACGAGCGGCGCCGAGCTCATCCGCCGGCTGCGCGAGCAGTGCCCCGGCACGCACGTGCTCGTGCTGACCACCTTCGGCGACGACGCCGACGTGGTGCCCGCGATCGAGGAGGGCGCCACCGGCTACCTGCTCAAGGACACGCCACGCGCCGAGCTGCGGCAGGCCGTGCTGGCGGCGTCCCGCGGCGAGACCGTGCTGTCGCCGGCCGTGGCCGGGGTGCTCACGCGGCGCGCGCACGCGCCGGAGCAGCGCACGCTGAGCCCGCGCGAGCTGGAGGTGCTCGCTCTCATCGCCCGCGGCGCGACCAACCGTGAGGTGGCCAGGCGGCTGTTCGTCACCGAGGCCACGGTGAAGACCCACCTGCTGCACGTCTTCGCCAAGCTGGAGGTCAAGGACCGGGCGGCGGCCGTCGCGGCGGCGTACGACAGGGGCCTGCTCAAGCCCGCCTGACCGGCGTCACGCGTGAAAGTTTCAGCGCCGATTGACGGGCCGGAGCCGACGTCGCATGATCATGCTTGCCTCCTGGTCAGGAGGGGGCGTCGAGTCAACCGCTACCCACGGCTTCTTCTCACGGCTTCTCACGGCTTCCCACGGCTTCCCACGGCTTCCCACGGCTTCCCACGGCGAGGTACCCCGATGCCTGGCATGACCCTGCCCCGGGCCGCGACCGCGGCCCTCCTGACCCTGACCGCGCTGATCGCTCCCCCGGCGCGCGCCGATGACGTCACCCCCGTCGCGGTGACCGTCAACGCCCGCGCCGCCCTGGCCACCGCCCCCGAGACCGGCATCGGTTCCAACCATGCGATCTGGGACTCGAACCTGGGCACCGACCAGACCGCCGACCTCCTCAAGGACGCGGGCGTCAAGCTGCTGCGCTACCCCGGCGGCTCCTACTCCGACATCTACCACTGGGCCACCCACACCGCCCCCGGCGGGTACGTCGCCCCGAACACCGACTTCGACACCTTCATGCGCGGCGTACGGCGTACCGGCGCGCAGGCCATGGTGACCGCCAACTACGGCACCGGCACCGCCGAGGAGGCCGCCGCCTGGGTCCGGCACGCCAACGTCACCAAGGGCTACGGCGTCAAGTACTGGGAGATCGGCAACGAGAACTACGGCAACGGCCACTACGGCAGCGCCTGGGAGGCCGACGACCACGCCGACAAGAGCCCGGCCGAGTACGCGCGCAACGTCGTCGCCTACGCCGACGCCATGAAGGCGGCCGACCCGTCCATCAAGATCGGCGCGGTGCTGACCACCCCCGCCAACTGGCCCGACGCCATCACCGCCGAAGGCGACGACGGGAGCTGGAACAAGGTCGTCCTGTCCCTGGCCGGGCCGAAGATCGACTTCGTGATCCTGCACTGGTACCCCGGCGCCCTGGACAGGGCCGGCCAGATCCCGGACATGATCCAGCTCACCCGGCGGCAGATCGCCGCGTACGCCGGGCCCGGCTCGGACCGGATCGGCCTCGCGATGACCGAGTTCAACACCGGCTCCAGCAGCAACGGCACGAACACCCAGCCCGGCGCCCTGGCCGCCGCCGACGCCTACGCGAGCCTGCTGGCGAACGGCGTGTTCACCGTCGACTGGTGGAACGTGCACAACGGCATCGGCAACGTCACCGAGGTCGAGGGGCACACCGACTACGGTGACTTCGGGCTGCTGTCCAGCGGGGTCTGCAACTCGTCCGGGGTGTGCGAGCCGCCGTTGAACACGCCGTTCGCGCCGTACCACGCGCTGCAGATGGTCAGCAGGTTCGCCCGTGCCGGGGACCAGTTCGTCCGGGCCGGGACCGACCAGCCGAAGGTCAGCGCGCACGCCGTCCGGCGGCCCGACGGCGGCCTCGCGGTCATGCTGATCAACACCTCGCCGGACACGTCCTACCCGGTCGCCGTGGACTACGCGGGCTTCACGCCGGCCGCGGGCGCGCCCACCGTACTGACCCACACGAACGGCGCCACCTCCATCACCACCGCGACCACCGGCACCCCCACCAGCCAGACGCTGCCCCCGCTCTCCCTGACCACCTTGGTCCTGCGCCCCGCCACGCCGCAGACCGGCCTCCCCGGCGCGCCCGGCCGCCCCACGGCCTCGAACGTCACCGACAAGGCCGCCACCCTCTCCTGGCCCGCCGCCGCCCCCGGCGCCCGCCCGATCGCCAAGTACGAGCTCCACCGCCAGAACGGCGCCGTCAGCGAGCAGCTCGGCGAGACCGCCGGCACCTCCTACACGGTGGGCAACCTCAGGCCCGGCAGCACCTACACGGTCAACGTGATCGCGCGCGACAGCGGCGGCGGCGTCTCCTGGGCCTCCCCGCCCCTGACCTTCACCACCGGCACCCCCGCCACCAGCTCCTGCGCCGTCCGCCTCACCGACCAGACCGACTGGGCCAGCGGCTACGTCGGCGCCATCGAGATCACCAACAACGGCGCCCCGGTCAACGGCTGGACCCTGAGCTTCACCTGGCCGAGGCCCTGGCAGAGTCTGGGCAGCGGCTGGAGCGCCACCTGGACCGAGACGGGCTCGAACGTCAAGGCCGTCAGCGAGCCCGGCAACGCGTCCCTGGGCACGGGCGCCTCGACGACGATCGGATTCGTCGGCAACTACGCCGGCCCGAACCTCCTCCCCACCACCTTCACCCTCAACGGCGCCGTCTGCACCACCAGAACGTGACCACTGGCTTGACCGCGCGAAGGGCCGTTCCCCATCGGGCGGCCCTTCCGCGTGTCACCAGAGGAGCCAGGGGCTCTCCGCGCCACCGCCGAACGCCGCCGTCCCCGCTCGCCGCCACCGCTGCCGTACGTCGTGCTTGGCCCGGATGGCCGGTGCCGTGGTGGTGAACGGCCCGCAGGTGGCGACCTCCCCGTCGTTGCGCGGGGCCACCCCGGAGCAGATGAACGGCTGAGAGACGTTCTGATCCGCGTCGGTGTTGTAGAGCTGGACGTGCACGTCCGAGCGAACCGTACTCGCCCCTCTGATGCGTCCCTTCAGGTAGAAGACATCGCCCACCATGGCCATGCAGGGCGACATCTCCACCCCCGAGCCGTTGCCCACCGAGATCCACGAACGGCACTTCCAGTCCGGCTGGGAGCTGCGCGGCGGAGCGCTCGTCCCTTCCGTGCCGGGGTCCACGGTGTGCGGGGCCTCCGTCTTCCGCCCTGTCGGCGTCCGGCGGGGCTCGGCCGTACGGGCCGGCGTGGGGTCCGTGGTCGCGCTGGGCGCCGCCGTGCGTTCCGAGCCGCCCGTTCCCGGCGTACGGACCGGCTCCTTCGGCGTCTTCTTCGGCGACGACTTGAGCGGTTCCTCCTCCGCGTCGTCCGGCTGGGACGTCTTCTCGTCCGGCTCGGACGGAACGGGCGTCGCGGTCCCGGCCACTTCGGCGGTCGCGAGCCCCGGAAGCCCTGCCGCGTCGTTCACGGCCCCCGCGTCCGGCGTACGCCATGGCGCCATGACGGCCACCGCGGCCGCGGTGAGCACCACCGCCGTGGCGGTGCTCGCGACGACGATCCACTGACGAGACCGCCCCCGCCGCTGCGCAGCCGCCCCGGAAGGAACCGTCCCGTCCCCACCGCCTGCACCGGCGGACGGCACCGAGCCCCCGCCACCAACGGGCCCAACCCCAACAGCACCCCCGGACGGAGGACCCGCCCCACCGGCACCCGCGGGCGGCGGCAACGGCTCGGACGTCGCGGACGGAGCCTCCCCCTTCGCGACCCGCGGCAAGGCGGCCAGCCCGGTCACCGACGGCACCGCCTCCCGCAACGCCACCGCCACCTGCCCCGCCGCCGGACGCCCGGCCGGATCCTTGGCCGTGCAAGCGGCGATCACCGCCCACAGCGCGTCGGGCATCCCGGGCAACCGCCGGGGCATGGCCATCGCATGCTGCCGGAGCAGAGCCATCGGATGCTCACCGACGAACGGCGGACGCCCGGCCATCAGCTCGTAAAGGATCAGACCGACCGCATAGACGTCCACCGCCCCCGTGGGAGGGCCACCGTCGGCCACCTCGGGCGACAGGTACGCGGGCGTCCCGATGATCGAGGTCGTCTGCGTCAGCCCAGGCCCGAGGACGATCCGCGCGACCCCGAAGTCCGTCAGCCGCACCTGCCCTGTTGGCCCGTCGATCAGGACGTTCCCCGGCTTGACGTCCCGGTGCACGACACCCATCGCGTGCGCCGCCGCCAGCGCCTCGGCGACCTGGGCCATCAGCTCGGCGGCCACAGCCGGGGGCAGCGTGCCGTGCTGCTGGAGCAGGCCGCGCAGATCCCCGCCCTCGACCAGGTCCATCACCAGGGCGAGCCGCTCCCCCTCGATGACGAAGTCGCGCATCGTGACGATGTGGGGATGGCGTAGGGTCCGCAACACATTGCGTTCCTGGACGAACCGCAGCACCAGGTCCTGGTCACCGGCGAGGTTGCTGCGCAACATCTTGACCGCCACGGTCTCCCCGGTCTCCCGGTGCCGCGCCCGCCAGACGGTCCCCATCGCCCCGGCGCCGATCTCGTCGAGCAGCACGTACCGGCTGCCCAGGAACGCCTCGGCCCCATCCGCGTCCATCGCCCGCCTTCCCCCCGAACAATGGGGATCACAATAGTCAGGATGATCGGGACAAAAAAGATCAGCGCCCTCGCGGCCTCACACCGCACCCCCGGCTGACCAGGCCCGGCCCCGGCCGCGCGAACGCCCCCGGAACCAGCCGGCCTTCAAGCTCACACCTGAGCCGTGAGCAGAGCGTCCGCGAGCCCCGTACGGGCGTAGAACACCGTGCGGCCGGCCCGATGGGTGCTGGTCAGCCCGGCGGCCCGCAGCGCGGTGAGATGCTGCGACACCCCCGCCGCGGAAAGCCCCGACCGCTCGGCCAGCTCGGTGGTGGAGGCGGGCGAATCCAGTTCGGCCAGGAGCAACGCCCGGGACCGGCCGATCACGGCGGCGAGGGCGTCCATCGGCGCGTGCCTGCGCGACTCCCACAGCACGCCGATCCCACGGGCCGGATAGGCGAGCTGAGGCGGCTCCGACGGGACGGACCGCGTCAGCACCCGCGGCCACGCGAAGACCGACGGCACCAGGAGCAGCCCCGCCCCGGTCTCGATCCTGGTGATGGCACAGTGCCGCTGCGCCAGCTGGAGCCCTCCGCTGTCCCAGCGCACGGTGGGGTGCAGCTGGTCGAGCGTCCGGGCCGTACCGCTCTCGGCCACCTGACGCCCCCGATGGAAGACGTCCGCCTCCAGCACCGACCGGATCCGCGCCCAGTAGGGCGCGATCGCGAGCTCCCAGTACGCCTCGATCTCCGCGACGACCCTGGGCAGGTACGTCCGAGGGTCGCGGTGCAGGTTGCGCAGCCGGGGCGACAACCGGCCGCCCCGCTCGGCGGACAACAGGTCGAGGTCCCGCCGAACCCGCTCCGGGTCGCCGGCCTCGATGGCCGCCAGCTCGTCGGGCAGCTCATGGGACGCGGTCGTCGGATTGAGAAAGTCGGGAAGGTGACCGGCGGACGGAACCATGTCGGCCAGCCACCCACGATCGAGCCCCGCCGCCGCCAGCCGCGGACGCACCTGCTCGGCCCACCCACGATGAGGATCGGCCACCGTGGCCCCGGCCAGCACCCGGCAACTCGTGACGACCTCCCACATGGGAGAGACCGCGAACCGGGTCTCGGCCAGATCGTTCACCGAAAAGGCCAGCCGCGCCTTCATGCCGCCTCCAGAGCGTCCACGATTCGGTCAGAGCTTAATCAATGGACGCCTACTCCTCCGCCCGGCAACATCCCGGAGCAGGCACCCACCGAGCCATGGTGCCGGACTCCGAACACCCCGAAGGCGGTCACGCACATGCCTGTGGACAACTCTCCCGCCACTGCCGCGACGGCGACGGAAAAGGCCGATCTGTTCAGAAAGCTCAGCACCGACTCCGTCCTGATCCTCCCCAACGCCTGGGACGCCGCCAGCGCCGCCGTGATCGCCGCGGCCGGGGCCTCGGCCATCGCCACGACCAGCGGCGGCGTCTCCTGGTCCCTCGGCCGCGGCGACGGCCAGCACCTCACCCGGGACGAGATGCTGCAAACCGCCCGACGCATCGTGAACACCGTCGACGTACCCGTGACGGTCGACGTCGAGGGCGGCTACGGCCCCACCCCCGAGGACGTCGCCCAGACCGTCCGGGCGGTGGCGAAGGCCGGCGCGGTGGGCGTCAACCTGGAGGACTCCCAGGCCGTCGGCGGCCCGCTGTTCGACCTCGCCGACCAGACCACCAGACTCCGCGCGGCCCGGGAGGCGGCAGCCTCGGCAGGTCTCCCCGGACTCTTCGTCAACGCCCGCACCGACGTCTTCCTCTTCGCCATCGGCCCCTCCTCCGGCCGCCTGACCGAAGTGATCAGGCGCACGGCGGCCTACGCCGAGTCCGGAGCCGACGGAATCTTCGTCCCCGGCCTGCTCGACCTCGACGCGCTGGCCACGCTCTGCGCCGAGTCCCCGCTCCCGGTCAACGCGATGGCCGTCGCCGGCGGCCCCACGGTCGCGGAACTCACGCAGGCAGGCGTACGCCGGATCAGCCTGGGCACCGCCCTCGCCCAAACCGCCTACACCGCCGCCCGCAAGGCCGCCGAAGAACTCCTCACCGCCGGCACCTACGAAGCCCTGGCCGACTCCCTGGACTTCGGCGAACTCAACACCCTCTTCCACCCCTGATCCCCACCACTCCGCCACCCGGCCCGGCCGATGCGGGAACCGCAGCCGCCGCAATTCAAACATCGCGTTCCAACGATTCATGCGACGCCACTAATCACTGAACGTGTATTCCTTCCGATGCACCTCGAAATCGACGAACTCGATGACGATCAGAGTGATGTCGTCCGAACCAGCGCGCTCCGCAGCAATGGCTTCGAGACGATCAGCCGCTTCTGCCGATCCGCCTGGCCCACTCAGACTCTCCATCAGGAGCGCGTGAGAAACCACCGCGCCGAGTCCGCCCGTGCACAGCAGGATCCGGTCACCGGCGGACAGACCGAGGGCTACCAGGCCAGGGGCGTGCCCCTCGGGCCGTCCGTCGAGGAAGTGCGAGATCCGTTCCGGCGGCATCGGCAGGCTGTCGGCCTCAGCCATACCGTGGGCGTGCCCCTCGGTCGTCCAGATGAGCTCAGCGGTCCCGTCCTCTGTTCGCCGCACGACGTACGCCTGCGTATCGCCCATGTTCGCAAAGGCCGCCATGGTCCCAGACCACACCATGGTCACCAGGTCGGCGCCCATGCCCGCCTGCTCGGGTCGAGCCTCGATCTGTTGCCGGATGGACTGAGGCTTTTCCAACCTGATCGGGCCGATCAAGCAGGAGAGAACCGGGACGGGTTGGCATAAGAGGCTCTCGGCAGCTCGTACGCACGGGTCTGACCCCAAGAAGACCCATAGGCTCCTGATTGCCAGATATGCCGGTTGAGCGGTCTTGTGACGGCTCGGATCATGTGTGGAGGGAGCTCGGTGATGATGATCAGCCAGCTCGTGATCGCCGGGCTGTTGTTCCCGAACCTGTCCGTACAGGCACAGCCCCCTCTCCTCCACGTGATGACGTGGAACGTCTGTGCGGGCACCAACGCCGGGTGCGCGCTCTTTCGCCGCTCGAACGCCGAGCTGGCCTGGCACGTGGCAGTGCTGGCGACCGAGGCGGACGTGGTCTTCCTTCAGGAGTTCTGCACGGGCGCCGACGCCGACCTGGAACACGAGCTCGAACGCCGTACCGGCCGGAATTGGAGCGTCCGGTCGGCCGGGCTGAAGTACTCGGACGGTTCCCCGTACCAGTGCCTGCCTGACAGAAACGGCAGGCCGCGTGGGGTGCTGAGCGTCACCCTGGCCGTGGCCGGAGCGGACACCGGCCTCGTCGTGCACCCGCTGACCTCACCGCCGTGGGGAGCCCGCAGGTACGCCGTCTGCACGGCCGACCGGGCGTTCTGCACCGCGCACTTCTCGTCGGGATCGAGTTACGACGACAGGCAGAAGGGCAGGCCCTACCGGCACATCCAGTTGCGTGAGCTGTTCAAGCTCGGCCGGGGTGTGATCGGCGGCGACCTCAACCTTGTGCCGCGCGACGCCGCCGCGGCCTACAAGGGCCGCGACGAATGCGACCCGCGCCGGCGCTGGACCTACGTGACCCGCAGGCGGAAGATTGATTACGTGTTCGCCGGCGAGGGCCGCGTAAGGAAATGCTTCGTCGATTACGCCCGGAGCACGTGGTCTGATCACGTCCCGTTGCACGCCTGGGTGAGAGCAGGCTCAACGCCGCCTGCACCACGCTGAGCCGGCCCAGCACCAGGTTGTTCGTCATGCCCTACCAGCGAAACCCGAATTTTGCGCATCCACGCTGCCAGCCAGGGACGAGTTGGGATACGCCCTCACTGAGGCTCTTTCATGGGTCCACCGAGGATGAAAACAGCTCACTGTCGCTGCTCATGGCGGTCTTGCGGCACTCCGGCGCTGTCTGTGGTCAGGCTCCCCCGGCGTCACTGAGCCTGCGCTCGATGTGCGGTGGGCCGGTCGGGTGGGATCGGCCCGAAGAGGCCGCACGCCCGCCCGGTCCGGCGGCCGCCGCCGCCGCCTCATCGAAGCCGGAGCCCTGACCGAGTGCATCAAGACCCTGGCGGAGGTGGCCTGATGACCGAGGCCGTGCGCGACCCCCCTGAAGAGGAACCCAAGCACCGGACCCATCACCGCTCTCGTAAGCGCTCGAATGGCGAAGGGACGATCTATCAACGGAAGGACGGCCGATGGGAAAGGGGCCGCCTTCGTCCTCACGACAGCTGGCACATACAAGCGCGTCCGCGCGTACGGCCACACCCATGAAGAAGCTCACCAAGCTGATCGCACAAGCTGATCAGGGCATCCCGGTTGCCTCGGACGGGTTCGTAGGGAATGCCAGTGCTGCAGGCATGGATGGGACGCCTCCCGCGAGCGGCCCACGTGCTGCGCTCTCAAGACCCCGAAATGCTGCGGTTCACATCTGTCCACGCGAATGATCCAGTCCATTCACGCCGTTCTCCGAAACGCACTCGAACGGGCCGTACGCGAGGAGATCATCCCTCGAAACGTCTCGAAGCTCTCACGGTCTCCGTTCCCTCGTACAAGGTCAACCGTGGTCTGACGACCGAGCAGGCGCGACGCGTGCTGAGGGTTTCTCGCGAGGACCGGTTCCACGCGCTGTACGTCCTGGCCCTCTGCCTCGGCCTGCGCCGAGGGGAACTGCTCGGCCTTCCTGGGAGGACGTCGACCTCGACGCGGGCACTCTGGAGGTGGTCCAGACCCTCCAGCGCGTCGGTGGCGAACTCCGGTTCGTCCGCCCCAAGACGGAGAACTCCGAGCGCACGATCCCGCTGCCCGAGATCTCCGCCGAAGCTGGGGAGCCGTCCGCCAGGCCGCAGGCCTCGGTGAGATGCGCCTCCACGACATGAGGCACACCTGCGTGCCCCTCCTCCTGGACCTCGCAGTCGGCAGGCATCCCGACGATCTCCGCGAGTCCGATCGCGTCAGGAACACCGGGGAGCCGCAGGAACACCCCGAAAGGCCGCCGGCCGACGACCGTTCCCGTCACTCGCGTCCCCACCGGTAGAGCTTGACGTGTCGCGGTCCATGCATGGCGCACCCGCTCGGCGAATCCGGGCCCCTCGTCGGGCCACCTGTATTCAGACACGTTCGGATCCTAGGAGCCGAAAATCAGGAGCCGTATGCCGACGTTGCCGTCAGCGGACACAAAAATGCCCCGGAGCGATAATCGCTTCGGGGCTTTCTTGCTGTTCAAAGCTGGTGGTCAGGGGCAGGGTCGAACTGCCGACCTTCCGCTTTTCAGGCGGACGCTCGTACCAACTGAGCTACCTGACCCAGAGCGGTCCTGACGGGACTTGAACCCGCGACCTCCACCTTGACAGGGTGGCGAGCACTCCAAACTGCTCTACAGGACCTTGCGTTTCTTGCGTTTCTTTCTGTTTGCGCTCGCTTAGCTTACCAGCTTTCCGGTGGCCTTTCGACCAGCCGGTTCGCGGTGCGCCAAGCGCTCGCAAGTGCCCCCAACGGGATTCGAACCCGTGCCGCCGCCTTGAAAGGGCGGTGTCCTAGGCCGCTAGACGATGGGGGCTCAGGATTCCCTGTCGCCTTCCGTCGGAGACCTCTGAAGCATAGGGGACGATTGCCCCTGATGCCAAAGTGGCTGACCGGCGGTCGGTGACGCGGTGCCGATGATCGATCCCGTTGGAGACGGGGCGTTCGTTGGCTCCGGAGAAATCATACGTTGTGGGTCGGCCTCCACGTGACGCTGGATGTACACCGACTGCTCCCCCAGCCCGCCCAGCGTGATGTCGTCCCAGGCGCGCAGGCGTCTGGTCTCGCGGTCGAAGTACAGGACCGAGGCCTGTACGGGCGTGGGCTGGGCGTGTTCGAGCGCCCGAAGGCCGGCGCCGCCGGTCGATCCCTGGACGAGCATGCGCGAGCCGGACGGCAGCATGGACGTCGAGCGGTCATGCGTGTGACCGGCCAGGATCATGGGCGCGGCCCCGCTGAACCCCCGGCCGACGTCGGGGTCGTGGACGGCCACCACGTCCGCCTTGTCCACGTTGGCCAGGCGTGCGCGGGCGAACCGTTTGAGCGCGTCCGGGTCCGAGTCGACGGCCACCGATTTGTCGGGGGTGAAGCGAGGGTCGCCCAGGCCGTAGATGCGCAGGCCCGCGACCTTCTCCACGCGGTCATCCAGGACCACGGCGTTCTTCTGCCGCTCGACCGCCCTCTGCGTGATCATGGAGTCGTGGTTGCCTCGTACGTACACGTACGGCACCCCGAGGCGGCTGATCTCGTCGACGAACTTGTTCTCCGGCTTGGTCCCGTGGTCCGAGATGTCGCCGGTGTCGATGATCATGTCGACGGCGAACTGGTCCTTGAGCGAGCGGATGACGTTCCAGGCGATGGGGTTGATGTGGATGTCCGAGACGTGCAGGACGCGGATGGATTTGGGGTCGGCGTCGTACAGGGGCAGGGTCGAGACGGTGTCGTACAGCTTCGAGACGTTCGTGACGAGCTTGGTGAGCTGCGACCGGTACGACTCGAACTTCGTCACGATCGACTCCGCGCTGCCCACCAGCGACGGCGCGGCGGCGACGAGCCCCGAGTAGCGCGGCTCCACGAGCGAGCTCGGACGGAACGTGAGGGCGGCGAGCGCCCCGGTGCCCGCGAGGCCCACAGAGGCCGCCAGGAGGCCCACCAGAGCCGTCCTGGGGCGCCTGTAGACCATCAGGACGGCTATCAGGGCCCCCGCCCCGGCACAGAGCATGCTGCGGACCGCCAGGGCCCGCACGCCGTCCAGGAGGTCGCTCTCGATGAGGCCCGGCAGGCGGTCGGCCAGTTTGGGGTCCTCGATGAGCGCCTTGGCCCGCTCCTGGTCGATGTTCTCCAGGGTGATGCGGAGCCTGAGCGGGGCGTCGTGGGTCCGGAAGGTCAGCGTGCCGAGAGGGCTGGCGTCGACGACCGTCTCGCCGCGCCAGGCGGGCCTGAGCGACATGCCCGTCTCGACGGGACCGACCTGGGCGTGCACGGTGCCGCTCAGAAATATGCCCAGCCAGGCGCCGGCGGCGGCCACCATGAGCACCGCCACGACCCTTGTCGCGCGCGACCGAATGACTGCTTTCGACCTGTCAACGAACTTCATACAGTTTCTTGCATACCTGACCGGCAGGGCAGAATGGCATGCGTGATCGAGGTTTCGCGGGAGAAGTTCGAGGAGCTCGTGGCCCAGGCTCTGGACACGATCCCCGCCGAGCTCACCCGTGTCATGAGCAACGTCGTCGTCACGGTCGTCGATGATCCGCCGGAGCCCCACCTGCTCGGCCTGTACACCGGTGTCCCCCTCACAGAACGCGGCGACTGGTACTCAGGTGTCCTGCCCGACCGGATCGAGATCTACCGCAATCCCATATGCCAGATATGCAGGACAGAAGAGGAAGTCGTTAACGAGGTGCGCATCACTGTTGTCCACGAGGTGGGACACCATTTCGGGATCAGTGATGACAGACTTCACGAACTGGGCTGGTGACCCTTTGCTTCTCGTTGACTTCTTTGGGTTGCGCCTTGCCTCATGATCGGGCACCTTAGGTCACATAGCGAACACGGTGAGTCAGGCACAGCGGAGTCCAATGGGGGCCATGCAGGCAGGTAGGCCGCCGGGACGGCATCGCCGTGCCGAGACAGATCAGGCCACCTACGGCGAGGTCATCGCCATCCGGGAGTTTCGGGCGCTTTGGTACGGCCAGGGCCTGTCCCTGCTCGGTGACCAGCTCGCCCAGGTCGCGCTCGCCGTCCTCGTCTACTCCCGCACCGGTTCGGCCCTGGCCACCGCGGCCGTCTACGCGCTGACGTACCTCCCGTCGATCGTCGGGGGGCCGCTGCTGGCGGGGCTGGCCGACAGGTTCGCGCGCCGGGGCGTCATGATGACCTGCGACGTCGTCCGCGCGGTCCTGGTCGGCGTGATGGCGCTGCCGATGATGCCGTTCTGGGCGTTGTGCGTGCTGGTGTTCTTCGTGGTGCTGCTCAGTGCCCCGTTCTCGGCCGCGCGCGCGGCGCTGCTGCCCGAGGTGCTCGAAGGCGACCGGTACGTCGTCGGTTCCGCGTTGCAGAACATGACGAACCAGGCCGTACAGATGCTGGGGTTCGCTGCGGGCGGAGCGGTGATCGCCACCTTGGGCCCCTACCGGGCGCTCGCTCTCGACGCGGCCACGTTCCTCGCCTCGGCCCTGATCCTGGTCTCGGGCGTACGTCCGCGGCCGGCCGCCGACCAGGGGGGCGCGAAGCCGTCCATGTGGGCGATGACCAGGGCGGGAGCCTCACTCGTCTTCGGCTCGCGCAGGTTGCGAACACTGGTGCTGTTCGCGTGGTTGTGCGGCTTCTACATCCTTCCTGAGGGCATCGCCGTGCCCTACGCCGCCGAACTCGCCACGGGGACGCTGTCGGTGCCCGTGATCACCGGTCTGCTGATGGCCGCGATGCCGACGGGCACTGTGGTGGGCGCCTTCCTGTTCAGCAGGTACGTGACGCCGGCGCGGCGGCTGCGCCTGATGGGCTGGATGGCCATGCTGAGCTGCGCGCCCCTGGCGGTGACGGCGCTCCGGCCGCCGCTCGCGGTGGTGCTGGCCGCATGGGTTCTGTCGGGGATCGGTGGGGCGTACCAGCTCGCGGCGAATGCGGCTTTCGTCCAGAGTGTGCCGCCGGAGCGGCGTGGCCAGGCCTTCGGGCTGGTGCAGTCGGGGCTGATGGCCGTCCAGGGGTTGGGGATCCTGGTCGGCGGGTTCGCGGCGGAGAGACTCGGTCCTGAGCTGGTGGTCGCACTCTCCGGCATCACCGGAGTGATCGCGGCGGCCGTGCTCGCCCTGATGTGGACCGAGTCCCGGGACGACCGTAATGCCCAGGAAGTGCCCGCCCAGGCGCCGGCCTGATCACTGCTGCGGCTTGTGCTCGCCGGTCCAGTCGGTGGCGTTCTTCTGCTGCTGCTGCTTGATCAGGTCCTGGACGATCGAGGTGTCCCGCTCCTCGGACGGCATCAGGAGCCAGCCGATCGCGTACACCCCGACGCCGACCCCGCCGAACAGGGTGGCGATGGCGAGGGCGACCCTGACCAGGTTCGCGTCGACGCCGACGTACTCACCGATGCCCGAGCAGACGCCCGCGACGACCCGGCCCTTGTTGGTGCGACGCAGCTTCTTGACGTTGTACTCGCTGAATTCGTTCATGTCTCAAGACTGCCCCTGGGGGTGGTGTTAGCACATCAGGATTCCCCCTGGTAGAACCCTGGTAACCCCTTACGCGAGGAGAGGACCCGCCATGGACGACCTGCTGCGCCTCGACGACCGACTCAACGGCGACCAGCGGCTGATCCGCGACACGGTCCGGTCTTTCGTCTCCGACCGCGTCCTTCCGCACGTGGGCGACTGGTTCGAGGAGGCCGTCTTCCCCGCGCGCGAACTCGCGCCGGAGCTGGGCTCGCTCGGCCTGCTGGGGATGCATCTGGAGGGTTACGGGTGCGCCGGCACCGACGCCACCTCCTACGGCGTGGCCTGCCGCGAGCTGGAGGCGGGCGACTCGGGCCTGCGCTCGTTCGTGTCGGTGCAGGGCTCGCTGGCGATGTTCCCCATCTGGCGGTACGGCTCCGACCAGCAGAAGGAGGAGTGGCTGCCGCGCATGGCGGCCGGCACGGCCATCGGCTGCTTCGGCCTGACCGAGCCGGACCACGGGTCCGACCCGGCGAACATGCGCACGTACGCCAAGAGGGACGGATCCGACTGGATTCTCAACGGCTCCAAGATGTGGATCACCAACGGCTCGATCGCCGACGTCGCCGTGGTGTGGGCGCAGACGGACGAGGGCGTCCGCGGCTTCGTCGTCCCCACCTCCACGCCGGGTTTCTCCGCCCCTGAGATCCACAAGAAGTTGTCCCTTAGGGCATCGGTCACCTCGTCCCTGTACTTCGATGACCTCCGCCTGCCCGCCTCCGCCGTGCTTCCCGGGGTCACCGGCCTCAAGGGCCCGCTGTCGTGCCTTTCCGAGGCCCGTTTCGGCATCCTGTGGGGGGTCGTCGGGGCCGCCCGCGCCTGCCTGGAGTCGGCGGTGGACTACGCGAAGACCCGCGTGCAGTTCGACAAGCCGATCGGGGCCTTCCAGCTCACCCAGGAGAAACTGGCCTGGATGTACGTCGCCGCCGCCCAGGCCCAGCTCACGGCCCTGCACCTTGGTGCGCTGAAGGACGAGGGACGGCTGGAGCCCCGGCAGATCAGCTTCGGCAAGCTGGCCAACGTACGGGCCGCCCTGGACATCGCCCGCCAGGCCCGTTCCGTCCTGGGTGGAAACGGGATCACCCTGGAGTACCCTGTGATCAGGCACATGAACAATCTGGAGTCTGTGCTGACGTACGAGGGTACCCAGGAGATTCACACACTGGTGCTGGGCGAGGCTCTCACGGGGCTGGCCGCTTACCGGTGATGGAGGCGTCGCGGGCGGGGCGGTAATCTCTGTACCCTTGCTCGTGCGAGGGGCGTTAGCTCAATTGGCAGAGCTGCGGACTTTTAATCCGTAGGTTCCGGGTTCGAGCCCCGGGCGCCCTACCACTCCGCATCGCCTGGACGACCCAGCTTGCGGTCGGATGGGCGGTGGTGCCCAGCACGCGGACGCGCCGGCTGGCGTGCTCGATGACGGCCAGGATGTACTGGCGCTGCCCGGTGAGGGTGACGGTCTCGATGAAGTCGCAGGCCAGCAGCGC
>NZ_JBFAOV010000042.1:0-75965 GCF_040675375.1 Nonomuraea sp. NPDC049607
ATCGAGGTGCCCTGGACGTGGACGAAGAACTGGGAGAAGAAGAACGACGACCCCGTCAGCGCGAACCCGACCACGACCATCGCCGTGTTGGACACGGTGAACAGCCGCTGACGGAACAGCCGCAGCGGCAGCATCGGCGTCGACACCCGGCCCTCGACCACGACGAACGCGGCCAGGAGCGCCAGCCCGGCGGCGAAGCTGCCCAGGATCACCGGCGAGGTCCAGCCTCGGGAACCGCCCTCGATCAGGCCGTAGGTGAAGGCGCCCACGCCCGCGACGGACAGGACCGTGCCGGGGACGTCGATCGGCGGCGCGCCCGCGTTGCGGGACTCCTCCAGCACGCGCAGCCCGGCCAGCAGCAGGACCACCCCGATGGGCACGTTGACCAGGAAGATGGCGGGCCAGCCGAAGGACTCCACCAAGAACCCGCCCGCCAGCGGCCCGGCGGCCAGGCCGATGCCGCTGAACCCGGCCCACAACCCGATCGCCCTGACACGCTCCCCCGGCGCGGGATGGGCGGCGGTGAGCAGCGCCAGCGAGGCGGGGCTCAGCGCCGCGGCCCCGACCCCCTGCAACACCCGCCCGGCGATCAGCCAGCCGATCGAGGGCGCCAGCGCACACACCACCGACGCGGCCGTGAACACCACCACCCCGGCCAGGAACACCCGCCTGCGGCCGAACCGGTCGGCGAACACCCCGCCCGACAGCAGCAGCATGGCCACCAGCAGCACGTAGGCGTCGACGATCCACTGCAGCCCGGTCAGCCCGGTATGGAGCCGCTGCTGCATGTCCGGCAGGGCGGCGCCGACGATCGTGTTGTCGAGCAGCACCATGAACTGACCCGCACAGGTCAGGGCGAGCAACCTCTTCACGCAAAACCTTCCTCAGAGCAATTGATCACCAGTACCGGGACGGACGCGCCGCCGCTGTCGGCCGCCTCCGTCGCCGCCCGGACGTACGCGTCGAACCTGCCCTCCGGCGGCGGCCGGGTCAGGCGCGGCCGGCCGTCAGGGAGTGCCGAACCAGTGCGACAGCGCTTCTCGCAGCGCGGTCGCGGCGGTGCCGTCGGGTTCGCCGACCGCCGCGGCCCAGGCGATGTGGGCGTCCGGGCGGATCAGCAGGACGTCGGCCGGACGCTCGTCGGTCTTGGCGGTCCGCACGTCCACGCGATCCCCCCACTGCGAGGTGAGCTCGCGAAGCTCCGGGCGGCCGGCGAGGTCGAGCAGGACGGGCCGGGCGGCGTGGAGGAGCTCCGCGACGCTGGTGACGCCCTGGTCGGTGTGCAGGACGAGGTCGGGGGCGAAGGTGCCGGCCAGCGGGTGGGGCTCGGTGCCGGGCATCGGGTAGCGGATGTCGGTGCCGGCGACGAGCGCTCCCATGCGGCGCAGCGGCTGCTCGTCGGTGAGCAGCTCGGTGAAGACCTCGCGCAGCGCCTCGGCGGCCGCGTCGCGCCCGCGTCGCAGTGCCACCTGGGCCCGGGTGTGCAGCATGGTACGGGCGCCGGCGAGGTGGCGTTCGCCGTGGTAGGTGTCCAGCAGGTGAGCCGGTGCGCGGCCGTGCAGGTCGGCGGCCAGCTTCCAGGCCAGGTTGACCGCGTCGAGCAGCCCGGCGTTGAGCGCCACTCCGGTGGCGGGGAACAGGTGCGCCGCGTCGCCGGCCAGCAGGATCCGGCCGTCGCGGTAGCGCTCGGCCTGGCGGGCCTTGAAGGTGAACCGCGACAGCCGGGTCGCCTCCGCCACGGGCAGCCGCGCGCCGAGCACGCGGTGGATGCTGTCCTGGAGCTCCGGCACGGTCATGGGGACGTCGTCGTCGTACTCGGTGCTCTCGTCCTCGATCGTGTAGAGGGAGACGGACCTGGAGCCGGGTGCGGAGCCGATGCCGAACAGGCCGTGGTCGGTGCGGGTGAAGCCCGCGCCGATCGTGCCGAAGCCGGGGACGTCGAGGTCGCCGTTGCCGAGCACGGTCACCTCGTCGGGCAGGGTGACCTGGGCCAGCCGGTTGACCTCCGGATAGGTGATGCCGGGGAACGGAACGGCGGCCCGGTCGCGGACGCGGCTGCGCGCGCCGTCGCACCCCACGAGGTAGCGGCCGACCACCTGGTACGGGCCGTCCGGACCCAGCACGTCCACGGTCACCGCCGTGTCGTCCTGGCTGATCCCGGTCACCTCGTGGCCGCGGCGGATCTCGGCGCCGAGCTCGCCGGCGCGGTCGTCGAGCAACTGCTCCAACTGCTGTTGCGGGAGCGGCAGGGCGTGCAGCGGCGGGTCGGCCAGGTGGGTGAAGTCCAGATGCACGCCACCGAACGGGAACCGGGGCGGCGGGACGGGGCCGGTGCAGGCCGCCTCGAAGCGTTCCAGCAGGCCCCGGTAGCGCAGCAGCTCCAGGATCTGCCCGCCGAGGCCGCCGGCCTTGGGGATGTCGCGGCGCCTCGGCTTGCGCTCCAGCACCAGCGGACGTACGCCGGCCAGCCGCAGCTCGGTGGCCAGCATGAGGCCGGCGGGGCCGGCGCCTACGATGATCACATCAGTTTCAGTCACAGGTTTCCTTCGTTGAGGTCGCGGGCCACGGTGGAGGCCGGGGTGTGCAGGATGCCGTCGAAGGCGTCCAGGACGGGGGTGTGCAGGAAAGTGCTCTGCAGCCGGATGCGGTCAGGGCCGGTACCAGCGCCTGCGATCTGTGTGCACGCCGGGCGGAGGCCGGCGATGGAGCAAGGGCCTTCTTCCCGGCCGGCAGGCGAGGCGGGTGTTACGGCACCTATCACACCGCTGTGTGGGCGAGGATCGCCGCAACCAGTTCCTCGTGGGTCTCGGGCGGAAGCGTGTGGCCCATGCCCTCCACGATCATCAGCCGAGCCCCCGGGATCTGCTCGGCGATGATCGCGCCATGCCCCGGCTTGGCCGGCTCGTGGCTGCCCTCGATGACCAGCGTGGGCGCCTTCACCTGATGCAGAACGCCCACCGGCTCGAAGTCCGGCTTGGCCGCGGCCGCGAGCCGGTGGTTGGCCACCGCCGACAGGTCGCGGGCCCGGTCGTAGATCCGCTCCTGCAGCAGTTGCGCCGCGTCCTCCTCGAACGGCAACCCGGTGCCGTGCAGGACCCGCTGCTCGGCGATCATGCCGTCGACGATCGCGCGCCTGCCCGACGGTTGCGGGCCCGCCATCAGCGCCCGGAAGAAGGCCACGAACTCCGGCGACGGCTCCGGCAGGCTGCCTTCCGGCTGCGGCTGCCCCATCAGCGCCCGTACCAGCACCTCGCCCTCGCCCCCGCCGAGCGGCGAGGCGGCGATGACGGTCAGCGAGCGCACCCGCTCCGGCCGCTCCACCGCGATGAGCTGGGCGAGCAGCCCACCCGCCGAGTGCCCGACCAGGTGCGCGCTCCGCAGCCCGTGGGCGTCCATCACGCGGTAGACATCGCCCTTGATGTCGTCCCACGTGTACGGCTCGGCCGCGAAGTCGACGGTGTCCGACATGCCGGTGTCGCGGTGGTCGTACCTGATGACCCGGCGGTCCCCGGCGGTGAGGCGGCCGACGAACTCGTCCGGCCACAGGATGCCCTGCGACATCGAACCCATGATCAGCAGGATGGGAGCGTCGGTCGCGGCGCCGAACTCTTCACTCCAGATGTTGTGCATGTCCTAGAGAATGTCGTCTCCGGCTACGGGCGCCTTCTGTAGAACTACTGGTCGCGCCAGATCCGTACGGGAGGCAGGGCCTGCGCGCGCCGCGCTCACGGCCGCGCGCAACGGAGGCCCTGATCAAAGAGAGAGATCGATCATCCCTGGGGTGTCATGCTCGCGAAGGTGGCGTCGATGATGGCGTCGAGGCGGGCGGGCTCGGGCGTGCGGCCGGTGAGCAGCCAGTGGTGGTAGACCGGGCCGTACAGCAGCTCGACCACGAGTTCGGGGTCGAGGTCGCCGCGGATCTGGCCCTGGCGCTGGGCTAGCTCGATGCGTTCGTTGGCGCGGAGCACCATCGGGCGGATCAGGCGTTCGTGCAGGTCCTGTGCCAGAGCGGCGTCGTGCTGGGCCTCGCCGATCAACGCGCGGTAGTGCAGCCCCACCGGGTCGGCGATGAGGCTGGCGACGGCCGCCCTCATCTGGGCTTTGAGGTCGGCGACGATGTCACCGGTGTCGGGGAAGGGGGCGGCGCCTCCCCACAGTTCCAGCAGGCCGTCCAGCAGCACGGCCGCCTTCGAGGGCCACCACCGGTAGATGGTGTTCTTGCCCACACCGGCGCGGGAGGCGATGCCCTCGATGCTGACCTTGGCGTAGCCGATCTCCTGGCACAACTCCAGCGCGGCCTGGACGACGGCCTTGGCCGACTGCTCGCTGCGGCGCTCGGGATGTCTAGGGGACATGGGCACATTCTAGACACACCCAGCACGGAACGTTCCGTCTCGACTTCGTGTATACCTAGACAGCGAAACGGAACGATCCGTATCGAGTAGCCGTGAAACCCCGTACCCTCCCGATCACCCTCTCCACATCGCCCCACCCGGTCTTGAAGGAGTTTCGACATGCCCCAACCAGAACAGGTCAGCTTCGCCGGTGACGCGGCCAAGCTCGCCGGTCACCTCTTTCTGCCTGATGACGACGCTGCTCCGGTGGCGGGCGTCGTGGTCGCCGGGACGTGGACCAGCGTCAAGGAGCAGATGGCCGACCGGTACGCCGAGCAGTTGGCCCGGCGCGGCTTCGCGGCCCTGTCCTTCGATTTCACCGGGTACGGCGCCTCGGGCGGTGAGCCGCGCGAGGTCGAGTCGCCGGAGCTGAAGGGCCGGGACCTGCGGGCGGCGGCCGATTTCCTGGCCGGGCATCCGGCGGTGGCCGATGGACCGCTGGGCGCGCTGGGGGTGTGCGCCGGCGCGATGTACGTGAGCGCCTTCGCCGCCGAGGATCCCAGGGTGGGCTCGCTCGCTTTGGTGGCACCGTGGCTGCACGACCGCCGCCTCTGCGAGGAGAACTACGGCGGTCCGGAGGGCATCGAGGCGAAGAAGGCAGCGGCGGCCGCGGCGCGGCGCACGTACCAGGAGAGCGGCGAGGTCGTCTACGTGCCGGTGGTCAGCGCCAGCGACCCGGACGCGGCCATGCCCTTCGACATCGACTTCTACCTCAACCCGCGGCGCGGCGGGATCCCGCGGTGGCCCAACCGGTTCGCCGTCATGGCCTGGCCCGGGTGGCTGGACTTCGACGCCGTCGCGCTCGCGCCGAAGGTGAGCGCGCCCGTGCTACTCGTGCACAGCCAGGACGCCGCCATCCCGGACGGCGCCCGCCGCTTCCACGACGGCCTCGCGGGGCCCAGGCACTTCCTGTGGACCGAGGGCACTCAGTTCGACTTCTACGACCAGTCACCCCAGGTCGGCTTCGCCGCGGACGCGGCGGCTGAGCACTTCGCCCGCACGCTGTGAACACCCCGCACTCGCCAATCCCATTCATCGCCCCGACAGGAGCCCATCTCGCCATGACCGAGTCCCTTGAGAGCACCGCGCCGTCCCCGTCCGAGACCAGGATCGAGGTCGTCGAGACCTGCACCCGGATGGCCGTGCATGCGGACCGCCGTGAATGGGCGCTCCTGCGCGACTTGTTCGCCGACCAGGTGCTCCTCGACTACACCAGCCTCAACGGCGGCGACCCGGTCCGGCTCACTCCACAGGAGATCGTCGATGCCTGGTCGGCGGCACTGGGCGGCTACGACGCCACCCAGCATCTGATCGCCAACCACCTGGTACAGATCGACGGGGACCGTGCCGTGTGCACCGCGTCCTTCCAGGCCACCCACCGCCTCGCCACATCTCATGGGGCTCCGCTGTGGACGCTCGGCGGCGACTACCGCTGGGAGCTGGCGCGGACCGGCGGCCGATGGCTGATCACTACGGTGGTGATGACAGCGACCTGGGGCGACGGCAACAAGGACCTGCCCGCACAGGCAGTGGGCGTGAGGACGATCGAGGCTCCAGGCGACGGCAACGTCGAGACGGTGCGGACCTTTCTTCGTCTGCTGGAGGAGAAGGACATCGACTCCTGGATCGAGCTGTGGGCCGACGACGCGGACCACTACTACCCCTTCGGCACCGAGATGTTTCCCTCCCATCTCAAAGGCAAGCAGGCCATCTATGACAACTGGAAGGGAGTGCCGGAGCAGTTTGACAGCCTGCGCTTCCCCCTCCATGAGACCTGGGCTGACCGCGGCTCCGACACCATCATCGCCAGATTCGACTCCGACAACGTCATGAAGGGCGGTGACCAGAAGTATGAGAACACCTACGTGTGCATCTTCAAGTTCAACGCCGAGGGCAAGATCTGCGAGTACCGCGAGTACTTTGACCCGATCGTCACCGGCGTCACCTACCGCCTGGCCGAAGTCAGCTATCACGACAATCGCGACTAGAGAGCCTGTCGAGGGCTGAGACCTGCTGAGTGCGGCCCATCGGCGCGGGGGGCGGTCCCCTACGGCAGACCTGGAGAAGTTCTTCTTCAAGGAACCTCCGGAGCCTACGACTCCTTGGCGTCGGCGAGGGTCTTGTGGACGACGCCGACCGAGACGCCGACTCCGGCGGCGATGGTGCGGATGGATTCCCCGCGCTCGCGGCGGGCGAGGATGGCAGCGCGTTTGTCGTCGTCGACCACCGGGGGGCGGCCGCCGACCCGGCTGCGGCGGCGGGCCGCCTCCAGGCCGTTCTTGGTCTTGCAGACGATGTCGCGGCGTCGGTCTTCTGACAGGGCCAGGGCCAGGTCGAGGATTAGGGAGCGCTCGGTGCGCTCGCCGGCCCCGATGCCCTCCAGGACCTTGACCGCGATGCCGTGCTGGAACAGGTCGTTCAGGACGATGAGCCCTTCCAGGCCCTCCGCGCCCGAAGCTGTCCCCAGCCCCAAAGTAGCGATGAGCTAGATCACGATTGCGGCTCGTGGACTACGGCTCGCTGGCCGGGGCTGGCTGGGAAGGAGATCGGCGAGGGCGGTCCGTATGGCGGCGCGGCTGACGCCGTGGGCGACATAGCGCTCCATGACCCGGACTATAGGGTGCATCAGGTGGACATGACCGATCCCGCCACCCGAGACATCCTCGCCAGCTTCGAACGCGCGCGATCCATGCTGTTCAGGCGCCTTCAGAGCCTGACCGACGCCGAGTACCACTGGGAGCCGGTCAGCGACTGCGTCGGCCTGCGCCCCGGTGACGACGGCGTCTTCCGCGTTGACGCGGTCTTTCCGGAGTCGAGCCCGGATGCGCCGGACCCCGTCACCACGATCGCCTGGCGCGTCTGGCACATCGGCAACCTCTGCCTGCGCGGCTACGTGATCTACCTCTTCGACGACGCCCCCGAGTTCGGCGAGCGCGACGAGTGGCCGGGCACCGCGAAAGAGGGCATCGAGGCGCTCGCCGAGGACTGGGAGCACTTCACCTCCCGCATCGCCGCCCTCGGCGACCAGCGTCTGCTGGCCCCGATCGGCATGGGTCCCGGCGGTTGGGCCGATGAGACCTACCTGAATCTCGCGCTGCACGCCCTGGTCGAGGTCTCGCATCACGGCGGCGAGATCGGCCTGCTGCGCGACCTGTACATACGCCAAGGCGTCTGACAGGGCCTCATCGGGGCAGTGCACACCGCTATGGGCAGGGTGTGGACCCCGACCACCGATACTCCGAAAACAGCGCAGCATCGACCTTCACCTGCCCGGCCATGTAGTCCACCGCCGCCCGCGGCACCTCACCCGCATGTCGCGGGAACCGGGCCTTCCTGCTCGAAGAACTTCAGCATCAGACCGAAGCCGAGCCGCGTCGCCCCGGACTTGTTCGCCAGCAGCGCGAACTCCTCCTCATCCAGCGTCCAGCACTCGATCAGGTCCTCTAACTCCCAGTCACGTCGCATGCCTGCACCCTTTCTCCCGATCTCCAGCGGAGGGTCAGGAGAAACATGGTGTGTAGCCATTCGACTACCAACCGGTACGTCCGAGCTGTGATCGCGACGTAGCGAACTTGAGACACAACTCTCAGCTACATTGCCCCCGCCTCAAGCCGGCTTCCATGACTGCGAGCCACTCGAACCACGATTACGCAGAGCTACTTTGCCCCTGGTGGCGGCGACCCGAGCGCCGGGCCGGATAGGGGGCCTTCACCGGAACAGTTAGCGGAACACCTAATAGGAACACTCTGACCTGGGGCGATTGCCCGGGCGGCGGGTGTTCCGGTGGGGGATCCCCTTACGGAACACCAGTTCATCCCGGCCACGTTCTGGATCTCCCTCGTGCGCGGCTGTGGTCCGCGCCGACGGGCGCCACGCATGTCCGCTGTCTACCGTCACGTTCCGCACGCGCACCCAACTGACACTCACCTCACCTACCTCGGGCGCGGCCCCGGCCCCGGCCCGTAGCGAAGCGGCGAGCGGCCACGTACGTGATGGCTGTCCTAACCACGTACATGGCCGCCCATAAGGGTCCGGTCAGGCGTCGCGGTGGTTGATCGCCAGAGTTGCCGGCAGGAGGGACACCACGACGTAACCCACCAGGACAACGGCGGCCGTTGAGGGACCGAAGGCTCCGGCGTCGGGTACGGCGGCCAGTTGCCTGGCCAGTGACGGAATCGTCAGGGAGCTGATCCAGTCGTTCCACGGAGCCGGGAGGAAGCGCTCGAGCACGGTCGGGGAGAGCGGGAGGACGACCAGCGCGATGAGCGCGCCCGGTGTCGACCGCAGGACCGTGGCCAGGCTCAGCCCCATCACCGCGGCGACGGCTGAGCCGGCGCCGGTGGTCAGCACCTCGGCCAGGGCCGCATGTTCGGCGAAGGAGGCGCCGATCGGACGCCCGGCCACCACGGCCTGTGCGGTGAAGTAGGTGACGAACGCCAGCAGTTGGCCAGCGACAGCGGCCACGGCGGCCACCACGGCGGCCTTGGCCAGAAGGAGCGTCCACCGGCTCCGGATCGTGGTCAGCGTGAGTCTGATCATGCCGGTGGCGTACTCGCCGGAGATGGCGAACATGCCCAGCATGCCGAACAGCACAGGCGGAATGTCGGCGCTGAGGCTGAGGCCCGTGCCGACGGGATCGCCGCTGGGGCCGTTGGTGTCGAAGTAGTGCGAGATCGAGTAGGCGGTGAAGCCGGTGAGCGCAAGGGCCGAGAGCGTGGAGGCCAGGACGTAGTAGGTGGCTCGGAGCGAGCGTAGCTTGAGCCATTCCGATGCGACGAGGTCGATCATTGGGTGATCTCCATGAAGGCCTTCTCCAGTGATGTCCGGCGCGACACCAGTTCGTGAACGGCACAGCCGTTCGCCAGGGCGATGTCGCCGATGGCGGCGGCGGTCAGGCCGGTCACCAGCAATTCCGCTCCGGCGCCGGTGTCTCGCACGGGGCGCGTATCGGCTCCAGCCGCCGCGGGCCCACCGGGCACCGGCTCCTCACCGGCGTCGGTGTCCTGAGCGGGGCGTATGGTTGCGCCGGCCGCTTCGAGTGCCTTGGACAGGCGGGCCGCGTGGGGTGATCGGATCAGTACGCCGCTGTGGAAGCGGGCCAGCAGGTCCGCCGTCGTGGTGTCCTCGATCAGTCGGCCCTGGCCGATGATGATGAGCCGGTCGGCGGTGAGGGACATCTCGGTCATCAGGTGGCTCGACAGCAGGACGGTGCGCCCCTCAGCCGCTAGAGACCTCAGCAGTGTCCTGAGCCAGCGGATGCCGTCGGGGTCGAGGCCGTTGGCCGGCTCGTCGAGGATGAGCACGCCCGGGTCGCCGAGCAGTGCCGCCGCGATGCCGAGGCGCTGGCGCATCCCCTGGGAGAATCCGGCGATCCGCTTGCGTGCCGCGCCGGCCAGGCCGACCTCCTCCAGCACCTCCACGACCCTGCGGCGCCCGATCCCGCCCGCGTACGCCAGCGCCTGGAGGTGAGCGAACGCGCTGCGTCCGCCCTGCACCTCGGCCGCGTCGAGCATGGCGCCGACCTCGCGCATGGGGTCGCGCAGGTCGTGTTTGCGGACGCCGTTGATCAACGCCTTGCCCGACGTGGGCGTGTGGAGGCCGAGGATCATGCGCATGGTGGTGGACTTGCCGGCGCCGTTGTGTCCGAGGAAGCCGGTGACCTGTCCGGGTTTGACGTCGAACGTCAGCTCCGAGACGGCGCGCGTGGAACCGTACACTTTCGTCAGGTTTATGACCTCGATCATTTGCCCACCTTCTGGATCCGCTCGGCCGGGCAGCGCGTGCCCGGCGCGGGCAGTTCCCCCGTGGTCAGGTAAGCGTTGACGTGCCGCCGCAGGCAGGTGTTGGCGGCCCACGCCGCGTGGCCGTCGCCGTGCCACAGGACGCGCGCGGACGGGATCTGCTCGGCCACGTGCGCCTGCCCGCGATAGTTGGTGTTGTTGTCGAGCTCCCCGATCGCGAAGAGGATCGGCGGGGCGTCCTTCACGCGCAACGGGTGCGGTGCCCAGGACGCGCCGCCGCTGCGCCCCCAGCACCGCCCGAGCTCGAAGCGTCCCTCGATCCAACCGAACCTCGGCGCGATCTCGCGAAGTCTGGCCTCGATGCCTTGGAACTCCTCGTATGTCGGCAGCTTCGGCATGAAGTCGTTGCACAAGGAGTCGTCGCTCACGGACGCGCGGCCCTCATCAGGGAGCAGCTCCTCCAGGAAGTCGCCGGCGTCGCCGTCGAGGGCCTTGCGGATGGCGGTGGCAAGCTGGGGCCAGAGTGCCGGATTCATGCCTTTGATCGCGCCGGCGTACAGCTGCCCTTCATGCACCGTCCGTCCGGCCGACGCCGGCAGTGGCCCGCGGCGCACCCTGGCAACGAGCTCGTCCCACGCCTTGCCGGCGTCCCTGCCGTGCAGGGCGCAGTCGGTGCGGCGGGCGCACCAGTCGCGGAAGCGGGTGAGATGGCGCTCCTGTGTGAGCGCGTAGTTGCGTATCCAGGGCTCGAAGTCCTGCTGGGTGTGATCGGCGGTGCCGTCGAAGTACATCCGGCCGATCCGCTGCGGGAACAGCTCCAGGTAGGCCTGGGCGTAGACGGTGCCGTAGGAGTTGCCCGCGTAAATGAGCTTGTCCTGGCCGAGTGCGGCGCGCAGGGCGTCGATGTCGTGGGCCACGTTCCATGCCGTCATCCCGCGCCAGGCTGATTTGGCCATGATGCGGCAGCTCGCCTGATGGGCCGCGTTCTTGGCGGCGTGGGCGTCCCAGTCCTGCTTCGTCCTGGCCAGGAGCAGTCCGAAGGTGGAGGCCCCGGGCTCCGCGCAGCTCACTCTCTTGCGGCTCGCGGGCTCCGACAGGCCGCGCGGATCGATGGCGATGACGTCGAAGCTCCTCTGTAGCTCGTCCAGCAGGTTCGGCAGCTCCGCCGGAGCGTCGGGCTGGCTTTTCCGCCTGAGCATCGACGTGCTGGTGCCTGGCCCTCCGAAGTTGACGATCAGCGGTCCGATGCTCTTGCCCGTCGCGGGCAGTTTGGCCACGTGTACCGAGGTTCTGGGCCCGCCAGGATCGGCCCAGTCGACGGGAACGACCAACTTGGCGCATCGCAGGCCGTCGCCACAGTCCTTCCACGCGAGGTCGTGGGCCTGCGCCGAGGCCAGCGCGATGCCGCCGAGCGGCACGGCGAGACAGGCCACCAGGCACAGGGTGATGAGTCTGCGTCGGTTCATGGCGGCAACGATGCTGTGCGGCGGTGGGTCCGCGCGTCGGAGCCGGATCCGATCTTTGGGATCGGACCAGGGGCATACGGCGCGGGCGTACGTGGGCGGAGTACGACCCTGGTCTGACGGCCCGTGCTCCGATTCGCCCCCGGCCGTTCCTGGATAACGTCGTGTTGTGAATCTGCTCGCCCGACGGCCTCCGCCCTGGCTGCTCATCCTGGCCGACGCCGTGGTCGCGGTGCTGCTCGCGCTGGCGTCTACGGCGAGTCCGCCGGGACTGACCACGAACGCCGTGACGATGGCGCTGTGCTGGCTGCTGGCGGTGCCTGTGGCGGTGCGGCGGGTATGGCCGGAGCCCGCCTACTATGGTGCGCTGCTGATCGGCCTTGCCGTGCTCGCGGTGCAGGCCAACCGGCTGCTGCCGACGATCGTGGTGGCCCTGGCCATCTATCCCGTGGCGACCGGTCGGCCGGTGTGGCGATCGGCGATCGCCCTGGTGTCGGGCCTGCTCGTCAACGGAGGCTCTCTGCTGGTCTCGATGCCGGGCCCAGCACGATATTCGAACGGCTGGCCCGACCCCGTCTTCATCCTCGGTGCGGCCTGGCTGGCCCTCGCAGCGAGCTGGAGTCTCGGCACGGCGGCGCGCACCCGCCGCGAGTTCGCCGCCCGCGAGGCCAGGAGGCAGGCCGAGCAGGCGGCGGCCGACGAACGCCTGCGGATCGCGCGCGAGCTGCACGACGTCGTCGCCCATTCGATGAGCGTGATCACTGTCAAGGCGGGGGTGGCGGCCAAGGTCCTGGACAAACATCCGGAGGAAGGGCGCGAGGCGTTGCGGGTCATTGAGGAGATCGGGCGCGGCTCGCTCACGGAGATGCGCCATATTCTCGGCGTGCTGCGCGCACCCGGCAGCGTGCCCGACAGCACACCGCTCCCCCGGCTCGCCGACCTGCCCTCCTTGGCGCACCGCGCGGCGGAGGCCGGCGTGCAGGTCGATCTGTCGATGATCGGGACCGTGCCCGACAGCATGGCACCGGCCGTTCACCGCATCCTCCAGGAAGCGATCACCAACGTCGTCAAGCACGCCGCTCCCGCCCACTGCCAGGCCGGCGTGTCGGTCACCGATGGGAGGTTGCGGATCTCCGTGGTCGACGACGGGCCTGGGCGGCGGGTGCTGCCGGGGCGGCCGGGTGGACACGGGCTGGCGGGAATGCGCGAACGGGCCCTGCTGTACGGCGGCACCTTCGAGGCCGGCCCGCTTCCGGGAAGGGGGTTCGGCGTGCACGCGTCATGGGAGATCCCTTGACCATCTGGGAGTTCCACCCCTTCTCGACGAGGGGAGAAGGTGCGGCGCCGGACACGTTCCGGCGAGCGCGGGCATGCGCGAACGGCAGGCCATTCGACAGGGCGCCGCAGTGGTACGGACGGCCGGCGTTCCGAGAGAGCGTCGACGTGGTGCGAGCGGTAGGCGCGGATCGGTCATGATGGACGTGATGACGAAGATCACGAGTGTGAGCCGCAGGAAGCGGAGTCGGTGGGTCCGGTCAGGGCGTCCGCGGGCCGGGCCGGGCCCGGTCGGGGTGGGTGCGGCAGGAGGAGGCTCGTGATCCGGGTGCTCGTCGCCGACGATCAGGCGCTCCTGCGTGGCAGTTTCCGCTTGCTGATCGACTCGGAGGACGATCTCACCGTGGTCGGGGAGGCGGGCGACGGGCGGGAGGCGGTGGCGCTCACGCATACGGAGTCACCCGACGTGGTGCTCATGGACGTCAGAATGCCCGAGATGGACGGCATCACCGCGACGGGGCAGATCGCCGGGGACACCCGGGTGCTCATCCTGACCACGTTCGACCTCGATGAGTACGTTTATTCGGCGCTGCGGGCGGGTGCCAGCGGGTTCCTGCTCAAGGACGCGCCTCCGGACGACCTTCTGAAGGCGATCAGGGTGGTGGCGTCGGGTGAGACGCTGCTCGCGCCGACCGTCACCACCCGACTGATCGCGGAGTTCGTACGCCGGCCGGTCCAGCAGCCCTTTCACGGGCTCGACACGTTGACGGACCGGGAGCGCGAGGTGCTCACCCTGGTCGCCCACGGACTGTCCAACGCCGAGCTCAGCGTGCAGCTCCAGGTGAGTCCCGGGACCGTGAAGACGCATATCGGCCGTTTGCTGGCCAAGCTCAACGCCCGCGACCGCGCTCAGCTCGTCATCGCAGCCTACGAGGCCCGCCTGGTCACGCCGCGTTAGCCCACCGCGCGCCGTGACCGCGGGCGGCGTCAGCGCTCCACCACGCCGGCCCGCACACCGGGCTTGCGAGGTAAGCGTCGGGACCAGGATGCTTTGTCGTGACCCGTGAGCCCGGGGGTCTACACCCCCTCCTCGTTCACGCCGCCGTTGTCGGGGAGGTCGGGGATCTCACCGAGCTGCCGCAGTCCCTCGGCCGGCGCGGAGGAGGAGATGGAGTAGCGGCCCAGGACGTTGAGGTGGGCGTGGCCGAGCGGGGACAGCCGGGCGGCGTCCTCGTCGTTCACCGGGACGCCTTGGGAGCGCAACTGGTCAACCGCGGCCGACAGGTACTTCGAGTTCCACAGCGCGACCGCGTTGACGACCAGACCAAGAGCCGCTAGTTGATCTTCTTGTCCCTCACGGTATGCCTTGCGGATCTGGCCGTTGCCGCCGTGGCAGATCTTGCGGGCGAGCCGGTGCCGGGACTCCTGGACAGTGAGTTGCTTGTTCAGCTTGCGCCTGTAGGTGTCGTCGATCGGGTCCAAGATGGACAGCAGGTGGAGGGTCTTGTCGATCCGCCCGTACTCGGCGAATGCCTGCCCGAGTGGGGTGGGCCGCCCGTTGCGGGCGAACATGCGCAGCAGGTCGTAGGCGCGGACCTGGTTGGTGACCAGGGACCCGGCGACCCGGGTCATGTCCGACCACTGGGTGTGGATCTTCTGCCGGTTGATCTTGTTGCGGGTGATCGTCTCCAGCGGCCCGTACGCTGGTGCCGTCCCGTCGGGCACCTCAGCGTGCCAGAACCGCTGGTCGCCCAGGTCGGCGAAGCGTGGCGCGAACCGGTAGCCGAGCATGGAGAAGATGCCAAATACCGTGTCCGAATCGGACGCCTGGTCGGTCGTGACGACCTCGGGCTGCGGCCCGGCGTCGATGTTGATCAGGGTGTCGAGGATGTACAAGGAATCGCGCGGCGTGCCGGGCACGACCATCTGCCCGATCCCCATCACCTGGTCATTGACGGCGTTCAAGAGCGTCAGACCGCGCTTGTACCCAAAATACTTCGGTGAGGGGGCGGCGTTGATCGTCTGGACCGGGACGACGAAGCGCAGCCCATCGACCGAGGCGAGCAGCCCGCCACCCCACAGCTGCACGATCGGCACGCCGCGCTGGGCCTCGATCAGGATCGCGTTCGCCGCGGCGTGCGTCTCGGCCCGCACGTAGTTCTGGTCGACGTGCGAGAGCCGGCCGCGGGTCAGCGCCTCATCCCCGTCCTTGATCACCGGGGTGAGGCCGACGTTGCATGCCTCGCTGATCAGCAGCGCGACCAGCGATCGGGGCAGGTCGTGCATGCGCGTGGAGATGTCGGCCAGGTGCACGTAGGCGTCCAGGAACCCGGTCCAGGAGTGCACCTCCAGCAGCAGCTCGGGCAGGTCGATGCGCGGCAGCATCGCCTGACAGGCCGCACGCAGCCACTTCAGCGACGGGCTCTCACCCAGTGCGCCAAGCTTCTCCACCGACAACCGGGCGTGCCCATCGGCCGGGGTGACCACCCGGACCAGAGCGTCGTCACCGGCCTCTTCGAGCCGGCCGGCCATCTGCTTCCATGCCGCGTCCAGCGCCAGCAGCTTGGCGTCCAGATGCGCCTCGACCGGGTCGGTGAGCGACAGGGAGGCGAGCACGTCCTCGCTGATCGCCTCCCACGCCTTGCCGTCCAGCAGGTGGGCGCGCGGGTCGGCCCACCGCAGCGACGGCGCGGCGAACACGTCCCGCACCTGCAGCGCCCGAAACAGCCCCTCCAGGACACAGACCACATACGCGTCACGGTCCACCGCCCCCTGGGGCAGCTCCGGATTGGCGAACACCGGCCGCTTCCACGCCGCCGTCACCAGGGACGCGTCGATCTCCTTCGGCAGAAGCGGCTTGCGGGAGACGTGCCGACGCGTCAGCTCCGGCAGGGCGCGCACCGCGGCCAGGACCTTGCGGCCGCCCGCCGCCGCGCCCAGCGCCTTCGACTCGCCCAGCAGCTTCAAAAACGGGCGGACGGTGTTGTACTTGTCCACCAGCGCCGCGCGCAACGCTGCCTCGGCCGCCCCGTCGTCGTCGGGAACGAGCTGCTCGACCTGTTCCAGCGCAGCCAGCACCTGCTCCTTGCTCGCCCCGGCCTCCGCGACGACGGCCGTCCACAGCGCCGCGGGGTCCAGGTCGGCGCCCGCCTCGGCGACCAGGTCGAGTTGCTCGACCAGTACCCGGCCCGCCCGCGACAACAGCCGGGAGACTTTCTCCAGCTTCGGCAGCATCGCCAGCCGGTCGCCCGAAGACTTGCGACGCGCCGGCGAGATCAGCCGCGAGGCCATCAGCAGCGCGAACAGATCCAGGGCGTCATCGATCGCCTCGGCCTCCAACGACCGGGTCACCGCCAGCATCGTCGCCGTCTTCCTCGGCTCCTGCAGACGCGCCAGCAGCGGCGCCTTGCTACCCGCCCCGTACTTGGCGAGCGTCTTCACCCGCCGCACCGGCACCTTGTCGATACGCACCCGCCCCAACCGCAACCGGGCGATGTCGTCCACCCGCTGCAGCGCCCGCACCATCTCCGTGCCCGACCGCCTCTTGGGCGCCTGCCGCAGCCGCTCCAGCTCCGACATCCGCGCCCCTGGAGGAACCACCAGCAGCCCCGATAGCTCCCGACGCAACGCCGCATCAGCACGCTCCACCTGACGCGCCACCGTCGCATACAGGCGCTCGTCGGCCTGCTCCCGGACGCTGGCCACCAGGCGTTCCAGCACTGTCACCCCCGGCAGCAGCACCCGGTGCCTGCGCAGCCACGCCACCGACTGATCGAACAGCGCCGTCGGCCCCTCGGCATGCGTCCACGCCCGGCCGTGCAGGAACGTCAGAAACCGCCTCGCCAGGACCCGCCCCTCCCACGACTCGTGATCGTCGAAGTCGTGGTAGCCGTAGGCGTCCCGGATCATCCACGCGTGCTCGTACGCCGTCTTCAGCCGCTCCCCGTACCTCTTGACCTGCGAGGGATCGCCGATTCCCAGCTGCTCGGCCAGATAGTCCACCACCGGCCACGGCACCGCCAGCGGATCCTCCAGGAACAGCCCCTTGTAGCGAACCGTCCCGATCTGGACGGCCACGCCCAGGCGATGCGAGTCCTGGCGCGATTTCGCGATCACATCCCGATCGAACGCGTCCAGGAAGAAGAACTTCTCCAGATCCGACAGCGACGGCAGCGCCTCGAACGCCGTATACGCCCTGACCTGGTCATCAGACAAAAACCCCACAGGCATGGGCGACAACGGTAGACATGATCACCGATCACCGTCAAAGCGACGATCACGCCAGATGCCCGAATCTCGAAGCCGAGACGATCACACACCGAAACCGGAAGTCGCATTCCACTCAAGATCAATCTCAGCGCCAACGGCTGTTCCTGGGTTCCTCAACCCCGGAATTCGACATTGAGCACTCGCATGGGATGCACGTGGTCCATGACGGCCCGCGGCAGGCGCCGCCGTTGTTGCTCATCCACGGATCGGGGGCCTCGGGCGGCTTCTGGAGCCCGATGGTCCCGGTACTGGCCGCCCACCATCACCTCATCCGGGTCGATCTCCCGGGTTGCGGCCAGTCCCCGCCCGCGCCGTCGTACGACGTGCCCGCACAAGCGGGTCAGGTGGCGGCGCTGCTGGACGACCTCGGCCTTCGTCACGTCGCCGTGGCCGGGCACTCCAGAGGCGGCTACGTCGCCACCGCGCTCGCTGAGCAACGTCCCGACCTCGTGGGTTCGCTCGCCTGATCAGTAGCGGCCCGAGCCCGGAGGCGCTCCTTCGGCAGCCGTTCATCCTTCGACTCCTGCTGGCCCCGCCTTTGGGCCCGCTCCTGTGGCCGAGGCGTTCGGATGCGATGATCCGCAAGGGGATCATCGCGACGGCCGCTTGCCTGGTGGACCTCTCGGACGACGTGGTCGCCGACGTACGGGGCATCACCTACCGCGTGATGAGGACGGTGCTGCGCCAGAACACCGCCTACATCACCGAACGGAGCGTGCCCGAGCGTCTGGCCGCCCTCCAGGTCCCCGTACAGGTGATCTTCGGCGCTGCCGACCCTCGTTGGGAGCCGTCGTCGGCGCACCAGTACGACGCGGTGCCGAACGCGCGGGTCGAGCTGCTGCCCGGCGTCGGGCACCTCCCCATGGTGGAAGCGCCCGAGACGACCGGCAAACTGCTGCTGCGCTTCACGACAACGGCCGCCGACAACCTGTGACCCCTGATGCCTGGACTGGCCATACACAGTGGCGCACAGTGCTTGCCCTGCGCCATGCCGGTCCGTCGAGGGGCAGCGGCGGTTCATCGCGAACGCCTCCCACGAGTTGCGGACTCCGCCGGCCGTCCAGCGGCAGCGATCGAGATCGGGCTTCCCGAGGACGTCGGCGAGATCCGCGGCGTCAGCGTGACGGGGCGGGCGGAGCCGTTCACCGTCGATGGGGACCCTGTCCTGTTGAAGCGGCTCGTCACCAACCTCCTGGACAACGCGGTCCGCTACAACCATCCCGGCGGAACCGTTGAGGTAACGCTCTCCCGTGGAGCGCTGACGGTACGTAACACCGGCCCGCACGTGCCCCAGGAACGTTTCGGCGACCTCTTCACGCCCTTCCGACGGCTCCACACGACCCCCGGACAGGGCGCCGGGCTCGGCTTGTCGATCGTCGCAGCGATCGCGAAGGCCCACGGGGCCGAGGCGCGAGCGAACTCCAACCCGGGCGGCGGGCTGGAGCTCGTCGTAGTCTTCGCAGGATCCGAGGACGCATCATCCGCAGGAGGAACATCGGAGTGAGAACGTGCATTGTCTGTCACACCGGCAACCGACGGGTCACCTCCGCCCAGCTCGGCGCCCGCCACCGCGCAGGCGGCTCGGCTCCCTCATGTGTCACATCGCCTTGCGGGAGGCGGTTCCGTGTCCATCGTGGCGTTCCCAACCGGCCCCAATCCTGCCCCACCTGCCGGCACGGCGGCACCGCCAGGGGTGGACGTTGCAGCAGCTCCGCCACAGTGCGCTGCAGCATCTCGCACAGGCCGGGCGTACCGCCCTGAACTCTGGGCCACGCCACCTTGCAGGGGATGGTGGCGCCTGCCGCCGAACCCGCTGAGCCGCGACTACAGCAGCCCACGGCCCCTTCCTGGCGTGTTCCGGCCGTTCCCGTTGCACGCGGATGTTCGGAAACCGGCGACGAGTAGCGCCGCGAACCATGAACCGTTGTCGATCGTTGTCCGGGTGTTGCCGATTCCAAGGGGAGCGCGATGGAGCAAGTATTCGAGTACCTGCCCCTTCTGTTCGTGGCGTTCGGCGCCGTGGTCGTGCTGGTGTCGGTCAGGGGGATCGTGCACGGCAGGCGGTTCGTCCGCGGGGCGCGGCGGGTGCCGGGCGTGGTCACCGACGTGGCCACCACGTTCACGGGACGCGGCGAGCATCTGAGGGCGCACCGGCGTCCGGTGCTGACCTTCACGACCGCCGAAGGGCGGGAGGTGACCAGCGAGTCCTGGACCGAGTCGCAGCTGGGCGTCGGCAGGGAGACCGACGTCCTCTACGACCCTCAGGACCCGACGAAGGCCGCGCCCGCCGGTGACGTCGGCGTCGGCGGTGGTTACGGCGGCATCGTCATCGGGCTCATCGCCGCCGCCATCGGCTTGGCCCTCTTCGTCGCTATCTCGGGGCATTTCACCCCGTCCGACGGCACAGAGAACGGCTGCCGGATCGAGCACGCCGACGGCACCTCCGAGCCCGTCGACTGCCCTCCGGGCGTGGACGTCGGCTGACACGTCCCGCCGCTCCCGAACGACGGCACCAGCGAAGACCCCCGCACTGGTCATCTTGGGCACGCCCATCGACCGTCTCGTGAAAGGGCCGTGGTTCACGATCGCGGGTCGATCAACGGGCGGCGTAAGCCCGGATGACGGTCCAGCCAGATCCGACCGGGACGACGGGCACAGGCAGCCAGCTCTCCCCGTCATCTCCAGCCTGAGCGACGCCACCTGGGCCTGCGGTGCACCGGGGTCACGCTCCACCCGGACGGGCACCCTGGTCACCGTGCCGGCACGGGCACGGTCGAAGCCGTCCAGATCCGCCGGTGCGTAGCGGACGGCGAGCAGCGGCAGCGGCTTGGCCTCGGGCGTCCGCTCGGAGGTGAACGTCCAGGCCGTCTCCACGCTCGACGACAGTACCGAGTGCGGGACCTGCCTGCGCATCGACAGCCCGCCGATCAGATTGACCAGATGCTCGTGGTAGAAGGCTTAGGCGTACGGGTTGAGGAAGGTGAACCGCATCGAGTAGATCGACAGCGCCTCCCCGGGCCGTGACATCGGCGAGTACAGGGCGGTACATCACCACGTGAACCGAACGGCCCGATGGATCGGCGTCCTGGGTTCGGGGCCGTCGGAACGTGCGGGCGGGGTGATCTACCGGGGGTGATGCGGATGGTTGCCGGCTGAAGAGGCCGAGGCCGACCAGGTCGTCCTGGTTCGTCAGCCGCCGGGGAAGCCGGGCGCCGAGATGCTGCCGCCCCACGGTGGCAGCCGGTAGTCGCCGAGCTTCCGGATCTTGCCGGTGGTCACGTCGATGGCGTAGGCCGTGTCGCCCAGATCCGGCGACCGGCCGGAGTCCGGATCTGGTTCGGCGCTGCCCAAGGCCAGGACCTCACGCTCGTTGAGCCAGGACCCCAGCCGGTAAGGACGCAGCCGCCGCGGCGGGTCGAGCTTGACCTCGGACCTGACCTTGCCGCTCGCCCAGTCCACGGTGACGACCTTGTCGTACGGTTCGCCGTTCGTCATGCTCTCCCCCTGCGCCGTCGGGCCGGTCAGCATGGCCACGGTCGCGCCGTCCGGGCCGACGGCTCCCGTCAGCGCCCAGGTCTTCGGCTCGGCGAAGACCGTCACCTTGCCGTCCGAGAGCACGCCGAACCGGGCGCGCTCATGCTCCACGACCGTGGGTACGCCCTCGTCGGCGGGATTGAGGAAGAACCAGCCCTTGGGCGCCTCCTCGACGACCCGCCCGCTCTCGACGTCCACGATGACCTGGGGAATGCCGCTCAGGCTCAGTCCGAGCCGGCGCCCGTCCGGCGAGAAGGTGATCAGTCCGCCGCCCTTGACCATGGCCTTGCGCCTGACGACCTGCGGGATCTCCCAGACCTGGCCGGTGTCGAGCTCGCGGACGGTGAAGCGTTCGCGGTCGGGGGCGTAGTAGGCGATGCGGCGTCCGTCGCGGGAGATCGCCAGCGGGGCGGCGGTGTTCATGTAGTTCTTCTTGGTCTGGTCGGTGTAGACGCTCAGCGCATCGGCGACCCGGTACCGGGTTCCGTCCTGCAGGACCACCTTCCACTGCAGGCACGTCTCGTCGGCCACCGGCGCGTTGTCCTCGCCGGGCTTCCACGTGTCCTGGCAGAAGTCGTAGTAGGCGTAGCGCACCGGCCCCACCCCGGACGCGGGCAGGACGGCGCGGACGGGGACGAGGTCCTCCGGCGACGGCGTGGGCCGCGCGGGGATGCCGTGGAAGGTCGCACCGGACGAGGGCGTACCGCTCGTGACGGTGCCGACGCCGGCGGGCCCGCCGGGATTGATGAGAACAGTGACGGCCAGCGTCAGTGCGGCGACGGCCGCGGTCGCGGAGCCGCTGATCAGAGCCGTTCGCGTACGCCGGGCGCCCCGCAGCGCGACCTCGGCGAGATCGACGTCGGGTGCTTGTCGGGCGATCGAGTCGAGCTCGTCACGGAACCTCGTCATCGCGGCACCTCCACCGGATCGACTTCGGACAACAGATCGGCCAGTTCGGGCGCGAGGACGCGCAGGCGGCCCAAGGCGTAGTGGGTCTGGCTCTTGACCGTGCCGGGTGAGCAGCCCAGCGCGTCGGCGGTCTCCTCGACGCTGAGGTCCTCGTAGAAACGCAGCACGAGGACGGCGCGCTGCCGCGGAGTCAGCCGGAGGAGCACCTGTTGCAGGACCATCCGGTGCAGCCCGGCGGACTCCGGATCGTAGGCCGGTTCCGGCGGTCTGCTGGTCAGGATGTCCGAGCGTCTGCGCCGCAGCCAGGACACGTGCTCATTGACCAGGGCCCGCCGGGCATATGCCTCCGGATTGCCGTCCTTGGCCAGCTTGGGCCAGTGTCTGGCGATCCGGGTCAGCACGGTCTGCAGGAGGTCCTCAGCCCGGTGCGCGTCCCCCGTGAGCAGGTACGCGGTGCGCATCAACGCCTGCTGACGGGCGCTGACGAACTCCCGGAATCCTTCATATCTGTCCATACGACTCCTTCCGCCCTAATGAACGCCGGACGTCGGAAGCCGGTTGGAGGAAACCCACGCCCGGGCCCGATGGAAGAACCGCGGACAGTCAGATGGCCGGCTTCAGGTATCCGGCGGCGACCAGCCCCGCGAAGGCGACGTCGGTGTCGGTCAGCTGCCCGCTGAGCACGTGCTGGACGAACGCGCCGACCGGCATCAGCACGGTCTCGATGAACTCGGCGTCGTCCAGACTCGGCTCGGCGACTTTCCGGCAACCGCGGGCCAGGACCGCGTGGCGGCGATGTGAGGCGTACGACGACAGGAAGGTCTGCATGACCACTTCGAGGGTCGCAGCTTCGTAGCCGGTCTCCTCCAGCAGTTCCCGAGCGGCCGCGACCTCGACCGGCTCGTCTCCGTCAGCGTTTCCACCCGGCAGCTCCAGCAGCACCCGTCCAGGCCCCGGCCGGTACTGCCGGGCCAGCACCACCTGCTCGTCCTCGGTCACGGCGACGACTGCGACGGTCGCGCCGCCCACGAGGATGTCCCATACGTCCTCGTTGCCGTCTGGGTAGCGGTAGCGGCGGCCACGGACTTCCAAGAACCCGGCCGGCTCGTCCAGCTCGCCCATCTGCGTCCACTCGCCGGCCCTGGCGTCACCCACACGCCCAAGCCTATGGATCATCAGGCCCTCGGCGAGGACACATCGCCTAAGACGACGTGCTCCGACGTGCCGGCCCAACGCTGAGCAGCGGCTCGGCCGTTCGTTTCGGCCTCGTCTCCGGAGATCAACCTTTCGGCCGAGGACGTCCCGGACTCGCGGCCGATGTCGGCGCCGATCCGAAACCACAAGATCAACCCCATGACGCACCACACTCCCTCCCCCGCGCGAAGAAGGCCCGCAATCGTGGCCGCCGTCGCGGGAGTGCTCGCCCTCACGGCCTCCATCGCCTGGGCCTCGCCCGCTGCCGCGGCGCCCAGCACGCCGTATCTCCCGAAGCCGACCGGCCCTCACCGCGTCGGCACGACGACCTTGCACCTGACCGACACCTCCCGCTCCGACCCGTGGGTCCCCGCGGCCAAGACGAGGGAGCTCATGGTCTCCCTGTGGTACCCGACGGCGGCGCACACCGGCCGGCGCGCGCCTTACGTCACGCCCAAGGAGTCGGAGCTGCTCCTGAAAGGCTCGGGGATCAAGGAACTGGAGACCATCCCGCCAGACGGGCTGAGCCGGACGCGTACGAACGCCTTCACCGACGCCGAGCCCTCGGGACGCCGGCGCAGCCTGCCGCTGGTGGTGCTGTCGCCCGGCTTCACCTGGCCTCGCAGTTCGCTGACGGGTCTGGCCGAGGACCTGGCGAGCAGGGGGTACGTGGTGGCCGGCATCGACCACACCTACGAGAACTTCGCCACCACCCTCCCCGGCGGCCGGGTCGCCACCTGCGCCGCCTGCGCGAACGCGAGTACGTCGCCGCCTTCTTCGACCTGCACCTGCGCGGCAGGCCGCAGCCCCTCCTGGACAAGCCCTCCCAGCGCTACCCCGAGGTGCGATTCTGCACACCGTCGGCCAAGAGCTGATCCCGGCCTCGCGGACTGAGGACCACGAGCCGGTGGTGGCGCCTGGGGATCTGCGCACGCGCAGGGCCAGGGTGATGCGGGATCGGTAGACGTATGCACTTGGCGATGCACGCAGTGCGTGCATAATAGGGACATCAGTCCGGCACCGACGAAAGGACGCGTGTCATGAGAAGTCCCGAAGAGCTGAACGCCGCCCTGGAGAACGTCCACCGCGCCGGAATGCCCGGCCTGTTCGCCGAGGTACGGGACGGCGACGAGGTCTGGCGCGGCGCCGCGGGGGTCGCCGACCTCGCCACCGGCCGCCCCGTCTCCGCCGACATGCGGCACCGGGTCGGCAGCATCACCAAGACCTTCACCGCCGCCGCGGTGATGCAGCTGGTCGAAGGCGGTCAGATCGGTCTCGACGCGCCGATCGGCCGCTACCTGCCGAAGCTGATTCCCGGAGAACGCGGCGACGCGATCACGGTCCGGATGCTGATCAACCACACCAGCGGCCTCGCCGAATACCTCCCGTACGTCTACCCCTCCCTCAAGGCCTTCCCGGTCCTGGCCGACACCAGGCCGCAGAGCCTGGAAGACCACCGGCTCACCCGGTTCCACCCCATCGAGCTGATCGAGAAGGGCGTCTCCGCCCCCGCCTTCAGCGTGCCAGGCGGCACTCCGGGGTTGTACTCCAACACCAACTACCTCCTGCTCGGCCAGCTTCTGGAGCAGGTGACCGGCACGACGGCCGAGACGTACATCACCCGGAACGTCATCGAGCGCGCCGGGCTGCGGGACACCGAGCTTCCCGACGAGCCGCGGTTCGGCGGCCCGCAGTCGCGGATCTACGAGGCGTGGTTCGGCATGATCGAGCCGCCGCGCGACTTCAGCGTCTTCGACATGTCGTTCGCGGGACTGGCGGGTTCGCTGATCTCGACCGTCGCGGATCTCAACCGGTTCTACGCCTCGCTGTTCGCCGGTGAGATCGTCGGCCCGTCGTCGCTGGCGGAGATGCGGCGTACCGTCCGCGTCGTCTCCCAGGAGAGCAAGATCATCGAGTACGGGCTGGGCCTGTACCCGATGGAGACGCCCGGCGGCACCTTCTGGGGGCATGGCGGGACCGTCTGGGGCGCCGGAGCGCTGGCCATGAGCAGCGCCGACGCCAAGCGGCAGATGTCCGTCGCGGTGAACATGCAGAGGTGGAACAGGCTCGACTCCACGGGCAGGCCGCAGCCCCATCCCATCGACGAAGCGCTCGCGGCTCTGTACGACGTCGCGCTGCACGGCTGACCGTGCCGGAGAAGCGGCGCGCAGCCGGTCGACCGCGGCCGACAGGTACTTCGAGTTCCACAGCGCGACCGCGTTGACGACCAGCCCCAGCGGACCTGGTTGGTGACCAGGCATCCGGCGACCCGGGTCATGTCCGACCACTGCGTAGCGATCTTCTGCCGGTTGATCTTGTTACGGGCGATCGCCTCCAGCGGCCCGTGCGACGGCGTCGTCACGTCGGGCACCTCGGCGCGCCAGAGCCGCTGGTCCCCCAGGTCGGCGAAGCGAGGCGCGAACCGATGGCCCAGCATGGAGAAGATCCCGAATACCGTGTCCAAATCGGACGCCTGGTCGGTCGTGACGGCCTCCGGCTGCACTTATTCGATGGATGCAGTATTCCGTGATCAGTACTGCCAGATGGCGTTGCGACGGTGTCGCGCGGGGTGAACTTCGAGATCACCGACAGCCTCGACGGCAAGAGAGCCATCGGCAGTGGCCTTGACCCTCTTGCGGATGGCTTCGAGCCTGAGGCGCAGGCGTTGGCGCGTCCGACGCTCCTCGACGTCGGCCCACTCTGATACCGACTGGTCCCGCGGGTCGGCCCTGGCCCAGGAGTAGACGTCGACCTTGCGGCGGAGGGACATCGGAAGTGGCCGGTGACCGGCCCGTCGTGCCTGTCGCAGGCATGCGGCGCTGTAACGGCGATCAACTATTGTCACTGATCGCCATGGGACTCCCCTCAGGCCACCCCCGTCGGGAATCGCACGATCAATGTGATGGGCAGTGCGGGACATGAGGCTCCCCGGGTAGCACCGCCAGGTATTTCCTGGCGCACTACTGGAAGCCGGTCGGTCCCGTTGATCGCTGTTGAGTCATGGCGGGACCATAGCATTGCGGGCGGCGAGGTAGGCGCTCCAGTCCCGTTTGGCGACGTTGGCCCACCGGACGGCGGTGTTGATGTGCAGGCCGAGAATGTCGGCCAAGATCGGCGCGGGGATGTCCTCGACCAGGGCGATGAGGGCGGCGTTGCGCGCGGGGCGGATGTCGACGCCATGCTCGAGGAGCTTGCCGCCGAACCCGGAGCTCGCGGGCTGGCCCGGGGGGCGACCGGGAAACAGCCAGGTGACGGGGACGGCCATGCGGGTGCGGTTGACCGGGGCGGTGGCTAACTGGCGGAGGAGGTTCGCGAGCCGGGGCGGGTTGAGCAGCGGGTGGCGTCCGACGTTCAGGTAGGTCCGTCGTCCTGATCGCGCAGGTGCTCGGCGCGCAGCCGCCGGATGCGTGAGATGGGCATGCCGAACAGCAGGAGCAAGGCTCCGGCGGCCCGGACGTCGAGTGGCAGGGCGGAGTCGGCGAGGCAGCGCTGGAACTGGTCCCAGCGCTCTTGCTCGTCCAGGATGCCGGCCGGGTCCTGGACTGGAACGGCTGGATGGTCAGGCGGGCGGCGATGCCGCGCGCTGCCGGGCATTGAGACGGTCTCTCTCAGGATCGTCCCCCGCGGGAGAGCGCCGCCGAGGCGCTCGGCATCCGCGTCGGAACGGTCCGCTCGCCCGTCAACCGGGCTCGCGCGAAGGTCCGGGCGGAACTGGGCGGGGCCTACCCCGCAGCACTCGTCATGGATGAGCTGGCCCAGCTCGACCGTTTCCGCTCCGAGGTCCCCGCGCAGGAGGACCTGCGCGCCGAGGCGGAGCGCCTGATGGTCGCAGAGCATGGACATGTCCGGGGGAAGCGGAGGGGGCTGGTTGTCGCGCTCCAAGCGTACGATCCGGCTGCCGGTCGAGGGCAGCGCGGTCAAGGGGGTGCTGCAGGTGGAGGTCCTGGCGGGCAGGCCCGGCCGTCCCGATCGGACGGCCGACTTCGACGATCGCGCCGAGTTCCTGCGCAACGACTACGCCTACGTCGGCAAACTCCCGACAGGCGGACGCCGTGCTGCTCGCACAGGGGCGAGGTGGTCGTCCACGGTCCAGCCCGATGACGGGCGTGACGGGGCGGTCGGCGTCACTGAGCGTGGGCCCGATTGATCCCTCGTTTGTCCAATTTGTCCAAGCTTCGATCTTGTGAGCGAGCGGGAGCTACAGTGTTGACGGCCAGCAGTAAATGACAGTAAGGGCTGGCCGAAAACCCGAGGAGAACACGAATGCGAAGAACGTGGCCAATGGCGTTGGTCGCACTAGCCATTGTCGTCATGGGCGGCGCGACGCCGGCGAATGGCGATGCCGTCAATCCGGCGATCAAGGCTACGACGGCAACGGCGACAAAAGCTGCGGTCTGCGGAAGTTCGTCGCTGAACGGCCCCACCACACCACCCGCCGGCGCGGTAGTGGTGCCGGCGGGCGACAACAGCGGCGTGGATTTACGTAAGGCGAACACCACGTACTACTTCGAGACCGGCACGCACACGCTGGAACCTGCCCAATACGCCCAGATCCTGCCCGGTGAAAACGCGACGTTCATCGGCGCGCCCGGCGCGGTGCTGGACGGGAAGGGGGTGAACCAGTACGCGTTCGGCGATACGGCCACCGGGGTCACCATCCGGTACCTGACCGTCACCGGGTTCGTCGCGCCGCAGGAAGAGGCTGTGGTCAACCACAGCGCCGCCAACGACTGGGTCCTGGAGCACAACACGTTCCGTGACAACTCCGGCGCGGCGCTGATGGCCGGCGCCAGGAACCAGATCCGCGGCAACTGCATCAAGGACAACGGCCAGCTCGGCCTGAACGCGTCCCAGCACGGCGACCACATCACCGGCCTGGTGGTGGCGGACAATGAGGTCACCGGCAACAACACCGACGACTGGGAACACCAGGGCCAAGGGTGCGGATGCACCGGTGGCCTGAAGTTCTGGGCGGTGAACGGGGCCGACGTAACCGGCAACTGGGTGCACCACAACCACGGGCCGGGGATCTGGGCGGACACCAACAACAACGACTTCCTCATCGAGAACAACCTCATCGAGGACAACGAGTCGATCGGGATCTTCTACGAGATCAGCTACAACGCCGTGATCCGGAACAACACCCTCCGTCGTAACACCTGGAAGGCCGGCGCCGAGCGGGCGGCCAAGGGCGACTCGTTCCCCGATGCGGCGATCTACCTGTCCGAGGCGGACGGTGAGCCGCGCATCCCCGCGCGGACCAGCAAGATCGAGGTCACCGGCAACCTGCTCGAGAACAACTGGGGCGGGATCACCGCGTGGGCGAACGCCGACCGGTTCTGCGGCAGCGCCGCCTCGACCACCAGCGACTGCACGCTGATCGTCGGGCCGGCCAACACCTCGAAGTGCTCGGCGCCCGCCATCAAGGACCAGCCGCTCTACACCGACTGCCGCTGGTGGACGAAGAACCTCGACATCCACCACAACACGTTCTCCTTCGACCCCGGTACCGTCGACGGCGGCTGTTCGACGCAGTACTGCGGGCAGATGAGCCTGCTGTCGAACTGGGGCACGGCGCACCCGGATTGGTCCCCGTACCTCGGAGAGAAGATCGAGAAGTCGATCGTCTACGAGTCGAACAATTCCTGGCACGACAACACCTACACGGGACCGTGGCAGTTCAGGATCTACGACATGGGCAGACGCGTCACGGCCGCGGAGTGGGTCGGCCCCCAGTACGGCCAGGACGCCGGCAGCACGTTCGACGGCAAGGCGCCCGCGACGCCGCCGATCACCGAGCAGAACTTCGAGGACGTCTCGACGGCGCCCTACTCCGCCTGGTACGGATCCAGCGTGACGCACCAGACCGGCGACGCGCACGGCGGCACGGGCTCGCTGCAGCTGACCAGCACCGAGGGGTCCGGCAGCGCGGTGGCGATCGACAAGTACCCCGGCTACAGCGGTGTGATCGCCGGTAAGAGCTACCGCGTTTCGCTGTGGTACCGCGAGGCCGTGGCCACCATGCCGACTGTCACCTGGAACGTGCGCTGGCGCGACGAGAACGGCACGGTGCTGCGTACCGACCCCATCTCCCTGGCCCAGAAAACGGCCTGGACCGAGGCGGCCGGCACGTTCACCGCGCCGACGGGCGCGACCCGCGTCGACTGGACCTTCGTCTGGAGCGCCCCCACCGGGTCCGCCTTCCGGATCGATGACGTGGCGATGCGCGGCGCGGAGACGCAGAAGGCCTGAAGAACACGGAGGCCCCTCTGATGGGTGCCTCATCCCGGAAAGGTGCGTGACGCACCCGGCCTGAGGCCCCACAAGTGGTCAAGGGCCCGGTTCTCGACTTGACGGGAGCCGGGCCCTTGACGTTCGGGAAACGGCGTCGGCCATGTGCCGGGTGTCGGCCTACCCGACACCGGAGACGATCTTGCCGTGGACGTACTCCGTCCGCGCTTCGGACGCGCCAAGGTGGGTGAAGGCCAGTTCGAGCACGGCCGTGCGTCAGGTAGTCAGGCGCAATCCGAGCAGAGGCCACACCTCCACCAGCGTGATGTTGTGGCGCCCGCGGTCCGCCTGAACGCCGTTGTCCGTAGCCTGCTCTCCAGAACGCGGGTCCCGGCCTCGCTGTCGGCTGCCGGTCACATCGCCTTCGGCACGCCGCCGTCACAAGGCGTGGTGCCGGCTCGGCATCTGCCATATCGTCCGCGGATGGCGAGGACGTTGCGACTGGCGGTTGCGCAGAGCACGGTACCCGAGAATCCGACCGATCCCGGTGCGCTGCGGGCCAGTGGCGCGCAGGTGCGCGCTCTGATGCGAGAGGCGGTCGCGGCCGGGGCGCGGCTGGTGCAGTTTCCGGAGGGGGCGATCACGTATCCGAGCAAGCACGTGATGTCTTCGGGGCCGCCTGGGACGCTGAGCGCATCGGATTGGAGCCGGGTCCGATGGGACGTGCTGCGCGAGGAGGCCGAATCGATCGCCGAACTGGCGGGAGAGCTCGGGCTCTGGGTGGCCTTCGGCTCGATCCACCCGCTGACCCCGCCGAACCGGCCGCACAACAGCCTGTACGTGGTGTCCGATCGAGGCCGGCTGGTCACGCGGTACGACAAGCGGTTCTTGTCGAACACCGAGGTTTCGTACATGTACGCGCCTGGTTCGTCCCCGGTCGTCTTCGAGGTCGACGGCATCCGGTTCGGGTGCGCGCTGTGTATCGAGGCCGAGTTCCCCGAGGTGTTCGCCGAGTACGAGCGCCTGAACGTGGACTGCGTGCTGCTGTCGGTGATGGTCGACGACGCGGCGCGGGCGGTTGTCGCGCAGGCATACGGGAGGCTGTACGGCTACTGGATCGGGTACTCCGTCCCGGCGCAGTTCAGTGCGACCGTCCCGTCGGGGATCGTCGCGCCGGGCGGCCGCTGGCTCGCGCGCTGTCCGGCGAACGGCCGACCGGCGCTGGCCGTGGCAGATCTCGACCTGGACGCGTCAGAGGCGGATATCGACGTGTCGGTCCGCCTGGCCCGGCCCTGGCGCCGCCTGGCACGCGCTGGACTCTATGACGATCACCTGGTGTCGGGAGATCCCCGCAGTGAGACACGCACGACGTTCTGACCGTGCCGCTCGGAACGATGGCCGTCGAGCACGTGGAGCCCGCCAAGACCGCGGCGGCCGGCGGGGTGAACGCACTGGTCAGGGTCGTGGGCAGCAGCGTGGCCGGGGCAGTGGGGGCGGCGGTGCTCTCCAGCGGGGGCGCCGGATGGACCTTCGGCATCGCGGCCGGCGCGGCCCTGCTGGCGGCCCTGTTCTCCGCCGTCCACGGAAACCTCTCGCGAAAGGAACTGGCATGACGGACGAACAGCGCATCGTCGCATGGGGCGACGAGCTGATCAAACTGCACGACGGCTTCCGCAGGGACCTGGCGGACCTGCGGTCACCGCGGGCGGGTGCAGTGGACTTGCGTACACACTGCCTGACGTTCTGCGATGCCCTCCACGCCCACCACGAAGGCGAGGACAACGCGCTCTTCCCCCATCTCGGCGCCGAGCACCCCGAGCTGGCTGAGACCCTGACCCGGCTCCGCTCGGAGCACCGGGTGGTGGCCCGGCTCACGGAACGGATCAGGCAGCTTCTCGACCACGACGGTACGGCGATCGGCGAGGAGTTGGACCGGCTCGCCACCGAGCTGGAGGCCCATCTGGACTACGAGGAGGAGCAGTTGGTCCCGATCCTCAACAAGATGCTCGCCCTCCCCGAGGAGGCCTAGCCTCGCCGCAGGACGTTGGGGACGAGGTGACCGTCAGCGCGTCTGAGCGTCGTACGGCAGGCCATCGGTCGCGCCGCGCAATGCCAGGACGTGAGCGGGACTGCCGAAGTTGACCGCCATCGTCGGGCGCAGGGGCCGCCGGCCCTCGATGTCGAACAGCCCGGAGTTCACCAAGGTCGCGCCATGGGTGTCGGTGGCGTTGCCGAGCAACTCGTCCAGGGTGTCGTGGCCCTCGCGGGCGGTCGGGACGATCTGCTTGGTCCCGTAGGTCGACCACTGATCGGACACGTGGGTGTAGGCCGACAGGCCCCGGCCGCCGTGGATGACCATGTCACGGCTGGTGAGAGACTTGCCGCGGACGGGGAAGCGCTGCCCGTCGGAGGACGACATGGTGCCGCCACCGGCTGGGTCGACTTCCGCCCGCCGGGAAGCGATCGGCACAAACGGCAGCATGCTCGACAGCTCATCCCGCAGCGCCCGCGCCTCGGCGGGAACGTCCTCGGCAGGCAGCGGCGGAATGACCAGCCGCCGAGCTCCTGCGGGCCTCGGTCAGGTATTCGGCGTAGCGGGCCGGAACGAACGACGTCGGCGCCCCGGCCGGGACCTGCTCCGCAAGGGCGATGGGGACGGTGGGCCCCAACTGGAAACCAACCTGAGCCAAACGGGGCCCTTTTACCTTGACGGCATGAATCTGCGAAAGCTCTCCTTGACCCTCGCCGGTGCCGCGATGCTCTCCCTGCCGGCCCTGATCCCGAGTGCGGCCTGGGCCGACCCCCTGCCGTCAGGCTGCACCAGCTACGTCTACTCCCCCACCGCAGCCGGCGCTCGGTGCTCAAGGGGGGTCGGGTACGTCGCCGCCGGCGTTCTGTGCCAGTCCAGGGATGGGTACCTGAAGTGGTTCTGGGGAGACTGGGCACCTGTCCCCAGCGGGACGGCGAGCGCCTTCTGCAAGGCGCCCTACGACGACTACGCCATCTCCAGCAGCTACAGCGTCAAACAGTGACCGATCTCGCCGCCGCATCGAGCCACGTCGCGCCGTCACGACGCCCGGCCCCTACCAGATTCGACAAGTCAGGCGTCTGGCCCAACAACCACCCAACGGGGGTCCAACGGTGGCTCTCTACGGTCGACGTGACAACGAGGGCTGAAGCGGTGTTCAGCCGCTTCTGAGATGGAAGGTCTGTTCATGAGGTTCAGACGAATGAGCTGGGGGCTGACCGCTGTGGTGGTCGCCGCCGCCTTGTCCACGGCGGTCTCGTCGCCTGCCTACGCGGCCAGCAGCACCTGTTCAACCCCGCAGAAGCCGGACAACACATACGGCTCGTGCACCACCGGCACCCTGGCGGCGACTAACGGCTGGATCAGTTGGCAGGCATCCCCGTACATGACCGGCGAACTGTGGGACGTTGACCTCAACGTCAAGGTTGGTCCGACCTACACGTGCGGTGGAACGACATGCGGTGCGGTCACGCGAGGCCTGACCAACCACTACCGACTCAAGATCACCCATCTCGTCCCCCTGCAGTCCGGCTGGGGGAAGATCAGCAACAGCTAGTGTCGTGACCGGAGCTTGCCGGGTTGCGTGCCTGCTCGCGGTCGGGTGCCCGTGCGCAGGAAGCAACCCGGCGACCCCCTCTCGGACGCCCTCTGGGAGGCGTTTGCCGCAGTGCGTCCTGTGGATCTTCCTGGCGCCTCCGTTCGGGCTGCGATCATCGCAAGGATGTTGCTCGGCGCCCGGGAACGCCTTGCCGGGCAGACGCCCGGATTGCATCTGTCCGGCGCCCGGATCGCGGGCCGATCGGACCTGTCGTACGCCGAGGTGCAGCACCCACTGATCTTGACCAAGTGTGAGTTCGAGGAAGCGCCGGTCCTCACCGGAGCCCGTACCGGCCTGGTGGACCTCGCGGACTCCCGGGCGCCCGGACTGCAGGCCGTAGACGCCGTGATCGGCGGGGCACTGCGCCTGGAAGGCTGCGAGATGGCCGGCTGTGCCCCTCCCGTGGCGAACGCCGCGTCGATCAGTTCATCAACCTCAGGAGTCGAGCACGGCGGCGATGGCTTCGATCTCCACGAGTTGATCTTCGTAACCCAGCACTGTGACGCCCATCAATGTGCTGGGAACGTCGTGATCACCGAAGAAGGCCCGGACTACCGCCCAGGCGGCCCCCAGGTCCTGCTGCCTGCTGGACGCCACGAGAACCCTGGTGCTGATGATGTCATGCAGGGAGGCGCCGGCGTCCGTCAGCGCGGTCTGCATGTTTTCGAGGGCCTTCGCTGCCTGACCTGCGTAGTCTCCCACCGCCGCCGTGGATCCATCCTTGTTCAGCGGGCAGGCGCCGGCAAGGAAGATCAGGCGGGATCCGGGGGGTGCCGTGGCCGCGTAGGCGTACTCGGCGACGTCGGACAAGGAGGACGAGCGGATCAACGTAACTGCACGGCCCATGGTCGTTTCCCTTCGAATCAGCCAAGAACGTGGTCACCATGTCAAAGGATCTTTCGTTACGCCACAGGTTTATCCGGCCTGGGAGCCCTGCCGCTGCCCTTCTTGTGGTGGGTGAGTTGTGGCCTTTGTTCTTGCCAGTGGGGATGAGGAGCTTGCGGGCGATGTCGGGCACCGGTACGCCGCGGGCGTGCAGGCTGCGAGCGTAGGCGATCATGTCGTCTGAGGCCGGCGAGCGGCCGCCCTCACGGACCGAGGAGTCGTAGAGGCCCTGCACCGGACCGGTGGGCGGTTCCAGGTCCTCGGCGATGGTCGGCAGCTCGGCCGCGCTACGGCCGAGGCGTTTCCTCTCGTGCACGGTGAAGATGACCCGCTGGTGCGCAACGGCCTGCTCCCGCGGTCCCGGTCAGGTGGGAGATCCCCGGAGCGTGTCCGATCCGTACAAGACCGATGCCGATCTCGCTGAATATCGTCACGGCTGTGCGCCTCGCCGGCGCATGAGGACAGCCGGAAACGGACTGTCCGAATCGTTGTGCCCGTAGTGAGATCTGGTTGAGACGGAGTGCTCGTGAATATTGGAATTGGTCTGCCGATCGCCGTTCCCGGACGTCCTGCGCGGGAGGTCAAGCAGTGGGCGGAGGACAGCGAGCGCCTCGGCTTCCACTCCCTGGGATCCATCGACCGCCTGGTCTACGACATCCTGGACCCGCTGGTCTCCCTCGGCGTCGCCGCGGCGGTGACCGAGCGCGTCCAGCTGTTCACCAGCGTGCTGAACGTCGGATGGCGGGGCAACCCGATCCTGTTCGCCAAGCAGCTCGCCACCATCGACCTGATCTCGGAGGGCCGGCTCACGGCGGGCCTGGGCATCGGAGGCTGGCCGGACGACTTCACCCTCAGCGGCGCTCCCGAAAAGGGCCACGGCAAGATCTTCGACGACACCCTGACCGAAATGCGCCGTGTCTGGGACGGGGAGGTCACCAGCGTCTCCGGCCCCACCCCGCTGCCCGGCAAGGGCCGTCCCAAGCTGCTCATCGGTGGCCTGATCCCTGCGGGCTATGCCCGCGCCGCCCGCTTCGGCGACGGCTGGGTGGCGCCGACGCTGAGCCTGGACCTGCTGGTGAACGGCGTGCAGGGCGCCACCGAGGCGTGGGCCGCGGCTGAGCGGCCTGGCAAGCCGCACATCCTCACCGGCCGCTACTTCTGCTGCGGTTCCGAGGCCGTCCAGCTCACCGACGAGTATGTGGCCCACTACTACGGCTCCAGGGAGTCCCCGTACTACGAGCCGGTCCGGGCCGACTCGCTCGACTCCGACGAGCGCCTGCTCAAGGAACTGATCGCTTTGTCGGACGCGGGCGTCGACGACCTGGTGCTCTACCCGGCCAGCAGTTCCCTGGACCAGGTCCACCTGCTGGCCGAGGCGCTGGAGCGGGTGGGGGCCCGGCGGAACCCGACCTTCGAGTTCACCACGGGCTGACCTGGACCGGCCGACGCACCACCTGAACGACGACACGTGAGGACATGTCAGTGATCGAGCAGACCGAGCCGACGGGTGCCCCCATTCTGACCGCCGGGGCGGTGACGAGACTGGCCGACAGCGTCAAAGGACCGGTCTTCCTCCCCGGCGACCCGGGGTACGCCGAGGAGGCGGAGGGCTTCGACCGCTCCGTCGTACACCACCCGGCCGTCATCGTCGGCGCGGCGGGCGCCGACGACGTGGTGGCCGCGGTGCGCTTCGCCCGCGACCACGGCCTGGGCGTCGCCGTACAGGCCACCGGCCACGGTGTGGGATTGCCCGCCGACGGGGGCCTGCTCATCTCCACGCGGCGCATGGACGGCCACCGGATCGACCCCGAGCGCCGCACCGTGCGGCTGGAGGCGGGTGCGCTGTGGCGGGAGGTCATCCCGTCCGCCGCCCGCCACGGCCTGGCCCCGCTGAACGGCTCGGCGCCGTTCGTCGGCGCCGTCTCCTACACGTTGGGCGGCGGCATCGGCGTCCTGTCCCGCCGTTACGGTTACGCCGCCGACCACGTCCGCACCATCGAGGTCGTCACCGCCGACGGAGAACTGCGCACCGCCTCGGAGGAGGAGAACACCGACCTGTTCTGGGCGTTGCGCGGCGGCAAGGGCAACTTCGGCGTGGTCACCTCACTTGAGGTGGAACTGGTGGAGGTGTCGCGGATCTACGGCGGCGGCCTGTACTTCCCGGCCGAGTCGATCCGGGACGTGCTGCACTTCTACCGCACATGGGTCGCCGGGGTGCCCGACGAGCTCAGCTCCTCCTTTTTCATGATGCCCTGGCCAGATGTGCCCGAAGTCCCCGAGGAACTGCGCGGGCGTTTCGCCATGCACCTGCGCCTGAGCTACCTCGGCTCGCCCCAGGAGGGTGCCCGGCTGGTCGAGCCGCTGCGCGAGATCGCCACGCCGCTGCTCGACACGGTCACCGACATCCCGTACACCGAGGTCGGTACCATTCACAACGATCCGCCGACGCCCGGCTCGTACCACATCAACAGCTTCCAGCTCACCCACCTCGACCATGACGCCGTCGAGGCGATCCTGGCGCTGGTGGGCCCCGGGTCGAACAGCGCCGTCGGCATCGAGATCCGTCATCTCGGCGGCGCCCTCGCCCGTCCGCCGCGCCTGCCGAACGCGGTCGCGCACACCACCGCCCAGTTCCAGCTGTACTCCGCCGGTGTCCTCGGCATCGGCGAGGACCAGGCCGTGTACGCCGGGCACGACCGGGTCATCAAGACCCTCGCCCCGTGGAACAGCGGGACGCGCATGCTCAACTTCATGGCGGGCGTCGCCCACACCGACCCGGAGGACGTGCGCCAGGCGTTCACGCCGGAGGCGTACGAGCGGCTGGTCGCCGTCAAGACGGCCCACGACCCCGGCAACATGTTCCGCTTCAACCACAACATTCCGCCGGCGGGCGGAGGGAGTCGATGAGGAGCTGAAGCGGGCCCCGGCAGCCTTCACCGACCGGGTCACCGCCGACGGCCGCTACCGTCTCGTCATCAACCGCGTGCCCATGGACCCCCCGCAGCGCTCTGACGTGGGCTTACGCAACGGGACAACGGCCGAACTCGAACCCGAACCAACCTAACCTTCAAAGGACCCGCGCCCGGCTCGGGCGCATCAGCCACACGGCAGCGGCGAGCGTGAGCACCCAGCCGATCACTTCGATGAGCAGGTGATCGGTTGCGTTGGGGACGGATTGCAGCAGGTACACCCGGACGCTGTTGATCGCTCCGTGCGTCAGGACCGCGGGCCAGACACTCCCCGACTGCCGGCGAAGTGCGAGCAACAGCGGAGCCCATGGCAGCATGCCCACGAAGTAGATGACGATGTCCCAGGGTGGTCGATCACCGATGACGGCGAGGACCGGCAGGTGCCAGACGATCCAGACCAGACCGCTGACAAGGGCCAGCGGCCAGAATCCCCATGACGCGGCGCGCGTCGCCAGCCAGCCGCGCCAGCCGAACTCCTCGCCGACGGCGAAGACCGACTGCATGAGGAAGACCGGAACGATCCACATGGTCGCCGTGAGGATCTGGTCAAGCGGGTTGAGCCGCCAGATCCCCAATGCCAGTGCGATGGCGGTTTGGATCGCGGCGATCGCGGCGATGAGGCCGATGCCGATGCCGGCCCACTTGGGTGTGCCGCGCCACCTGGTGGCGAACGTCTCTCGGAACGTTCCGGGGCGTCGGGCAAGCCACATGATGATCGCTGCGAGCAGCGGGGTCAGTTGCAGGATCGGCGTGATCAGGTTGTAGAAGTCCGTCGGGACCAGCCGGAAGGCCATCGGAACGGACAGCGCGAAACACAGCAGGACGGCGATCGCGAAGAACCACGTGACATCGATACCTGTTGATCTGGCAGAACCGGAGCGCGTGGAGGACGCCGTCATGATGACCTCGTCTCGTGCGGGCGCGAGGATCCAGCTCGATGAGTGATCTTGGTGTAGCGCGGATCGGCCATCTTGAACTCGGGGAGAATCTGGACGACCGGGTCGTCCACGGAGCATCGGTCCGTCGGCAGCGTGATCGTCTCGACGGACGACCCGTCGATCAGCTCCTGGTCACCGGCATAGGACGGGGATGTCCAGCCGACGGGCATGACGACGCTGAGAGGTATGAGACGTAGGAAACGCACGATCTCGAAGCTAGGGCGGGCGGAATCGTCCGGCCTCACCCGAAGGGGTGAACCTGGTACCGCCCGTCAGGATGGAAATGGTGGCGAGCGACGAGCCCGTCCTCGCAGGCGTAGATCACCACGTGCACGCGGTCACGCAGGTCCAGCTTGTGCAGGAGGGCCCGGACGTGCGACTTCACCGTGTTCTCGCTCATGCCACGAGCAGCCGGCGCGGCCTCAAGCGCCCTGAGGTCGGGGACCCGGTCCTTGAACCTCGATCTCCTGCCTCGCACCGGTCACCCAGGGCCCGGCGACGGTCAGCCGCCTGGTGCGCAGGGCCGCGGCCCCGAGGGCGGCCATCGCCGCGAGGCAGAGCCAGGCGAACACGTCGCCGATGCGCGCATATATCGTCGGATCACTGGCGACAGGCACATGCGCGGACATCGTCTGCTGCTTGGTGGTGAAGTAGTCGGCCGAGGTGAGCGTCCGGCCCTGCGGGTCGAAGACCGCGGCCAGGCCGTTGCTGGCTTGCCGGATCAGCGAGTAGCCGTTCTCCACCGCCCGGACGACCGCCTTCTCGGTGTGCGTGGCGCCGAAGCCGTACCAGTCGTTGGACGGCACCATCATCAGGTCCACGTCGGCGGCCTGCCTCATCAGGGCGGGGAAGTCGGCGTCGAAGCAGATGACGTTGGCCAGGCGGCCGAACGGGGTGTCGGCGGTCGGCACCCTGCCGTCCCCGGGGTCGAACGGATCCATGCCCGGCACCGGGCGGGCCTTCTCGTACGTCCATAGGACCCGCCCTCTCGGATCGACGAGCACCGTCTCGTTACGCATGTACGGCGGCGCACCTGTGATCACGATCATTCCGGCGTTCACATAGCTGCCGGTCCTGACGGCGATGGCGGCGATCTCGTCGATCAGCCGCTGCCTGTCGGCCTCGCGTGCCGCACCGCCCGCCTCCGGCCAGACCACGATCTTGGCTCCGGCGCTCGCCTCGCGTTCGGTGGCGGTCAGCAGGGAGTCGTTGACAGGGTCGAGCGCCCGCCGAACCGTGTCGGGATCCGCCCCGGCGAGCTGTTCAGGCGAGGGGAAACCGTTCAGGGCCTTGTTGGACGCCTCCAGAACCGAACGTGCGGGACTGACCCCGGCCACCCGTACGGTCTCGCCGGCGGGCGCCGCGAACGCCAGGCGCATGCTTCCGCCGACGAGCACCAGCGTCAGCACGGCCCCGAAGGGTGCCACCCGCCGCCAGGTGAATCCGTCCTGCCAGAGGTGGTTGCAGACGGCGGCGAACCAGGCGATGAGGAAGCTGATGCCATAGCCACCGGTCACCGAGGCGAGCTGGAGCAGCGGGAGGTTGTCGTGCTGGGTGGCGGCCAGCGAGCTCAGGATGTTGCCGACGGGACTGACATTCGCGAGCGCGTACTCCACGCCGACCACCCCAAGGGGGAAGATCAGTGTGGCCCACGCCCCGGGTAAGCGCGCCGCGACGAGACGGTCGAGAACGTACGGCACTACGCCCGCCAGCGCCATGACCAGGGAGAGCGCCAGCACCGGGCTGAACACCGGCAGCCCGCTCTCGTAGAGCCAGAACGTGGTGGACACCACGGTGGCGAGTGCGATGCCGCCCATCGCCGGAAGCGTCCGGCTGGTGCGGGAGAAGCGTAACAGCAGGATCAGATAGATCCATGCCGCCCCTGCCACCTCCCATCGGCCGTGCGCGGCCACGAGCGAGAGGGCGGTTCCGGCAGCGAGCGCTGCCCGGCGAGTCACATGATTCATGCGGCGAATGTAGGCAGCGCGGACCTCACCTCCCATCCCGAACACCCCCGAACCGCAGTAGGGAACACCCCCGGCCTGGTGCCGCGCCCCTGATCCCACCCGGACGTCCCGAAGCGCAAGGACGTGCCCGCGGTGGTCTCCGCCGGAGGGGGCTGGAGGCGCCCCGGAAGGCCGCGCAGGCAAGGGACGAACCCACTGACTTGATCAACGCAGCGTTGGAAGAGCCGGCCTGACGTCCGTGGTCGATCAGGACTGCTGCTGGATGATGTTGACCGTCCAGGTGATCCCGAACTGGTCCATGAGCGAGCCGGCCTCGTCCCCCCACGACTGCTTGTCCAAGGGCAACGTCACAGTGCCGCCGACGGACAGCCTCTCGAAGTAGCCGCGGAGTTCGGCGTCGTCGCCGCCGAGGAAGACCGCAACGTTGTTGCCCGGGGTGTGGGGAACTCGGCGTACGTGCCCATCTCCAGGTCGCAGCCCAAGACGTCGCGGTAGAACTCCATCGCCTGCCGTGCGTTCCCGTTGCGGGCACCGACGGTTGCCCGAACCTGGCGTTGACCGCCGAGGTTCTGGCCACGCGGGAACTGCTTGCGCGCCTGGACCTGTAGGGAGTGACCGCTCAGGGGGGCTGAGGATTCACGCCGGAAAGCCCCCCAAGGAATCACGCGCATTGCCCTCACATGCGCGCTGGGCGTTCCTTGCCGGACTTCTTGTCGGCGAAGACTGGGCTCCAGGACGTCCTGTGCGCCGACCCCGACCCCGGGCCTGAGGTCAGAGCTGAAGCTGCCGTCGCAGGCTCGGTCAGCTCGCGGCAGTGGGCGGGCTCAAGGGCGTCGAGGCCGCACGGACCGCTCGTCCGCAGGGGACTCAGGTGGCGGCCGGGCTCGGGCCGGATGGAGGTGGCGGTGACCACATGGTGTTCGGGAGGAACGCGGCGAACACCCCTGACAGCAAGACCAGTGCCGCCACGCTGACGTTGGTGACCGTGGCGGCGGTCGCCGCCGATGGGGACGGGACGTCGAGGGCCAGGAAGACGGCTCCGAGGCCGGCGATGCCGGCGACCTGGCCGAGCTGGGTCGCGGTCGACATCAAGCCGCTGGCGTTCGCCGTGTCCGTCGGCGCGACACGGGTCAACGCCGCGTTGAGGGCGGGGCTGAAGGCCGGCCCCATGCCGGCTCCGACTTCGCCCGGATCTGGAGCGCTCACGACGTGGCCTCCCCCGGGCCGCACATCAAGGTCCTCCGCTACGCCGAAGTCGGCGATCTGCGTCTGACCACCACCACTCTTACCGTGACCGGCGCACCAGAGGCCCGCATGGTCATCTACGCACCAGCAGACGAGGCGTCGAAGGCGCGACTGGCCCATCTGGCCGAACACCCCTCCCGGCACTGCTCCCTTCCCGACCACCTCCATGAGCCCGGTGGCACAGCAGACGACCTTCGATGAGCGGCGATCTCAGGCACCCGACGCCCTTGGCGCGCCGCGCGGGTCCTCAGGGGTGCTGCGGGCCTGGGATCGGGCGGCCTGTACGCCGGCCTGGAAGCGGGTGTGGGCGCCGAGCCTGGTCATGAGCTCGGCGATGCGCCGCTGGGCGGTGCGGTAGCCGATGCCGAGCTGGCGGGCGATGGCCTCGTCGGTCAGGCCGGTCAGCAGGAGGGCGATCAACCGTTCGTCGTCCTGCGGTGCCTCGCGCGAACCGGTCAGCCGCATCGGCAGCGCCCGCTCCCAGGTCCCCTCGAACAGCCTGCTCAGCGCCTCCAGCAGCCCGGAGGGGTGCACCAGGAGCGCCGCGGAGTCGGGTGACTCGTAGCGCAGCACCAGCAGCGCGAACCGGTCGTCGACCAGATAGAGCTTCATCGGCAGGCTGGGCAGCACCCTGGCCAGCTGGCCCGCGCCGATCATCTCCTCGATCAGCCGCAGCGCGCCCGGCCGGTCGATGAAGTCGCGCTCGTAGATGACCCGGCTGGTGATGCCGCGCTCCAGCAGCTCGCGGTGGGCGGCCACGCTGGCGTGCCGGTCGAAGTACGGCGGCTGGGAGAAGGTCCGTACCTGGTGGCGGGCCGCGCGCTGGAGCTGGTGGAGGCGTTGCCGTACCGCGGCGGCGCCGGTGATCACCTCCACGACCAGCGGCTGCTGCTGCCCGGAGGCACGCTGCTGGAAGGCGTCGTCCAGATCGGCGGCACGCTCCCTGGCGCGTGCGAGCCCCTCTTCCGCGACGGTGAGCAGCGCGTCGAGCGCGACGTCGGGGGCGACGGCGACGTACCGCGGCGGTTCGTCCGGCAGCCGGTTGATCAGGCCCTTGCTCTCCAGCCCGCTCAGCAGCGCGGGCAGGCCGGGGCCGGCGAAGCCCGCGGCGAGCCGGTCGAGGGAGGCCGGCGAGCACTCGACGAGCAGCTCGTAGAGCTCCTCCTCGGCCGGGCCCAGCCCGAGCGCTTCGAGCGTCATCGCAGCCAGCCGCGCAGGACGGCCTGGTAGCCGGCCTGGAACCGGGTCTGCGCGTCGAGCTGGACCATCATCGCCTGCACCCGCCTGCGCACCGTGCGCACGCTCCAGCCGAGCTGCGCCCCGATGGCCGCGTCGGTCAGCCCCGAGATGAGCAGGGGCAGCAGGTCCTCGTGCGCGTCGGCGGGACTCCGCTCCTCGGGCAGCCGGGCCTGCCCCTGCCGCACGCCCAGCGGGACGGCGCGCTGCCAGTTCATCTCGAACAGCGCGCCGAGCGCCTCCAGCAGCGTCGGGTCGTGCACCACCAGCGCGGATTCGACCAGGTGCAGGTCGTGCCGGAGCGGCACGATCGCCGTCGGCCGGTCGTTCAGGACGAGCTTCATCGGCACCTCGCCGACCCTGGCCTGCTCGCCGGCGGTGATGTAGTCGGTGACCACCGTCAGCGCCCCGGGCAGCTCCATCGCCTTCCTGTCGTACAGGACGCGGTAGTTCACGCCCCTCGCCAGCAGGTCGAACTCACGCGCGTTCTCCCCGATCACCCCGGCGTACGGCGGCGCGTCGAACACCCGGATCGAGCGGTGCGTCTCCCGCTGGAGCTGCTCGAAGCGGTCGTTCACCGCCTGCCTGCCGATCACCACCTCGACCAGCCCGGCGGCGTCGCGCTCGGTGCCCGCCCGGTGGAAGGCGGCGCTGAGCCCGGCGATGCGGCCCCGGGCGGCGGTCAGTGCCCTGGACCTGGCGCTGATCAGCGTGTCGAGGCCCATGCTCGGCGCTACCGCGGCGTACCTGGGCGGGTCCTCCGGCAGCCGGGTGACCAGGCCGAGTTCCTGGAGCCTCGCGCAGAGCGCGGCCTGCGGGCCGGCGAGCCGTTCAAGGTCGGCGGCCGTGATCGGCGAGACCTCGATCAGCGTCTGGTACAGCGCCTCTTCGGCCGTCGACAGGCCCAGGGAATCGAGCATGCGCCCATCGTGTCCTCTTCCCGCCAACGGCGTGAAGAGGTCGAAAGGTCATCTTTCCGGATATGGCGCGGAATGGGAGGTTTGGGTGCTCGATCTTGTACTACTCCGAGGAGAACCATGGCTCGCCGCCCGCTCGCCGGGCTGACCGCGTTGGGGTTGGTCCTGTCCATGGGGATGGCCACGCCCTCCCCTTCACCCGAGTCCGCCGACACCCCGCCCCCCACCCCGGGCGCCTTACCCGCCGCCACCCGGCTCACCCTGATCACCGGCGACGTGGTGACGTACGGCAAGGCCGCCGACGGCACCCCTCGCGCCGACGTGGAACCGGCCAAGCGCGCCGGAGGAGCGCCGGTGTCCTTCGTGACCCTGCGGAAGGGCGACTCCTTCTACGTCTTCCCCTCCGACGCGATGGCCCCGGTGGCCTCGGGCCAGGTGGACAAGGGCCTGTTCGACGTGGCGTACCTGACCGCCAACGGCTACACCGACGCCGAACGCCCGACCCTGCCGGTCATCGTCCAGTACGGCACCGCCAAGCAGGCCGCCGCGACGCTGTCGGCACGGGCCGACGCGCTCCCGGCCACCGCCTCGCCCGTCGCCCTGGCCAGCGTCGGAGGCGCCGCCGTCAAGGTGGACAAGAAGGCGGCGCGGGAGTTCTGGGCCGCGGCCGCCGTGTCCCCCTCCGCACGCACGACCGCGCCGACGACGATCTGGCTCGACCGCAAGATGAAGCCCGTGCTCGACAAGAGCGTGCCGCAGATCGGCGCGCCGCAGGCCTGGGCCGCCGGCTACAAGGGCAAGGGCGTCAAGGTCGCCGTGCTCGACACCGGCGTCGATCCCGACCACCCCGACCTGGCCGGCCGGATCGGGGCGATGGCCAACTTCACCGACGATCCCGACGCCCGCGACGGCCACGGCCACGGCACCCACGTCGCCTCCACGATCGCCGGCTCCGGACGGTACACGGGCGTGGCGCCCGAGGCCACGCTCCTGGTGGGCAAGGTGCTCAGCTCGTCGGGCTCGGGCACCTCGTCGCAGGTCATCGCGGGCATGCAGTGGGCCGCCGCGCAGGCCAAGGTGGTCTCGATCAGCATCGGCGGCGAGTACGAGGACCAGAACGGCCCCATCAACCAGGCGGTGAACACGCTCAGCGCCGAGACGGGCGCGCTGTTCGTCGTGGCCGCCGGCAACGACGGCGGCAACCGTACCGTCAACGCGCCGGGATCAGCGGCGGCGGCGCTGACGGTCGGCGCGATCGACCGCGAGGAGAAACTGGCCCCCTTCTCCAGCCGAGGCCCGAGCCCGTTCGACTACGGGCTCAAGCCCGACGTGGTCGCGCCCGGCGTCGGCATCGTCGCGGCCCGCGCGCGGGGCACGTCGATGGGTTCACCCGTGGACGAGCTCCACACCGCCGCCTCCGGCACCTCGATGGCGACCCCGCACGTGTCGGGCGCGGCGGCCATCCTCGCCGGGCAACACCCCGACTGGACGGGCCCGCAGCTCAAGGCGGCGCTCATCGGCACCTCGAAGGACGACGGCCTGACCGCCTACCAGCAGGGCGCCGGGCGCATCGACGTGGCCAGGGCGGTCACCCAGCAGGTACGTGGCTCGGGCAACCTCGACTTCGGCTTCCTGAGCTCCCCGCAGAGCGGCCCGGCCACGAAGACGATCACCTACACCAACAACGGCGACCAGCCGGTGACGCTGGCCCTGCGCGCGAGCATCGCGGCGCACCGGGGCACCACCCCCGATCGGGCGCTCAAGCTGGACCGCGACACGGTGACCGTCCCCGCCCACGGCGCCGCGGACGTGGCCGTCTCCTTCGACCCGTCAGGACCGGCCACCTGGTACGAGGGTTCGGTGGCGGCCACCGGCGGCGACGTGGTCGTGCGCACGGCCGTGGGCGCGTTCGTCGAGCCGCGCAGGGTCAAGCTCAAGACCGAACTGATCATGCCGGACGGCGCGACCGACGCGGTCTCCGTCCCGTGGATGTTCCTGCGTACCGACGACCGCGACGACCTGGACTCCTTCTACCAGACGGTCGAGGGCGAGGCGAGCGTCTATCCGGGCACCTTCAGCGTCAACACCATCGCCGCCTGGCGAGGTGAGAACGGCGAGTGGCAGCAGTCGCTGCCGACCGCGCCCGAGGTCAAGGTGGACCGGGACACGACGGTCACCCTCGACCTGCGCAAGGCCCGCGAGGTCCGCCTGGACACCCCCCGCACGACCGAGACCTATCTGTCCCACTACGCCCTGCGGCGCACCACCGCGAGCGGCATCGTGGCCGACTTCCTCTCCTCCTACCCGGCGTACGGGCTGCACCATTACTGGATGTTGCCCACCGAACCGGTCAAGCAGGGCGCCCTCGACCTCACCGGCCAGTTCTGGCAGGGCGCGCCGCTCGTCACGATGAAGGCCGCCGGACGCGCGCTCGCCCCCCGCTACGCGGGCATCACCCCCGACATCCCCAAGCTGACCGGCAAGCAGACCATCCCGCTGGTGGACGTGGGCCACGGCACCGACCTGTCCGGCCTGGACGTACGGGGCAAGCTCGCCCTGCTCGACCTCGGCGACCTCTGCCCGGAGACGACCTGCTCCGGCGACGGGCTCGACCGCGTGGAGGCCCTGGCGGCCGCCGGCGCGGTGGGCGTGCTCGGTTACGGCGCGTCGGGACGGGCCTTCCTCGACCCGACCGGAAGCTGGGCCTTCTACCCGATCCCGACCATGAGCCTGCCCGCCGACCAGGGCAGGGCGCTGGCCCGCAAGCCGGTCGACGTCAAGGTCGAGGGCAGCCCGGCCACGCCGTACATGTACTCGCTGTTCTTCCCCGAACGTGGCCGGATCCCCGCCGGCCTCGACTACCGGGTGACCAGGAAGAACCTCCAGGAGATCGACGACCGCTTCCACTCGGACCGCCCCGGCACGGTGCGCATGAGCTGGACCCCCGTGCTGATCAACGGCTCCGAACCGTTCGTCGCGTGGGGTCTCGACGGCACCTTGCAGGCACGGACCACGGTGACCGAGTACGTCGGGCCGGTCTCGCCCGACGTGACGTGGCAGCGTGACGTCCGGATGCGGTACGACGAGGGCACCCCCTCCAGGACCGGCTACACCACGGTCGCGCTCGACGTCTTCACCAAGGCGGGACGTCGCACGGAGCGGTGGGGCATGCAGCCCCGAGTGCCCGGCGGCCCGCGCGACAGTGACCGCGTGATCGGCTCGGGCACGGTCACCTGTTTCGCGTGCCGTACCGGCGACCTGTTCACGGCGGCGGTGCCCGTCATGGGCCCCGAACCCAACCACCAGGAGCCCTTCACCTGGAGTGCCAACTTCCAGGCGTGGGCCGGCGGCAAGGACGAACTGCACCTCTACCGCAACGGTCAGGAAGTGCCCCTGGAGGAGAAGATCGGCGCGCTCGGGCCCGTCGGGATCAGGCTGCCGACCTTCACCCTTCCGTCCGGCGAGGCCGAATACCGGCTCACCGACACCTTCCACACCCCTCAGCCGGGACAGCGGTTCGCGACCGACGTCGAAACGGCCTGGACCTTCCGCTCCAAGCGCCCCGAATCCGGGATGAAGGACCTCACCGACGGCCTGTGCGCGGGCTGGCTCGTCACCCAGATCCTGGCTCCCTGCGCGCCGGTCCGCCGGCTCAACCTCAGCTACGACCTGGACCTCGACCTGGACAACCAGACCACGGCCGGGCTCGCCCGCCGCATCACCGTCACCGGCTACAACGGCTCCTTCGGGCAGCCCGACGCCAAACTGACCACGCTCCGGCTCTCGGCCACCTTCGACGGCGGCGCCCACTGGGTACCCGTCCCCATGTCGGCCTCCGGCGACCGCACCTTCACCGGCACCATCACCCACCCGCCCCTGTCCCGGACCGACGGCACCGTCGGCCTCCGCGCCCAGGCCACCGACCAGGAAGGCAACACCGTGGACCAGACGATCCACAAGGCCTACGGACTGAAGTAACCCGGACGAACAGCCAGAAACCCCCAGCCCGGCGTCCCCGAGCGGGGGGTTTCTGTCGGAACGCGAACAGCGCACCCTTGCAGTGAGGGAATGCACTGTTCGCGGCCATGGACTCCCCCGCTTGGGGCGCCCCGCTCTCGCGTCGAGCGTCATCCTTTGGGACGACGCCGTCGCGACCTCCGGAGGAGCCGGCCGAGACCCCGTGACGATGTGCGGGGCACCCCCGCGGCAGCAGATTGGCCGGGTGAACACCTCTCCCCCACGAAACCGTCCCACGATCGTGCCGACCCTGATCGTCGCCGTCTGGTCGGTGAGCTATCTGCCCCTCAGCCTGCTCTGGGCTCTCGGAGGGCCCGCATATCCCTTCGACGCCGGCCGTACGGGCGCGGGCAGCACCCTGCTCGATCCTCTTCCGGCGGCAGCCGGCGGGGCCGTGCTCGCGGTGTCGGCGCTGGTGGCCGGCGTCGTCGCGGTGCTCGGCGGCAGAGGTCCGCTCGACCGGGCCCCCGCCGTCGTGGCCGTCGCGCTCGGCGCCGGCCTGGCGGTGTTCCTGCCTGACGTGCGCATCATGATGACCGCTGGATATCTGCCGGTGATGCTGGTCGCCGCGCTCGCCGGCCAGGCCGAGTTCTCGATGATCGCGCCCATGCTCACGTGGCCGAGCGTCAACCTGCTCATCCTGATGGCGGCCGGCGTCAGCCTGATGCTCCTGGGGACGCGCGCGCTGACAGCAGGGGCCGGGCGGCCCGGTGGCGCCGCCCGCGCGCTACGGGTCGGGCGGTACGCGACCGCCGTCGCGGTCGCCGTCCCCGTCGTCTACGCCGTCACCCGCTTCGGCTGGTTGCTGGGCGTGCCTGTCGGGATCAGTGATCGGTTCCTGGCCCACATCGCCGAGATCACCCCGATCGGCGCCGGTCTCAGCACGCTCGGTCTCATCGGTGCGGGCCTGACCTTCGGCCTGGTCCGGCCGTGGGGCGAGATCTGGCCGCGCTGGGTGCCGTTCCTGCGCGGGCGTGCGATTCCGGCACGGCTCCCGGCCTACTCGGCTCTGGCCGTCGCCCTCCCCGTCACCTCCGCCGGGCTGATGTACGTCCGCAAGAAGCTCACCGGCGAGCAGGTCGGCCCTGCGGGGGCGGACACCGAACTGGGGGCCTGGCTGCCGGAGATGTTGTGGCCGCTGTGGGGTGCGGCTCTGGCGGTGGCGGCGCTGGCTTACCTCTCCCGCCGCCGGCACCTCGTTCACGCACACCGACCATAATGGTGGGCGTGCGAGAGTCCCCGTCATCTTCCGATGCCGCGGTTGACTCGTTTCTCGACCGGCATCAGGTGAGCACCGATGCCCTGCTCGCGGTGCTGCTCTTCCTGCCGCTCGGCCTGGTCTCGTTGAGCCTGCTCCGGGCCTCGGACAGTCCTCTGCCGCTCCGCCTGCTCGCGGGTCTCGGCCTGCTGGTGCTGCATGGGTGCGTCGTTCCGCGTCGGCTGCGCCCGCTGGTGGCGTACGGCGTGGCCGCCGCGGCGATGCTGTTGCTGGTGGCACTCCCGCCCCTGCATGACCCGGGCGGCGCCTACTATCCGGCGGTGCTGCTGCCGAGCACGCTGGTCTTCGGGCTGCTGCTCTACACGGCCTGCGGCCGGCTCGGCCTGCTGCCCAGCCTGGCCTGTCTGGGTGTCGCCCTGACGGGGGTGGCCCTGGTCCTGGCCCGCCTGTGGAATCCGGCTTCATGGGGCGGCTCGTCGGGCTCCTACGAGCTGGTCGCATGGCGGATCGGACTGTCGGTCGGCCTGGTCGCCGCAGCGGCGTGCCTGTGGTCGCTGGGCCGCCTCAGCCGGATCCGGGTGTTGTTCATGTCCGAGCTCAGAGCGAAGGCCGAGCGCGCGGAGGCCGACCGTGCGCGGGACCGGCAGGAGGCGGCGCGGGCGGAGCGCGACCGCATCAGCCGCGAGATGCACGACGTGGTGTCCCACTCGCTCGCCGTCATGGTCAGCCAGGCGGAAGGTGGCAGGCTGTCCGCCCCAGGCTCGCCCGGGGCGGACGTGTTCGCCACCATCGCCGGGGTCGGGCGCGAGGCCCTGCGCGACATGCGCGGGCTCCTGGGCGTGCTGCGCGCCGACGGCGGCACCACTCCGCAACCGGGCCTCGGCGATCTCTGCGACCTGCTCGACCAGGTACGCGACACAGGCGTCCGGCTCGCCGTACAGGAGGTCGGGGACGCCCGGCCGCTGCGCCCCGCCGTCGACCTGACCGCCTATCGTGTCGTCCAAGAGGGACTGACCAACGTGATCAAACACGCGGGGGCGACGGCCGCCGCCGACATGACGCTGGCCTGGCGCGCGGACAGACTGCACATCACCATCACGAACGACGGCGCCGGCCCGCCCGCCGGAGAGGCCGGCGTCGGGCTGACCGGGATGCGCGAACGTCTCAGCATGGTGGGAGGCACCCTGGAGGCCGGCAGACGCCCCGGCGCCGGCTTCGAACTGTCGGCCACCCTGCCTTACGAGCCGAGGAGTCTCCCATCATCCGGATCATGATCGTCGACGATCAGGAGCTGCTGCGCAACGGCCTGACCATGGTCGTCAGGTCCCAGCCCGACATGGAGGTGGTCGCCGAGGCCGCTGACGGCCTGGCGGCCCTGTCGGCGCTGGAGTCGCGGCACGTCGACGTGGTGGTGATGGACATCCGCATGCCCCGGATGGACGGTGTCCTCGCCACCAGGGAGATCCAGCGGCTGGACGACCCGCCGAAGGTGCTGGTGCTGACCACGTTCGATCTCGACGAGCACGCCCTGGCCGCGCTGCGCGCCGGTGCGAGCGGGTTCATGCTGAAGGACGCGCCAGGTGAGGAGATCATCGCTGCGATCCGGCACGTGCACCGGGGTGACTCGATCATCGCGCCCGCCACGACCCGCCGGCTCATCGGGCGGCTCGTCGCCAAGGCCGACACCGACCCGGACGCCGTGCTCAAGGTGCTCACGGAGCGTGAGCGTGAAGTCTTCCTCAGCCTGGCCGGAGGCGCGTCCAACGCCGAGATCGGAGTCGAGTTGTTCCTGTCGGAGACCACGATCAAGACCCACGTGGGGCGCATCCTGACGAAGCTCGGGCTGCGCGACCGGGTCCAGGCGGTGGTACTGGCGTACGAATCCGGCGTTGTCACTCCGGGCGAACGTTAGGCGCCGACTCACGCGCATCGCGTCCAGGCCGCTGGGTTGAGGTCGGCGCCCGGACTGGTCGATCCCATGGGCCATCAACCGCGATCGCCTCCTTCCTCAAGTGGACGGTCCGCCGGCGGCGTTCTCTGCACGAGGGCGATCTCACGGACCCGAGCGGGAGGGCCCAGGCCATCGGACTCCCTGCTCGACAGCGCTGAGCGGCGGCCCACACGTCCTGGGCGCCCCGAGATCGGCTTGTCCCAGCGCCCGACCTCAGGGAGCGAGGGACTCGTACAGGGTGCGGGCGAAAGCGGCGGCCGCCTCGTGGGTGTCGGAGCGTGCGGGGGTGGACATGTGGCCGAGGAAGGCATGCTGGAAACAGGCGCCGACCAGGAGACCGGCGGCGGCCCGGACGTCCGCGTCCGGGTTCAGGCGGCCCTGTTGTTGTTCGGCGCGCAGGTACGCGGCGATCGCTTCGTTGACCTTGTGGGGGCCGACGTCCTTGCGCCGGATCTCGGCCTTGTGGGCGGCAAGGGTGGCAGGGTCGGCGAACATCGAGGCGAACATGGGGAAGCCGCCGCTGTAGAAGGTGATCGCCGCCGTGGCGATGGCGGTGAGATTGTCCACGACGTCCCCGGTTCCGGCCTTGCCGTGCAGCACCTCGGCCAGCCGGCCGAAGCCGGGTGAGCGTTCGCGCATCACCGCGACGAGCAGGTCGGCCTTGTTGGTGAAGTGCTTGTAGAGGGCGGCCTCGGTGAATCCGGCGGTGCGGGCGATCTGTCGCGTGGTCACGTTCGCCAGGCCCTGCTCCGCCATGACCGTGGCGGCCGCGTCGAGGATCGCGTCCCTGGTGCCCATTGCTGCTCCTTCGCGACTTGACGTAGTTAGTAAACGCTCACTAACGTCACCCTATCAGTTAGCGAGCGTTTACTAACCAGGAGTCCCTGATGAAACTCGCCCTTTTCGGCGCAACCGGCGGCACCGGACAGCAGCTGCTCGACCAGGCACTCGCCGCCGGCCACCACGTCACCGCGATCGTCCGCGACCCGACCCGGCTGCGGCCGGCCGGACCGCCCCGGGCTCGACGTGGTGACCGCTGAACTGACGGACGCCAACGCGATCGGCGCCGGCGTGACCGGCCAGGACGCCGTGGTGTCCACCCTGGGGCCCAGGCCGGGCGCGGGCGGGTCGGTGTGCGCCGACGGCGCCCGCGCGATCATGACGGCGATGCGAGCCACCGCGACCCGCCGCCTGATCGTCGTCACCGCCAGCGGGCACATCGTCGACGAGGGCGACGGGCCGCTGAACCGAGCCCTGGTCAAACCCCTGCTACGCCGTCTTCTGCGAGAAGGATTCGCCGACTTCGCCCGCACCGACGAGGCCGTCCTCTCCAGCGGTCTGGACTGGACCATCATGCGGCCTCCGCGCCTGACCGACGGCGAGCGCCGCCCCTACCGCACCGCCATCGACCGCAACGTGCGCCGCGGCATCACCATCGCCCGCGCCGACCTGGCCCACGCCATCCTTGCCGCACTCGCCGACCCTGCCACCGTCGGCCACAGCATCAGCCTGGGGTACTGACCATGAGAAGACGGATCGTCATCTCCGTGATCCTGCTGGTGCCCGTCGCGCTCACCGGCACCGGCGCCGTGGCCCATCTCACCTTCCTCCGCCCGCCCGACGACCCTCCGGCCGACCTGTGCGCTCAGGGCCCGCCGGGCGAGCGCCCCCGCGTGGTCGCGGCCGGCGCCAGCATGACCCAAGGCACGCTCGGCGCGGACTGGGTGGCGGCCCTGCGCGCACGGCCCGAGCACCGCGCTTACGAGTTCGTCAACGCGGGCATCAACGGCAACACCACCGCCGACCTGCTAAAGCGCCTCGACACCGACATCCTGGCATGCCGGCCGGCCGCGGTCCTGCTCCTGATCGGCACCAACGACGTCCGCGACGGCGTGGCGCTGGAGCGCTACCGAGCCAACCTCGGCGCGATCATCGCCCGCATCCAGGCCCGCACCGCCGCGCGGATCGCCGTGATGTCCCTGCCGCCACTCGGCGAGGACCTGGACACCACGATCAACCGATCGCTCGCCGGACACAACGCCGCGATCAAGGAAATAGCGCACCGGGCACAGGTCCAGTACCTGCCCGTGCATGAGCGCATGGCCGACCACCTGCGGACACAGGGCGGACGGCAGCCGTACGCCTTCAGTTTCCCGCTGGCCTTCGCCATCGCCGCCCAGCATTACCTGCTCGGGCGCAGCTGGGACGAGATCGCCCGCCATGGCGGGCGCGACCTCCTCGTCGACCACGTGCACCTGAACGACCGCGGCGGAGCGATCGTCGCCGATCTCGCTTCTCGCTGGCTGTCCGAGCGGCCCACCGCCTTTTAGTGCAACAGCCGTCCCCGTGATCAGCGCGGCCGAACGCCGGCCACCGGAGGACCACAGTCGCGGCGTTCACGTCCCCGATCCTGCACGCGATCCGTATTGACGCGGGCTGGGACGCGATGGATTCTTGCGATGCCTTCCCCTCCTTCTGGCCGCGTTGACAGGAGTGAACCGATGAAGCAGTTCAACCAGCGGCCGAAGCGGAAGTCGACGCGCCGGTGGCCGTCCCCGGAGCGCGGGGCCGGCGATCAGGTCCAGCCCGGCGGCGCCCAGGTCAGGGCGGAGAATCAGGACAGCGACGATGAGGGCACGGTGGCGGTCGTCGAGGAGACCGCGTTCGTCGTCCACCAGGCACAGGTCATCGGCCAGGAGCCGCTCAGCACGATCGAGCCGCTGACCAAGACCAAACGCACCGAGACCGTCGTCGTCGAGACCGTCGTCGCGAGGGCGGCCGACCTGGTCAAGCTGATCGGCGTCAAAACCCCGGAAGAGCTCCAGAAGATCATCCTACGGCCGCGTCTCGCCCAGGCGGTGGCCGAGGAGGCCGTCCTGTACTTCGCCACGGAGGGGAGACTGGGCGATTGGCCGAAGCTGCTGCGACTGTGGGCCGAGTGCACGGAGGCGGATCGGGAGAAGGTCTTGAACACGCTCCCGGACGTCGTGATCCAGCCGGTGTTCACACAGATGGTCGACACGTACGTGGAGGCGATGTCGAAGCACGCGGAGCCGGACTATTTCGACATCTCCGCCGCGTTCGAGGTGACCATCGACGAGTTTTCGCTACAGGCGTCGCCCAGCCTGGACAAGGAGGCGGCGCCGGGCGCCGTCGGCAAGGCGATCGTGCTCGGGCCGCCGAACGTCTTCGCGACCAAGGACGGTCGCATGATCGACGTGCCCACGCCCGCGAAGCCCGGCAACCTGTACACCCATCCCTCGGACGAGGTGCTGGAGACCATGAACGACGTCTCCGGCGTGAACCTGCCGACGACGGTCACCCTGACGGCCAAGAACGAGCTCTGGCTCGGGGGCGGCCCGAGCCCCGACGACGTACGCCAGGGCGAGCTCGGCGACTGTTTCCTGCTGTCGCTGCTCGGTGCCATCGCCCAGCATGACCCCGACCACATCCGGCGGATGGTCAAGAAGGACGACGACACGTACGTGGTCACCTTCACCCGCACGATCAAGGACAAGAACCAGGAGTTCCGCGTGCCCCAGCAGGTCAAGCTGGACACCCTGATCTTCCCGCACAGCAACCAGAACGCCCTCCTGGGGGCCCGCGCCCGGGTCCAGATCGGAGGCCCCGTCCACCGGCGGCGCAGGACGCTCGGCGCCGACGACGATCCGGGCGACGAGTACCTGGAGAAGTCCTACAAATTGCGGACCGCCATGTGGGTGCCGATCGTCGAGCGCGCGTACGCCGTCCTGGCCGGCGCCCACGGCCTCTTCGCCGACAAGGAAACCCCCGACGAGGACGTCAACGGCTACGTCGCCATCAGCAACGGCAGCGTCGCCAGTCACGCCATCCTCTCCTGCCTGTACGGCCATCGCTTCCGGCGCAGCGGCTCGGTCCAGGTGACGAATCTGAACAAGTCGATCTCCCGCCCACCCGACTCCCTCGACCGGCCCAGCTCGGAGCTGTTCAACCTGCTGCTCATGGTCGGTCATCAAGCCGCGAACCCCTCGCCCTGCCTGGCGATCCCCACCGCGGCCATCAGCTGGCGCGACGTCGGCGGGCAACTGGTCGACCTGTTCCGGAAGCAGCTCGGCGATGCCCGGCTCGACGACTTCGAGCGCCTCGACCCGCATCTCGCCGTCATCGTCGAGAAGCTAGGAACCGCCATAAAGGCGGGCGAAGAGGGCCTCACCCCATTGGAATCCGACGCGAAGTTCCAGGACGCGTGCGCCGCCGTCATCAAGGACCTGCTCCCCCGCCGGTCAGAGGCCCCATGGGCGAGCCGGGTCGTCAAGCTCCTCGCCGCGCTGGCGCCGCCGGTGAGCATGCCCGCGTCGCAGCCGTACCTGTTCGCCCGGCACGCCTACATGATCGGCGCCGTGGATCTCCAGCCTGCCGGGAACTGGCCGGCTCCCGACTACGAGACCAACCCGGCGCGCGGCGGGTCGCTGAACAACCTCGCGGCCATGGCCGCCGCCCTGGCCGCGCTCGACACCCGGGCGTCGACCATCACCCTGATCAACCCCCACCACAAGAACTCCCCCAACCTGGACAAGAAGCTCGACGCGGCGACGGACACCGGCACGTTCCGCCTGACCCTCGCGGAGTTCCTGGGCTTCTTCACCCAGGTCGACTACGGCATCGTGAGCCGAGACGCCTAACGCCCGCGGCGGGCCGGGCACAGGATCGTCTCGACGTTCAGCTTCGGGCCCCGGAACCCGGCAGAAACGGGCCGCGCGAGAGCAGGGCCGCTGCTCGGCGCTGGGCCGGCAGTGGAGCGGCCGATCTTGAGGGTGCGGGCGGCCTTCGGACCGAAACCCCGCCGGACGCCGATGCCCACGAGGGCCGGGCCAGCGAAGAGGGCTGCTCCTGATGGCCACCCCCGCCCCATGCCGTCGACACCGTGCGGGCCTGGCTGGAGGACCTGTCCAGGATCGAGCCCGAGCCGGACTGCCGGGTTGGTCCCCCCTTCCCCGCGATCCGCTGTTGCCGACACGCCATTCCGATTCGGCGGCATGCCAGAGAAGGCGGCCGCACAAGCAACGGTCCCCGCACTTGGATGTGTTGTTGTCGATGAAGATCGCGGCTTCCCAGATGGATGGCGAGCGCGGGGTGGCGACGGGCACGGTCTTGGCGACGTTGATGTCCGCGTCGAGCTCGATGCAGTACTCGCCCGTGCTGATCTTGCGGACGTTGGTGACGCCGGTGGAGCGCACGACGGTGAGACCCGCGGTTGAGTTGCGGTAAGAGGATTCCCGCACATTGACCATCAGCAGTGCGGCGGGGGCAGGTGCACCTTCATCACGTTGATCTGCTTGAACCGGGTGATGAGGTCGAAGTTCAACAGCCGGGTGATGCCGAACCCGATGAGCGAGGCGCCGCGGGAATCGACAGACTTGGTCTCCACGTTCAGGTCCGTCTCGAGCCGTGCTCGCCGGCCGCAGCCCGGCCCGCACCCCCGCCGGAGCCGATCTTGCCCGGTCACCGTCCGAAATTCGTTGGGCGTCTGTCAGACGTTTGTGCGATCATCCGCACGTGACAGATGAGGCCGATCGACACACATCGTTCCCCACCAGTTCGAAGCATGTGCGCTTTGTCGAGCTGTCGAGCGCTGCGATGTCCGCTCTGCTCGATGGGGATCTGCCCGCGGCCAGCGACACGGCTGGGGTCGCGCTGACTGAGTACTTCGTGACAGATAGAGCGCGGTGGCTGTGGCAGGTTCGGATCGACCAGATGGCCGCCGATCCCCGCCACGCGCGGTGGATGGCGCGGCAGGCGGTGACCGGGCCTGAAGGTGTCGTCATCGGTCATGCCGGGTTTCACGGACCGCCCGATGAGGCGGGCATGGTGGAGATCGGCTACGCCGTCGCTCCTGACTTCCGCCGCCAGGGCTACGGCCGAGCCATCCTGATCGAGCTGTTGCGTCGGGCGGCGGCCGAACTGGAGGTCAAGACCGTACGGGCGACGATCAGTCCCGACAATGCGGCGTCCCTGGCCACGATCGCCGGCTTCGGCTTCGTCCAGGTTGGCGAAGATTGGGACGAAGAGGAAGGTCTCGGACTCATCTTCGAAGTCCCCGCCAACCGCAGCCGCTAAGGCGCGACCAACCTGGTGAAAGTTGCTCGACGGCGGCCGCGGCGGCGAGGGCACTGGAGAGTTTCAGAGCCCGAGCCATGTGACTGTCCCCGCTCTGGGGGTGACGGTGGGCGCGCCTGGGGCTGTGCCACGAGATATCCCGATCACGGCAGTTGGACCGCCAGGAGCGACAGCGGTGGGAGTAGCCCACCACCTTCACCGCCAAGACCTCAGCCTTGATGCTCTCTAAGGGCACAACGCAGAGGTCAGCAGGGTCTTGGCCGCCTGGTGAGGGTCGCCGGAGAACGGGGTGATCGACAATGTGACCTGTCGCGAACCGTCGGCCGAGTTGAACGCCACCGTGAGGTAGCCCGGGGCGCCGCCGCCGTGGCCGAACGCAGTGCCGCAGGGAAGAGGCGCCAGCTCCAGCCCCAGCCCGTACCCCTCGGTCGTGCCGGGATCCTTCATCTCCTTCAGCAGACCAGGGCGGAGCAGTTTGCCCTGGAACAGTGCGCGGTAGAACCGGTTGATGTCCCCGGTGGTGGAGATGATCTCGCCCGCCGCGCCGGCCATCGTGGGATTGAACCGTGTGACGTCGACGGGGGCGACCTTGCCACCCCTGGTGACTGGCACATAGCCGTGGGCGTGCGGGCCGTACACCTCCGGTGAGGCTCCCGGCAGGCGGGTGTGCCGCAGGCCGAGCGGCCGCAGGATCCGCTCCCTGATCTCTGTCGCGTACGGCCTGCCGGTGGCCCTCTCGATCAGCATGCCGAGCACGATGTAGTTGGTGTTGGAGTACCTGTACTCAGACCCGGGCGGGAAGTCGCGCGGGAGCTTCTCCGCTCTTTCCACCAGTTCGCGTGCCGACCAGGTGCGGTAGCGCTCCTTGGGGATGCCTGCCTCGTCCATCATGCCCGTCGAGTACTCGGGAAGGCCGCTGGTGTTCTGGAGGAGGTGCCTGATCGTGATGTCGGCGCCCTTGTCCACGAGCTCCGGCAGCCACTGCTCCACACTGTCGGACAGGTGCAGCTTTCCCTCGCCCACCAGTTGAAGCACCGCGGTCGCCGTGAACGACTTGGTCACGCTCCCGGCCCGGAAGCGCCCGTCCACCGGGGCCGGCTGGGCATGGTTCATCTTCGCCTTGCCGCTGGCGGCTCGCCAGGTCCTGTCCCCGTCGCGAACCTCGGCGATCGCGGCGACCGCACCGCCTGCGACGACCTTGTCCAGCATCGCCTGCAAACTCGGCCGGCCGCTCGGGCTCGCCTCTGCCGCCGCGGTGGCGGTCACGGCGGGCGTTGCCGGCAACGACACGGTCAAGCAGGCCAGGACGGCCGCGCCGGCGCGTCTTCCCTTCACGTTGCTCCTCCGATTCACGGAGTCCGGCTCTCGGCCTCCGCCGTATCAAGATCCGACACGAGAGGGCGGTACGGCGTCGGAGTTGTCCCCTACCGAAACCCTGATTCCCCACCGACGATCTCCGACTTGGGAAGGACGCCTGTGTTGGCCTTCAGGCCAACCTCGGCCTTGCAGCTCTCTGCAGATCAACGCCGTTCGGGGCTCATGACACGATTCCTACCGGCACCCCGCGGTGCCATCCGAGTGGGGTTGCTGCCGCCGGAGGGCTCGCGGCCACTGTTGCCGTCTCGGATTCGCCGGCCCTCCGGTGAACAGACCTCATGAACCTGACCGAAGGGCATCAGCGGAGTCTGCAACGGGCGGCCTGAGCGGCGGCGAGCTCGTAACACAGGATCTGCAGTTCGCGCTTGGCCATCTCCAGGCGGGTTTCGGCCGTGGCCTGGCCCAGGCGGGCCTGGTCGTCCTGCGTTCGTAGCCGGTCGCGTTCGTCCTCGAAGCGGCGGCGGCGCCGGGGTGTCGCGAGCCGCGCGGGTCTCCGCTCGCGCCTGCTCGGCCGCGGTGCCGGGGCCCGCAAAGCCGGCTGGTCAGAGGCCCACGTTGCGCATGGCGTTGTCCCGCCAACGGTCCACGGCCCTGATGTACCGCAACACCACCGGTGAGGCGGGCGCCCAGCGGCCATGCTTGGCGATGACCGCGACCGGGACGCCGGCGGCGTAGGCGACGGTGGCGCCGCCGGCGCGCAGGCTGTGCGCGGTGACGGTGTCGGCGTAGGGCACGTTCGCGCGTACGGCCAGGTGGCGGACGATCGTGTTGACCGCGTCGGCGCCGAGCGAGGGGCCGAGGCCACCGTGCCGATTGACCCGGCGCAGCAGCCTTCCGGTGGTTTGTCCGGCCTGGCCCAGATCGTCGAGCCAATCGCGCCAGGCGGCGACCGGGTCGGTGAGCGGGTGCGTGCCGCGCGGGATGGCGATGGTCTCGCCTGTCGAGTCTTTGTCGGTCTTGGAGGTGCGGATGGTCACCTCGAGGCCGTCGGCGACCTCGCGCACGTCCTCCCGCGTGAGGGCGACGAGCTCGCTGCGGCGGCCCATCAGGGCCAGGCCGAGCACGAGCAGCAGCCGGTCGCGTCGCCCGATCGCGGTGGTCAGGTCGCAGGCGGAGACCATGGCGCGCAGCGCGTCGATGGTGATGGGCGGGGCCTCGCGCTGGCCGCGGCCGCCGGATTCGGCGCGCTGGCGTTTGTAGGCGCGCAGGGCGAGGCGGGCGGATTCGGTGGCGGGCCGTCCGGTGTGTCCGGCCAGGCGGTGCATGGTGCGCACGGCGGCGATGGCTTGCTCGATGCTGGCCGGCGCCTGGCCGGCCTCGCACAGCTGGGAGGTGTATTCGGCCAGGGTGTGTGCGGTGGCGGGCAGCGCGATGCGGCCGTGCTCGGCGCACCAGGCGGTGAAGAGGGTCCACTGGCGGGCGTAGGCGCGGCGGGTGTTGGCTGGGACGCCGTCGGCGATTCGGGCTTGAGTGGCCGCGCTGAGGGTGTAGTCGGCTGCGGTGTGCCCGCCGGTTTCCGCCGCATTCTCTGGAGGCGCGAAGATCGGCGGCCGCTCCTGCGCGGCCGGTGTCGGCAAAGTCTCCCGCTCGTCGTGCACGCCTGTCCCCCGCCCACTCCGGCGCCACATTCTGACCCGCGATAAGGAAGGTTATCACGGGCTAGGCGTGAAGGCGGTTGCGTTTGCGTTCGTACGTAACACGTGCGTTCGTTCGCAAAGAACGCTAGCCTGGCTGACTGTGGCAGACGATCAGGAACTTGCGGCAGCCGACTCATCAGCCGAGGGCGACGAGCTGACCCTCCACGACGAGACGATGGAGACGGCCGAGGAACTGCGATGCGCCGGGCCCGGTTGCGCCAACGCCCTCCCCGGACGCAGCAGCCGCGCCAAGTACTGCAGCGACGCCTGCCGTGCCGCCGCCTACCGGGCACGTACCGCCTCCCACGCCGCACCAGTGGCGAACGCGCTGCTGCGCGCCCAAGGTCTCCTCGGCCCGCTGCTGGCCGCCGGCGAGCAGTGGCAGGCTGCCCAGGCTGCGTTGAGCGCCCAGTTGACCGAGCTGAGCAGTGGCGCCCTGGCACAGGTCCAGGCCGCGGAGCAGGCAGCCGAGGAGGCCCGCGCCGCCGCAGCAGCGGCCGACCAGCGAGCCGCGGCGGCAGATCAGCGCGCCACGACGATCGCCAACACCGCCGCCGCCCATGTCGCCGCCGCCGAACAGGCGCAGAAACAGGCGGAGACCGCCCGCGACCGCGCCGAGGAACGCGAGCAGGACGCCTGGCGCCAGGTGGGCGAACACCAGAACGCACGTTCTCAGGCCGAGCAACGCGCCACCGAAGCCATTGGCCGGCAACGCCAGGCCGAGCAGCACCGTGACACCGCCCGCCACCGAACCGCCGAACTGACCGAGCTGCACACCGCGGCGACCGCCCGTGTCGCAGACCTGGAACGCCAGGCCACTGTCCAGCAGCACGACCTCACCGACCTCCGCCGCCACCTTCAGGAGCAGGAAGTCCAGACCCGCAGGGCCGAGCAGGAACGCGACCAAGCCCGCGGCACCGCCGCAGCGCACGCGGCGGAAGCCGACCGGCTACGAGAGGCGCTGATCGTCGAACGTCAGCAGCGCGAACAAGCGGTCACCGCGGCCGCCGTGGCCGAACAAGCCCGCACCCTCGCCGACCAATCCAGAACCGCGTCCCTGAGCGAGACCGAACGACTGCGCACCGAACTCACCGACCTCGCCAACGCCCTGAAAACCGCCCAGCAGCAACGCGAAGAGGCCGTCACAGCCGCCGCCGTCGCCCACGCCCTCCTACGCCAGCAACAATCCGCGCGCGTATCCGATCAGCCAGAAGCCCCGGATGCCGGCGACTCGGCGGAGGAGTCAAGAGCATCGGACTCATAATCCGTGGGTCGGTGGGTTCAAGTCCCACCCGCCCTACTCTTCAAAACCGCGTCCGACCTGGGATTCCTCGGTTCTCACCAGCCTCGGATCTCGTTTTTGATCACGGCTGGTTGCTCGCTGGTTGCTCTTGTGCACGGACCATGTATCGCGGTAGATCGTTCGTCCAGCATCAACTCAGACCCCAAAGACGACCACCAGAAGATCAAGCCAGAACGCCCGCTCAGCCTCGCCCATCAGGCACGGCTCCAGGCATGGTCAAGCCTCGGCCAAGTCGCCTCGTCTCGCCGGTCGGCTCTCTCGTCTTGCCCACCGGGCGTTATCGACCAGCAGATAAAAGATCCGCTGCTTCTCACGCCGATCCGTTCGCTTCCTTGCAGCGCAAGCCAGGGATAGACCTGGTGAACCATCCGTGCGCTGCTTGTGGAGGGCAAGTACTCAGGCCCGCCGACGGATCGGCGGGCCTGAGTGCTTCAGGTTCGGGTGGTGGGCGCGCCGGTTGGACTCGGCAGGCTGATCAGCCGGGTCTTCTGGGCGCCGGCCGCTGCGGTGTTGATGAGGGCGGCGGTGGATTCGGCAGCGGCTCGGGCCACCTCGGGATAGACGCTGGTGTAGGTGTCACGCGTGAAGGTGGACGACACGTGCCCGAGCGTCTCCTGCACGACCTTCAGATCGCCCCCTGCGGCCAGCATGATCGACGCGGCGCCGTGGCGGAGATCATGCAGCCGTACCGGCGCCTCGGTCGACTGTCAGGCCTTGTACTGCGGGTAGCCGTACCCGACCACCTGGGACTTGGGCCGGACGCGCTCCTCGACCTTGCCGTTGCCGGTGTTGCCCTCGATGGCCGTGATCGTGCCGTCGCCGTTGTCCTGCTTGACCAGCCCCACGTGGTCGATGCTCTCGACGGACTTGTCGTTCCAGGAGTAGAAGACCACTGCGCCGGGCTTGGCCTGGCTCCCCCAGTGCTTGTTGGCCTCGAACCACTTGGCGTAGGTGACGGTGTAGGCGTCCCAGCCGACGGTGGACCGGGCGCCGGCCTTCTCCCCCACCCAGGAGACGAACATCGCGCACCAGGGGGCGTTGGCGTAGGACTGCAGACTGCCGCCGTCCCGGGCCACGGTCTCCTTCGCGCGGGGCGAGGACATGTACCAGCTGTGGAACGGGGTGCCGCCGCCCGCGGCGTTCTCGGTCACACCGACCTGCGACTCGGCGATCTTCAGGACGGACTGCGCGCTCACCTGCCCGGCGCTCTTCTCCTCGGCGCTGTGCGAGGCGACGGTGTCGGAACGTGCGCCGGACGCCTGGTCGGCGAAGACCGGGGCTGCGGTGAGAACCGCGCCGGCGGCGACGCTCACGCCGAGGGCGAGGCGAGTGAGGGTGGCGGGCGTCAGGGCACGGGTGAAGGCGTTGATGGTCATGAAGAGGTATTGCTCCTTGCTTCCATTCCGCCTACCGGGTTAGCTGACGGGTTCGGGCGTGGAAGTGCCCTACGGATGCCCTCGCGGGAGGGTGTTCCGATTCACCCCACAGAATGTGGGTCCCCGGTTCCGCGTGTTTGTCCGTGCGGATTCGGCGGCCGCGTCGTTGTCCGTGTTCACACAGATCAGAGGCGGTCTCGGCAATGGTCGGGACGTACTGTGGCGCGGATGTTCACCCGGCCTACGTCGTAACTGACATTGAAGGTATGCGAATGGCATAGAGCGGTACAAGCCAGCTACGGAGAAACGCTTCAAAAACGCCTACCAGGCAGGCGTTTTACCGACCAATTCTTTACCTTGGCACGCCGCCTGACCGTTGTCCCCGGCCGGGGATCAAGAAGGACAACGGCCGGAACCTCGCCACCACCCAAGCCGGGGAGGAGTGAGACGGCGGCGGCCACAAAGGCGACCACGGTCGCGAAGCAGGTGCAGCGACCACCTCTCCAGGCTGCAGAGACCGGCCGGGTTCAGCGGCGGTAATCGAGCACGCACGCCACGGTGTTGAATCGTCGTCAACACCACGGACCATGCGCCCCCGTCCCACGCGAAGCCAGCGTCACGGCATACCACCACACCTGGCATCTCGACAGCGCATGCTCTTGAAGTCAGGCGCCAGACAGGCACGGACGAGCGACGAGCACCCAGGGGGTCCCGACAGCCTTCGAGACGGGATGGTCTGTCCTCTATCGGCTCTCCTCTGGCTCGAAACCGATGAGGAGGTTGAAGGCGCCGGTCAAATGGTCGACCGAGACCAGGCCGACCGTCTCGGCCATCACTCTGTCACCCCAGCCGGGTGTACGCAGCTCAGCCACGCCCCCATCGGTGATGAAGGACGGCTTGACGAGTATGTCGACTGCCACCGTGATCAAGTCAGCCCCGCGGGCGTCGGTCGTCTCATGGTCCGGCCGGTCACCGTACACCCCGGCTCTCGGATGCCGGGGAATGTGGCTCCATGACGGAGACTCGGATACGCTCCCATAACTTGAACATCGATGTTCGAGTTACGGGAAGGGCAGTGGCACGTGGTACCGCGAGAAGCATCGAAAGAGGTACGAGCACCGGCAGCGGCCGGCGCGCCCGGATACCCCCAGAAAGTGCGTCGGCGCCGCATCAAACAAGCCGCCCCAAGGGCATGCCCGGCGTGGCACGTGCGGCGCAGCGGTCGGCCGCCGACCAGGACGGGCAGCGCTTCACCGACACAACGTTCCCTCTCCTGGCAGAGAACCGGGGTCGCTACCTGCCGGTCCGCCTCATCGGGCGTTTCAGGGCACGGTCGGCCAGAGCGGAAAGCACCGATCACCCCATGCGACGGACTCTACGTTCGTCACGACCTCGTTACCGACCCGCTTCACGGAGACCCACATGCGTAGCGACGCCCCCCTTGGGGATGACACCATCGTCGTGCTGCTGTTGGCAGGACTGATCTTTCTGGCGGCCCTGACGCTGGGCGTATGGAAATACCTGCAGATGATCCACTCGGAGCGGCACAGGGCTCACCCCTATGTGGACATCGCGCATCGTGCCGCACTGCTGTATTCCTTCGCGACCTTACAGATCGCGGTCTTCGTCGAACTGAGCGGCTGGCCGGCGGCAGTCGATCTCGCCGCGGCGGGAGTCGTCGTGGCGTTCTTCATGGCGGCGATCGTGAGCTATGTCCTTCACGGTTGGCGCCGGGACACCAACAACCAGTTCCACCATCCAGTCCGCGGCACAACGGCGTTCATGACGGCGCTCATCGTGGGCGAGATTGGCGGCTTCGCCGTTCTTCTCGCCGGATTCTTGCAAGCACAACTGCTCTGAACCTTGCTCGCGAGGAACGAGGCGATCGATTGCCACAGGCGCGAGCAAGCAGCAGGCCGAGCAAGAGCTACAGGAAGTCCGCCACCTCACTCCGGACCGGCTGCGGTGACGACGCCCCCCGGACAGCACCAGGAATGGACCCAACGCCATCGAGGGATTCCGAGCTTGACGCCCCCGCCTGGTAGGCAAGCTCCGCCTCAGGCGGCCAGTGCCGATTGGATGGACTTGGTGACCACGTCGGCCGCGTCGGTCCGGGCCAGGCGTCCTTGGCGTACCTCGTTCGCCGCGCCGTGCATGATGTAGTGGGTAAGGCTGACCAGCCAGGCGGTAGGCAGGTCGGCACGGAAGACGCCCTGATCCTGGCCACGGTGGACGAGTTCGGCCATGCGCTGGACGGGTTCGGCGTGCAGGTCCTGGATCCGTCCAGCGGGTAGGACTTCCTCGGCGGCAGCCAGCAGGGCCGCCGACTCGGCCACCAGCTCCCAACTGGACGCCAACAGACGGCCCATGGCTTCGCGCGCGTCCCCGGTCAGGTCGACGGAGGCCAGCAGCCTGTCGCCCTCTCGCAGCGCGTCGACAAGTGCCGCCTCGATGAGGTCGGCCCGAGTCCGGAAGTGTCCGTACAGAGTCATCCGCCCGACGCCGGCAGCCAGCGCGATGTCATCGGTGGTCGCATGCGGGTTCGAACGCATCAACTCGCGAGCGGCCGACACGATGCGGGCGATACTGCGCTCGGCGTCGGCACGGCGCCTGGAGCGCGCAGAAGGTGCAGCCATGCCAGCACCCTATCTCGTATACGCATATACGGCTTATAGTGTGCAGCAGAACTCGTATATGGACATACGAGATAGCGCTTGGAGGATTCGATGACTCAACCCGCAGCGCAACAGGCAGAGCTCCACGAGCCGCTCCCGGGCCGGTGGCGCATCCTCGGCTTCCTCGGCGTGGCCCAGCTCATGCTGATCCTCGACGTCACCGTCGTCGCCATCGCGCTGCCCCACATGGAGACGGACCTCGCACTCAGCCGCGAGGCCCTGACCTGGACGGTCAGCGCGTACACGCTCACCTTCGGCGGCCTCATGCTGCTCGGCGGCCGCATCACAGACCTGCTGGGCGCCAAACGGATCGTGATCGCCGGGCTGTTGCTGTTCACCGTGGCATCGCTGGTCACAGGGTTGGCGGGGACGGCGGCCATGCTGCTGGCCGGTCGCGTGGCACAGGGGGTCGGAGCCGCGTTGCTGTCGCCCGCGGCTCTGTCGCTGGTGGTCGCCCTGTTCGACGGAGAGGAGCGGAACAAGGCCCTGGGGGTCTGGTCCGCGCTCGGCGGCGGCGGCGCCGCGCTCGGCGTTCTCCTCGGCGGCCTGCTCACCGCCGGTCCGGGATGGTCGTGGGTGTTCCACGTCAATGTGCCCATCGGCCTGGTGATCGCTGTGGTCCTCGCCGTACTGCTTCCGGCGCGTACGCCTTCGGCCGCCTCCCGGCCCCGGCTCGACGTACTCGGTGCGATCTTGGTGACGTCTGCCAGCGCGTCGTTGATCTACGCCCTCATCGCCGCCGGTGAGAAGGGGTGGCTCAGTGCTCTCACCGGGTGGCTCGTGCTCGCGGCTGCCGTGGGTTACGTGCTGTTCGTGCTGTGGCAGAGGTGGGCACGTTCGCCCCTGATGGACGTGCGACTGCTTGCCCGGCGCCCTGTGGCGGTCGGGGCCTTCCTGATCCTGATGGCCACGGCACTGATGATCGCTGTGTTCTTCCTGGGAACCTTCTACTTCCAACACGCTTTGGGCTATGGCGCGCTGCAGGCGGGGCTGCTGTTCCTGCCGGTCGCGCTGGCGACCATGCTCGGCGCCAACCTGACCGGACGCCTGCTCGGCCGCTGGGGCGGGCGCGCCCTGGCCGTCGCGGGTCTGACGGTCGCGGCGATCGGCATGGCCGTACCGGCCTTCTCGACGAACGTCGTCAGCGTCGTGGCCGGCGTGGCCGTCGCGGCGGCGGGCACCGGCGCGATGTTCGTCATCGCCTCGGCGACCGCACTCGGTCAAGTGGCGCCCCACGAGGCCGGGATCGCCTCCGGCATCGTGAGCACCTTCCACGAGTTCGGCGCATCCATCGGAGCCGCCGTCATCTCAAGCGTCGCAGCCGCGAGCCTGGCCGGGACCACGTTGCACGGCTTCACCAGCGGATTCACCGTGGCCGCGATCGCATCGGCGGTCGGCGCAGTCATCGCAGCGCTGGTGACGCCCGGCCGCCCGTCACCCACGGGGCAAGCCGGCTCTCAGTGAGCGGGGATCGCCTGATCGCCGGCGCTACAGCGGCTCAGCAACACCGCTGCGACGCCGGCCACTCCCGCGACCACGACCAGAGCCGCCCTGTAAGCGGCGACCGACTTGAAGCACACCTGAAAGGATCATCATGACATCGATCCGCCGCGCCACACCCGATGACGCCACCACCGTGCACGACCTCATGCGAGGTCTGGCCGAACACCAAGGCCAGACCTCGGCCATCACCGCAAGCGTCGAGGATCTGAAGTCAATGCTGGCCCGCCCGGAGATCACCTATCTGATCGCCGAGCGAGACGGCCAGGCCGTGGGCTACGTCTCCTGGTTCGGGCGCATCAGCTTCTGGTCCGGCCAGGACTACCTCGCCCTGGACGACCTGTACGTCACCGACGCCGAACGCGGCAACGGCGTGGGCGAGCGGCTGATGCAGGCCGCGGCCGAAGCTGCCGAGGGCAAGGTGATCCGTTGGGAGGTGACGGAAGCCAACGTCGCCGCCCAACGCTTCTACGCCCGCATCGGCGCGACCCTCACCTCCAAGAAGATCTGTCGCTGGCAGTCGAGGTGATCCGAACGTCGTCGCACGCATCGCCCGGACCTGCCGACCCGTGCTCGCGCTGGTGATCCCGTCTCGCGCGTGGATGAGGTAACAGCGCCGCCCGTATTGAGGTGCTGGGCCGACCGCAGCCAGACTTCGCCGGGTTCATCGGGTCGGCGATCCGGCGAGATCAACCGTAGGGTGACATCATGATCGCCATCGACGCCGTGAGGGGCCACGGAGATTCCGGACAGCCAGCTTATGGGCGTAGCCTATGCGGCCGTCGGAGTTGAAAGGGACTCGTTGAGCACTTCGAAGGGTGGTCGGTAGCCGAGCGCCGAATGCAGGCGCCGATGGTTGTAGAACCCCTCGATATAGCGGATGACCTGCCGTCTTGCCTTGGCTCGAGTGGTGAAGACGAAGCGGTGCAGCCATTCGTTCTTGAGCGCGGAGAAGAACGACTCGGCCATCGCGTTGTCGTAGCAGACGCCGGTGCGGCCGACCGAGCGGCGGATGCCCAGGCCGGTCAGGAAGCGGCCGAACTCGTCGCTGATGTAGTTCGAGCCGCGGTCGGTGTGGAACAGGGCACCGGGCTGGAGCAGGCCGGTGCCGGCGGCCATCCGGATCGCGTCCTTGATCAGGGCGATGCGGTAGTGGTCGGCCATCGCCCAGCCCAGAACCGCCTTGCTGTGACAGTCGATCACGGTGGCCAGGTAGAGGAAGCCCTCCCAGGTGCGGACGTAGGTGATGTCGCCGACCAGCTTGGTGCCCGGACGAGCGGCGGTGAAGTCACGGCTGACCAGGTCGGGGATGCCGCGGAAGTCGCCCTGCACCGTTGTGACGGGCCGCAACGCCCGCACCTGAGCCGGAACCAGGCCCTGCTCCCGCATCAGGGCACGCACCAACTCGGCCGAGCAGTGCTCACCGCGGCGGGCCAGGGCGGCGTGCACCCGCCGGTAGCCGTAGGTCTCGTGCGAGCCGGCGAAGATCTCGGCGACCGATGCGGCCAGCAGCGTCCGGCGTTGCGCGGTGGCCGAGGCCGGCCGCTCGCGCCATTCGTAGTAGCCCGATCGGGACACGGGGTCTGAGGAACATCGAAACCGGATCGTGCGCTAAGCGTTTGTCCTGGTGAGCATCGGCTTGACCGCTGGTGATCGCTACCGGAAGCCTTCGAGGGCGCCGGCGGGCCGGCCGTCCACGGCGACCAGGATCGGCGTGCGGCCGGTGCGGGCCAGCTGCTCGGCGGCGGGGGCGAGCACACCGGCGTCGATGCCCTGTCCGGTGACCGATTCGAAGTCGGCCGGGTCACTGAGCGGCAGGCCGTGTTCGGTGGCGCCGTCCACCACCGCGCGTGCGAGGGGATGCTCCAAGACGCGCTCGGCCACGGCGGCCAGGCGTAGCACCTCCTGGACCGTCCACGCGCCGTGTAGGCCTTCGAGGAGGCTGGGTGTAGGAATTAGCGGTAGCGACCTGGGGCTTCTTGGGGTGCCGGTAAGAAACGTGTCATGAGCCCCAAACGAGCGTGATCGGGTAACAAGGCCCAGGGTTGGCCAGACCGTTTCTCTTCAGGAAATGACCCTTCTGTGAAGTAACTTGGTCCCATGAGCATCCCCCAGGCCGCCAGCCCCGGCCAGGATCGCCGCAAAACACTTCACGAAAGATAGTCGATCTTCGTGACGAGCTCGCTGAGGCCGACGACAGCCTGGTGATGTGGACACAGCGGTATCTGGATCTGGCCGTGCGCGGAGTCCGCTCCGCCGAAGTCGAAGCAAAGATCACCCGGCACCTGCAGCGGTTCGCCGACTGGCTGGCCGACGGGCTCGGCCACGACCGCCTCTCCGCAGTCACTCCCCGCGAGGTCGCCGCCTGGCGCGACCACCTGTCCGACCACGGCAACACCCGCCACACCGCCAGCGCCGGACCGATGGCCCCGGCGACCGTCAACAACCATCTGGCCCATCTGTCGGCGCTGTTCTCCTGGATCATCGTGCACGCCCCGGCCGCCCTGCTGCGCAACGGCGACCCCACCAAGAAGGTCGACCTGCTGCGCCTGCCCGCTCCGCAGGTCCGCGCGCTGGCCGCCGCCCAGGTCCGCACCGTCAAGAATGTTCTGGACCGCATCGAAGACTTCCACCAGCTGACCGGACGCCGCCACGGCGGCACCACCGGCAAGCCCACGCTGCACCGCCACGCCCGCCCGCTGCGCGACCGCGCCATCGTCCACCTGATCCTGTCCACCGGACTGCGCCGCGCCGAACTCGTGGGCCTGGACCTGGCCCAACTCGACCCGTGCGACCCGGCCGAGCTGCGCCGGGTCAAGAAGGCCGCGCTCACCGGGGTGCGCGGCAAGGGCCGTACTGTCCGCACCGTGTTCGTCGGCCGCGACGCCCGGCACGCTCTGGCCGACTACCTGGACCAGGAACGGCCCGGCGACGCCGACCCGGTCAGCGACGCCCTGTTCCTGGCCTCATCCTCGATCGCCGCCCGCAGACCCGGTGGCCGGCTCTCGCCGCGTTCGGTCAACACCATCGTCGACCAGGTCGGCCGCCTCCACGACGCCCAGACCAGCGACCGCGAACGCCATCTCGGCGCCTTGCGGCCGCACGACCTGCGCCACACCTTCGGCTACCGGCTCTCCGAGGCCTCCGGCCACAACCGGGCCGAACTCGAACGCCGCCTCGGCCACGCCAACGACCGCTACCTTCGCCTGTACACCAACCCACCCGACGACATCGCCGCCGGCTACGTCGAAGACCTGTGAAATGGCCAGGCTCATCCGCCGACAACGGACCTGAACGGTATGTTCCGGGGCTCGGTGTTCAACGTCAGCGCCGACCTGCCGGAATGGGCTTAGCGTACGTTCTCGTTCCAGCGCCAGTACTGGTCCCCCAAACCAGAGGGCGTGGCAGGTACTTGATCTCTCTCGGATCGCCGACCATCCGTGTGCGGACTGATCAAGAAGAAAGCGATCAAGGTCGCGCGATAGTCCGCCCAGGGCACACCTGCCGGAACGCATCGTCAGGCCCGACGTGCTCAACCCACTCCTCCGAGGTCAGAGGCCGAGAAGCCTGTGCGCAAACGCCCCCGAGCAGGTCGGCGGGCAGCGACGGGAGCCAAACCTGAAGCAGGTCGCCGCTTCCGGTGAGGATGACGGGTTGGCCGTTGAACTGGCCCCCAGTCACCGCCGACACCCAGTGAGCCGCGTCTATCTGGTGCACACGCTGCCCGTCGCCGGCGTCCCAGATCTCGATCTTGCCGCGGCCGCTGCCGTCGCCCCCGCTGGAGATGATCGCCGGGTTGCCGTTGAACTGCCCGGCCGCCACTGCCGACACCGAACCGGTCGCGTCCATCGCGTGCAGTTGGCGGCCGCCGTTGGCGTCCCAGATCTCTATCCTGCCCGTGTACGTGGTGCCGCTGGGCCTGACGCCCCCGGAGATGATCGCCGGCCTGCCGCCGAACTGCCCCATGGCCACCGAGTGCACCGCGCCCGCCAGGTCCATCGCGTGGAGCGACTGCCCGCTGGCGGCGTCCCAGACCTCCACCGTGCCGCCGCCGCTGCCATCGTCACCGCCGGAGATGATCACGGGCTTGCCGTTGAACTGTCCCATGGCGACCGAGGCGACCGCACCGGCGGCGTTCATCGCGTGCAGGCGCTGGCCGTCCGCGGCGTCCCAGATCTCCACCCGGCCGACGCCATCGACGAAGCTGTCGGTGCTGGAGATGATGACGGGCTTGCCGGCGAACTGTCCGAAGGCGACTGCGGACACCCAGCCGGTCGCGTCCATCGCGTGCAGGCGGCGGCCGCCGTTGGCGTCCCAGACCTCCACCCTGCCGGTGTATCCGTTGTTCTCATCGTTGTGTCTGACGCCGCCGGAGATGATCGCGGGCTTGCCGCCGAACTGTCCCATGGCGACCGCGAACACCGCACCGGCCGTGGCCATCGTGTGCAGGCGTTGCCCGCTGACGGTGTCCCAGACCTCCACCCCGCCCGCGGAGCTGACGCTACCGCCGGTGCCGGTGATGATCACGGGCTGGCCGTCGAACTCTCCCATGGTCACCCCGGCCAGCGCACCATCCGCATCCATCGTGTCCATCGCGTGCAGGCGCTGACCACTCACCGCGTCCCAGATCTCGACGTCACCGCGGTCCCACCCGTCGCTGCCGGAGATGATCGCGAGCTTGCCGCCGAACTGTCCCATGGTCACCGCGGACAACGAACCCGTCGCATCCATGACCTGCAGTCGCTGCCCGCTGACGGCGTCCCAGATCTCCAGCAGGCGCTCGGACTTCTCGTGGACGTTCCTCTCGCCGCCGCCGGAGATGAGCACAGGCCGGCCGTTGAACTGTCCCAAACTGACCGACGAGACCGAATCGGCCGTGGTCATCGCGCGCAGGCGCCGGCCACCGTTGGCGTCCCAGACCTCGATGGTGTCGCCGCTACCGGTGATGATCACGGGTGCGCCGTTGAGCTGCCCCGTGGTCACCGAGGCCATCCCGCCGGCCGTATCGATCGCGTGCAGTCGCTGACCACTCACCGCGTCCCAGATCTCCAGTTGGCCGTCTTCGCTGTTCCTGCCGGAGATGATCGCGGGCTTGCCGTTGAACTGGCCCGTCGTGACCGTGGACAGCCAGCCGCCGGTGTTGATCGCGAGCAGCCGCCGGCCGCCGTCGGTGTCCCAGATCTCGATCGTGCCGCCCTTCTCGCCGCTGCTGCTGGCGGAGATGATCGCGGGTTCGCCGTCGAACTGTCCCATGGTCACCGCGGACAAGGAATCCGCCGCATTCAAGACCTGGAGTCGCTGCCCGCTGACGGCGTCCCAGATCTCGACCTTGCCGCTGCTGCTGGCGGAGATGATCGCGGGCTGACCGTTGAACTGCCCCATGACCACCGACACGACCGCACTGGCCGCGTCCATCACCTGCATTTGCCTGCCGTCGGTGGCATCCCAGATCACCAGCTTTCCGCGGCCGCTGTCGCTGTAACCGCCGCCTGCGATGATTGCGGGCTTGCCGCCGAACTGCCCCATGGTCAGCGTGTACACCGCGATGACCACGGTGGACAGAACCCTCCTTCGAGGATCGGCCCAGGCCCTGGCCAGGCCGTACCGAGCCGCGGAGGTCCCGCTCAGCGAGAACGCCGCCGCCGCGAGGAGCCTGGACAGCTCGGGATCGGTATCAGCGGCCTCCACGCTCTGCGTGGCGACCTTCTGCGAGATCGCGGCCAGCCGCTGTCGTTCTGCCTCGTCGGCGGTGCTCCGGGCGTTCACCGTGATGCCGATCGAGGCGAGCAACGCCACGGCCAAGGAGGCGGCCACGATGCCGATGCCCCACTTCCTAGCCCGCTTCGCCCGCTCCCGGGCCGCGACGCTGGTGCGCAGGAACCGCGCGGAGCGCTCGGAGAGCGGCGGGAAGCCGGCCGGATCCGCCTCCCACTGCGTCCTGGCCTCCTGTGCGGCGGCCAGGCGGTTCCCGCTGTAGAGATAGGACGGGTCCTCCTCGTGGTCGGCCCAGTGCCTGGCCTGCCGATCGAGCTGCTGCCGGGCCAGCAGCGTTGCCCGGTTGACGTTGATCCACTCGCGGAGCCGGGGCCACGCGCGGATCAGCGCCTCGTGACTGATCTCGATGGTGTTGGCGTCCACGGTGAGCAGCCGGGCTCTGACGAATCGGTCGAGCGCCTGCCAGGTGTCATCGCGGTCGTCGGCAATGGGCAGCAGGTCGTCGAGGGGGATCCTGATGCGGGTGTCGTCGGTGCTCTCGCCGAGCCCCACCAACCGTGGCAGCAATTGGCGGATGGCCCGCTGCCCGGGGAGGTCCAGTGCGGCCAGGGTCGCATCGGCGGTCTTGGCCAGCGCCTGGCTGACTCCTCCGGCGGCCCGATAGCCGCTGACGGTCAGCACGCCGCCTTCCCTACGCTGCCAGGTGGCCAGCAGCGCGTGCGACAGCAGCGGCAAAACGCTGCTGGAACCGCTGATGCCCAGGTCAACGCCGATGTCCTCAAGCAGCAGATCGACCAGGGCGGGCTGCACGGTGAGCCCGGCCACCCTGGCGGGTTCCTCAATGGCCATCCGCAGCTGGGCCACGGTCATCGGGGTGACGACGACCGGCCGATCCAGGCCGGCCGCCAGCTCGGGGTAGCCGACGCAGGTACCGAAGAAGTCGGCGCGGACACTGATGACCACCGCCGCGACCGAGCACGCCGCGTGCAACACGGCGAGGAAGGCGCACCGCTGCGACTCGTCCTTGCATTGGGTGAAGATCTCCTCGAACTGGTCCACGATGAGAACTCGCTCGCCCGATCCGTCGAGGAGTTCCCGGAGGCGACCTGGGTCGGCCAGGAGCGTCTCCCTCAACTCACCGGGTGACGAACCTGCCAGGGCCGCGAACCGGTCGCCCAGCGTGCTGACCGGATCCTGGCCAGGAGTGAACACCATCACGCTGGTCCCGGGGGCGTGCTCGAGCGCGGGCATCAGCCCGGCCCGCAGCAGCGAGGATTTGCCCGCCCCCGAGGGGCCGACCACCATCAGGAACTCCCGGCAGGTCAGCTGCCCGGCGACCCGATCGACCAGCTGCGCGGTCAGCTCGGACCGGCCGAAGAAGACCTCGGCGTCCTGCGGACCGAACGAGGTCAGCCCGAGATAGGGGCTGATCTCGCCGACCTGCTCGCCGGACTCGCCGGAGTGGGCCGAATTGACGGCCAGGCGTTGCCGATCGCCGAACCCGGTGGCCTGCCGGCGCGGCGCGGGCAGGCCTCGCTCACTGAGCCTGCGCGACAACGATCGGTGCACGTCGTCGAGGGTCAGGTACGGCCCGGCAGCCGGATCACCGCCGGCGAGCAGATCGATCAACGCCCCGGAGAAGATGGTGTGCCGTTCACCCTCCAGCGCCCAGGCCGCCTCGTCCCGGCCCGCTGCTGCCAGCACGTAGCTGCCGTGCCGGGAGGCGGCGAACACCTGATCGATGCCAGGCTGGATCACCGTTTGTGCTCGCCCGGAAAAGCAGCAGTCCAGCACGATCAGGACGAGCTGCGCGCGGCACTCCGACAGCACGTCGCTGACCGTGGAGTACGGCAGGGCCTGATGGCTGGCGATCCCCTGGGTCAGGTCCACGGTCGAAAAGGTGCCCAGGTGCAGCTCTCCGCGCGGACTGATCAGACCGTGGCCCACGTAGTAGAACACCAGCACGTCGTCCGCCTGCTCGACGACGTCGACCAGCGCGGAGCCGAACTCCTGGGGATCCCTCGGGTTCACCAGCGTGGTCAGGTGGGCCGGATCGAGTCCGGTCCGTTCGGTCAGGTGGCGGCCCAGGTCGACGACCGTTCGTTCGACCGCTGGTACGGCCCGCAGGCGCGACTGGGCGACATAGGCCCCGGATCCGACGACAAGCACCCGGGCACCCGGCCGGGCCAGCATCAATCCATGTAGCTCATCCGGTGGCATCCCCTGCTCCGGCATCGTCCAGAAATGGCCGCCCTTACGTCATCGGCCCCCCGGCGCCACCTCAAAATATACGCGTTAGCAGGCTTTCATGCCCGAAAAAGTTGCCCAGGGCGCCAATGACGATGTCGTGTGCTCGTACGACTCCCCGGCCGGAAGCTCACGCAGATGCTGTCCGGCCCTTTGTTCCACACGTCAAGCCTCCTCGGATCGCAAGGCTCAACCGTCATAGGTGACCTGCGAGAACAGGATTAGCGTTCGGCGTGGTCGAGGCCGCTCTGTTCGTCGTAGGCCGGATCGCCGGCATGCAGCAGCGCGTCAAGGGAAGGCTGCGGCAGCCAGGAGGGCGTTGAGCGCGGCCTGGACCACGATCGGCTGATCACCGGATGACGCTGCGGTGCCGCCGGTTGCGTGATCGAGGTCGGTCACGGTGCGCCGCAGCCGGCTAGCGAGCGTCTGCAAGACCAAGAGGTCGCGATCATCCTCGCCGACGTGGACCACCTCATGCCATCCGGCCAGGTAGGCGGCGACCGCCTCGGCCGCGCCATCCTCCTGCTCCAGCGGGTGGAGCAGGGTGGCCATCTCCAGCTCGACTTTAGCCAGCAGCCCGGCCAGCAGCAACGGCAGGTCCTCCTGTGTTGGGCCGTCGGGACGGTGGTCAGGGTCGACCAGCAGCCCCGCCTTGACCGCGACCAGCGCGTCGACCACCTGGCCGACGGTCAGCGGCTATTGCGCCCAGATACCCACACCCCCCAGCATCACCCAGAAGCCGATCGGCTGTACCCCGATCGGTTCACCCGCCTGCCCTCCACGTGCACGCGGCAGGCGGGCGGTAAACCAGATTCCTTCAGGAAATAGCGCCTCTCTGTGAAGCGACTGGTCCGCCGTTTGACGTATTGCATGGTCGTGTACGCATCTTGTTTCAGCAGGTAGATTCTTGGCATATCGGCGGGTGTGGGGGCCCTGGGGCGGCTTTGGAGTGCCGGTGGACGTTCGGGTGAGCATCGAGTCCGGTAGCGACGCAGATCTGCTGCGTGACCTTCGGCGGTGGCTGGTGGAGGAGCCGGAGTTGCGCGGCCGGGTGGCTGTGGTGGAGCGGGATCCCGAGCCGGGGGCGCTGGGGCCGGTGACCGACGCTCTGCAGGTGATCCTGGGGGCAGGAGGTGCGCTAGCGACACTGGCGACGGTGCTGGTGGCCTGGCTGCGCGGACGCAACGGAGAGATCACGGTCACGCTGTCACGTGGGGATGGCCAAGCCAGCGTGGCGGTCACCGCCAAAGGCGTCAAAGACCTGGACATGGCCGCGGCACGGGCGTTGACCGACCATCTGGCGCGGGTCCTCGGCGACGCCGATGCCGCCGGGTGAGCCACCGGGGCTGCTGCTGGCTCGGCTGACCGGCACCTCCACCCCCACCTGGCGCTCGGCGTGAGCGGGCCCCCCGACCCCGGCACCTGGCTTGTGGACCGGATCGACGCCCGCGAGCAGGCGCTGACCAGCCAGATCGAACAGACACCGGCCCAGATCGAGGAGCTGACCGCCCGCCTGCGGGAACTCGACCAGGACCTCGACCACCTGCGGATCACTCGCCAGACCCTGCTCGCCCTGGCCACCGAGCCCGATCCCGCACCCACGCCACCAGCCCCCGCGCTGCCCGGACACCCTGCCTACCAGCAAATCCTCACCCTCATAGCCGACACCGGCCAGCCCACACGAGCACGCGAGCTCTGCCTGGCGCTGGACCTGCCCCTGGTGCGCAACAACATCGAAAACACCCGCGCCAAACTGAAACGCCTGGTCAGCCTGGGCATCCTCGTGGAGATCGAGCCCGGATTGTTCACCCAACCATGTCCGTAACTCGGTGACGAGGCCTGTGACCAGCGCTCCCCGCGCAGGGCAAATGATCAAAAGGGCATCGCCTCACGATCCGCCCTCTCAGACAACCGCGACCCCTCGTAGTGACCTGCCAAACCACATGTGCCGACGTCCGTAGTTGTCAGAGTGCGTTTCGCGAGCTGATGCCCCTTTCGTCGCCGGAGTTGGCTTAGGTCGCCCGGTCAGAGGCTCGTCATTCGGGCTATGGGCGCGGTT